>NZ_PDJO01000001.1:3097157-3404486 GCF_002563775.1 Thioclava sp. ES.031 | reverse complement strand
GAGACATCATGGCGGCCCATCGTGAAATTGCCCCGGTGGAGCCCCAGTGCGTCCCGATTCCGATGGTTAATGAAAGGTATCGAAGTCGTCTCCGCATCAAGAACGGGGCGACGCCATCGAGATCGAGCGTGTCATGTTGTTACCGATTGCCAGTTTTGCGAAACGCTGTCTCGCCCTTGTGGTGGCGAGCGTCCTTTATGCCTCTGCCGCGCAGGCGGTGACGGTCGATCTGATCACCAACGGGGATTTCGAGACCGGCGACCTGTCGGGCTGGAGCACCAGCGCGAACAGCGGGGGCGAAACCTTCGAGATCGACCGGGGCAATCGCGGGCATCCGGCACTTGGCGGCGCCTACGACGTGTCCTTCGATCCGCGATATGCGGGCACGGCCTCGCTGACCCAGTATTTCGACGTGCCCGATCAGGTGCTGGCCGCGACGTTCTCGTTCACGGCGCAGATCGGTAACACGTTCTTTTCGACGAACTCGCCGCTGTTCCAGCTTTCGGTCTTCGATAGCCTGAACAATGTGATCTATGCGGCCTACTCGAACTCTTTCAATACGGTCGCGACGCCCGTCAGCCTGGACCTGTCCAGCTTGCTGCAGTCGAACCAGGGCGCGACGCTGGGGCTTCAATTCTCGTTCGAGCCTGCGAGCGGCTTCGTCGGGTTCAGCAGCGATGTGACGCTCGACGATATCGCGATGTTGGTGGAAACGCCCGCCACCGTGCCGCTGCCGGCCTCGGTCTGGATGATGCTGGCGGGGCTGGGACTTTTCGTAGCGCTTGGCTGGTCGCGCAAGACCCGTAATGGCGCGGATATCGCAAACTGCGATGGTCCTATCGCCGCGTAAGAGGCCGTGAAAGCGTCCCGACAACGCCACTGACATATCCACAGTGCGCCACGGAAGCGCCTCAATTGGCCGGAAATCTCGAAGGGTGACGCCAAAACGGCGTCGATACAAAGGAGACACGGAATGCGCTGTCTGACTGCCCTTTTTTGCCTCTTTAAGCGCCGCGAGGATCGGATCGACCTGCGGATGAAAGAACTCGGCTCGTTGCCCGCACCGTGCCGCAGACGCGTATCGCCTTTCGCTGAGATGCCGAAGCCTCAGTAAAAGCACGCGCTTTAGTCAGCCTACCGGTACCAGTAACGAAACGCCCGAGGGTCACTCCCAGCGGGCGTTTGTTTGTCTCAGGGGTCTGTCGCGCCGTGAGAGAGGCTCAGAAGTCGACCGCGACGCCGGGCAGGTCCAGCTCCTTCATCAGGTCGCGCACTTCCTGACGGGCTGCCACATTGGAGATATTGAGGCTCTCGACGCCGAGGTCCTTGAGGTCCAGAAGCGTCAGCCCGCGCGGGAACAGCTCGCGGAAGATCACCCGCTCGGAGAAGCCGGGCGAGACGCGGAAGCCGATGCGCTTCGAGAGCTGCTCCAGTGCCGCGCCCACCTTGCGCTTGTTATGCATTTGCTGAGCGCCCACGCGGTTGCGCAGCACGATCCAGTCGATCGGCTTCAGCCCCGCCTTTGCGCGCAGCTGCCGCGCCGACCAGACCATCTCGGAATAGATCGAGGGGCCGATTACCTTCGAGGTCACCGGATCGATCCGCGCCAGCAGGTCGAAATCGATGAAACTGTCATTGAGCGGCGTGACCAGCGTATCGGCCAGCGAATGCGCGACCTGAGACAGCCGCGTATGCGAGCCGGGGCAGTCGATCAGGATGAAGTCGCAGGACGGCTCCATCTCGGCCACGGCGGTCGACAGCCGGTGGTCATAGGGGTTCTCGCCCGGACCCAGCGTCGAGGCGTCCACCTCGGGCAGTTCGCGATAATCGGGGCAGGGCAGGTCGAGCCCCTCGCGATCCATATAGGCCAGCCGGTTCTCGACATAGCGCCCGAAACTGCGCTGCCGCAGATCGAGATCGAGCGCCCCCACCTTCCATCCCATCCGCGCCAAGGCGGTCGCCACATGCATCGAGGTGGTGGACTTCCCCGACCCACCCTTTTCGTTGCCCATCACGATGATATGCGCCAAGTCCCATCCCCGCTTTGTCTTGTGTCTTGTCCCTTACCAGACACTATAGATGGCAATGGGGAACTGGGGAAGGTGGCGCGCAAGGGGCGAGGTGAGATGAGGCTGGTGTGTGTGGTTTTGGTTGGGGGGTGCAATCAGGCGGCCGAAGCCGCCTGACGCTTACACCAGAAGTGCGATGATTGTCAGGGCGAGAGAAATGGTGCCGATTACATCAGCATATGAAACTCGTCCCTCAATCTTGAATGAAAATCGCATGGGGTATCCCTCGCGCGATGCTCACCCGGGTGAGCGTGAAAAACACGCTCTGCATTTTTATACCGCCCTTTATGGCGGTTTGGCGTGCGTTATGGCCACTCGGCTCGCCAGTTCGACCGCTCCCCGCTCGGATCGTTCACGGCATTGCCGTGAGTTCCGCCGGACGGCCTTAGCGCGGCGCTGCTAGCGCCCCACACAGCCCCGCTAAGGGCTAACCAAGACGGGCATCCACATCGTGTGCGCCACGGTATTGGGTGCCACTAGGTTTAGGCGGAAAATCGATTCGCGCAAGAACAAAAAGTGATCTTGCGCGAACCGTCATTCGCTTACCGGCTGAACTTCTTATACTTCACCCGTTTCGGCTCCACGGCATCCGGACCCAGGCGACGGATCTTGTCTTCCTCGTAATCCTCGAAGTTGCCCTCGAAGAATTCCACATGGGCGTCGCCCTCAAAGGCGAGGATGTGGGTGCAGAGGCGGTCGAGGAAGAAGCGGTCGTGCGAGATGATGATCGCGTTGCCGGCGAAGTCTTCGATCGCGGCTTCCAGCGCCTGCAGGGTTTCGACGTCCAGATCGTTGGTCGGTTCGTCGAGCAGCAGCACGTTGCCGCCTTCTTTCAGCAGCTTGGCCATGTGGACGCGGTTGCGCTCACCACCCGAGAGCAGACCCACCTTCTTCTGCTGGTCGCCGCCCTTGAAGTTGAACGCGCCGCAATAGGCACGGCTGTTGACCTGCGCATCGCCCAGTTCGATCAGCTCGGCCCCGCCGGAGATTTCCTCCCAGACGGTCTTGTTCGCATCCAGCGCGTCGCGCGACTGGTCGACATAGGCCAGCTTGACCGTGTCGCCGACGGTGATCTCGCCGGTGTCAGGCTTGTCCTGACCGGTGATCATGCGGAACAGCGTGGATTTACCGGCGCCGTTCGGGCCGATCACGCCGACGATGGCGCCCGGCGGGATCGAGAAGGACAGGTTCTCGATCAGTTGCTTGTCGCCGTAATGTTTCGAGATGCCCTCGACCTCGATCACCTTGCCCCCCAGACGCGGGCCGTTCGGGATGATGATCTGGGCCTTGCCGACGCGCTCGCGCTCGGACTGGTCCGCCATCTTCTCATAGGCCGAGATACGCGCTTTGGACTTCGCCTGACGCGCTTTGGCGCCGGCGCGGATCCACTGAAGTTCCTTCTCGAGGACTTTCTGCTTGGCCTTGTCCTCGCGGGCTTCCTGCTCGAGGCGCTTGGCTTTCTGCTCCAGCCATGCGGAGTAGTTGCCCTCATAGGGGATGCCGCGGCCGCGCTCGAGTTCGAGGATCCACGAGGTGATGTCGTCGAGGAAGTAACGGTCGTGCGTGACGCAGAGGATCGTGCCCTTGTATTCGATCAGGTGCTTTTGCAGCCAGGCGATGGTTTCCGCGTCGAGGTGGTTGGTCGGTTCGTCGAGCAGCAGCATGTCGGGCGCTTCGAGCAGCAGCTTGCACAGCGCGACCCGGCGGCGCTCACCGCCCGAGAGGGTTTCGACATCGGCCTCGTCGGGCGGGCAGCGCAGGGCTTCCATCGCGACGTCGACCTGGCTGTCCAGATCCCAGAGGTTTTCCGAGTCGATCTCGTCCTGCAGCTGGGCCATCTCCTCGGCGGTCTCGTCCGAGTAGTTCATCGCCAGCTCGTTGAAACGCTCCAGCTTGGCTTTCTTGGCGGCCACGCCTTCCATGACGTTGCCGCGCACGTTCAGCGCCGGGTCCAGATCGGGCTCCTGCGGGAGGTAGCCGACTTTCGCGCCTTTCGCGGCCCAGGCCTCGCCCGAGAAATCCTTGTCGATTCCCGCCATGATGCGCAGCAGCGTGGATTTACCCGCGCCGTTGACGCCCACGACGCCGATCTTCACGCCGGGCAGGAAGGACAGGCGGATGTTTTCGAAGCATTTCTTGCCACCCGGATAGGTCTTCGAGACACCATCCATGTGATAGACATATTGATAGGACGCCATGGTCGACCTCGTTTGGAATAAGGGGTTTGGGCGCCTTCTATGCGGAAAGCCGGCATAGGGAAAGGGGGCGTGGCGGGGGCCTACGGGCGAGCCTGCCGCTTCTGTCGTTTAACTGTCATTTTTCAACGTGCGCAAATGCGCAGAACTGTGTGTGAAAAGTGTGGTTTTCTGCGAATGCGAACGGTCCTAAATCCCCCTCATCGCCGAGGGCACAGACGCTTCCCCCTGTCGCTTCGCTCTCGGTGAGAAGCACAACACGCGTATTCGTATAGGAGAGTAACAATGAAAACGCTGATCACGACTTCGGTCCTCGCCCTCGCCCTGAGCACCTCGCTGGCCGCTGCTGGCGGTGACGGCTACGGCTCCATCGCACCGTCGATGTCGCAAAGCTCCTCGGCCAGCAAAGGCTCGGCTGTTGGTGAAGTGACCCCCGGCAAAGCGCAGATCGCAGCCCAGCTCGGCCTGAACCCGGCTGAATACACCACCGCTGAACTGTTCCGCATCCAGAACGCGCTGCGCAACGGTAACCGCGAAGAGGCGAAATACGTCATCGACCACACCAACCGTCAGCCGGTTGACGTGGCGCCGCAGCCCGTGATGGGCCGTGACGCGTAAGATCGACGCAGTCTTCTGACCGAAAACGGCCCCCTCAGGGGGCCGTTTCTATATCCGGCCCATCGTGCCGGTTTCTTTCGAGAAATACGGTTTCCTTTTGTATTCCAGTCACTTCACGGAATCCGGACTGGATGAGAGTTCCCTGTGTGTATGTGTTTGAGTGAACACGGGGCGGGGCCAAAACGGCCTTTTGTGCGACGGGTGAGGTCATATGTCGGGGTCATCGGCGCCAGATGGTGCCGCTGGAAATTAACCTGCTGATGAAAGGACTTCATCATGACCCGCAATCTTCTGACCACTGCTATCGCAGCCCTCGCACTGACCGCTGGCTCCGCCGGGATCGCCTCGGCCGCCACGACCCAAGCCGGGGCCGACAATGGTACGGATTTGGGTGTCATCGCCCCTTCGATGACGCCGCAACCCCAAGCGTCGTCGATGGTCGTCAACGCCACCAATCAGGGCAAGACCCAGATCGCGGCGCAGCTGCAAACCTTCGCCGGTCTGAACAATGTCGATCCCACGCAATATTCGGTGGGTGAGTTGCAGAAGATGTTGCACGCGGCCCGTAACGGCGATGTCGCCAAGCTCGCCTATTACCGCAGCCACGCGGACCGGCAGTTGGGCGGTCCCGGCCTTGGCGAGACCACGCCGGGCAAGACCCAGATGGCCGAGCAGCTTGGGCTCAACCCAGATGACTACACCGTGGCCCAGCTCCAGCGCATCCAGCATGACGTGCAGCGCGGACGTTACGGCGACGCCAATTACATCGTGACCCAAGGCGCCTCGTCGCAGCCCGCGATGATGCTGTTCGCGCCCAGTGCGCAATGAGCTGATATGAGCTGTCTCCACGAAAAGGGCGGTCCTCCGGGGCCGCCTTTTTCATGCGCTTTGACAGGGCGTTCAAAGCCTGTATCCCTGAGCGAAGACGATGGGAGAGACGATGCTCAAGACGCTGCACCATTACTACGAGGAGGATTCCCGCCGTGCCCATGCGTTTCGCTACGCGCTTCTGGCCTTCGATCTTGCCACGATCCTCTTCGTCATCGTCACCTCCTTCTTCCCGCACACGGTCACGATCGAAGTCATCGATGCGGTGATCGGCGTCGTGATCGTGGCGGATTTCCTCGCCCGCTACGCGATCTCGGACGAGAAGGTCCGCTTCTGGACCCGTGCGGCGACATGGGCGGACATCATCGCGATCGGGTCGTTCCTCGCGCCGATCGCAGGGGAGGGGCTGGGCTTCCTGCGGATCCTGCGGACGTTGCGACTGCTACATACCTATCAGCTCATGGCGCGGCTGCGTCACGACTTCAAATTCTTCCGCCATCATCAAGAAATCATCATCGCCGCCATCAATCTGGGCGTGTTCCTCTTCGTGATGACCGGGCTGATCTATGCCACGCAGGTGCGGATCAATCCGCAGATTTCGAACTATGCCGACGCGCTCTATTTCACCGTGACCACGCTAACCACGACGGGGTTCGGGGACATTACGCCCAAGGGCGAATGGGGGCGGATGATCTCGGTCGCCATCATGATCTTCGGCGTCACGCTGTTCTTGCGGCTCGCGCAGGTGCTGTTCCGACCCACGAAGGTGCGCCATGAATGCCCGACCTGCGGCCTGAGCCTGCACGACGCCGATGCGATCCACTGCAAGCATTGCGGCGAGGTCATCCACATCGACACCGAAGGGCTGACCTGAGCTTCAGCAGGGCTTCGCGAGCACCATCACATACCACGGACCCTTGCCGTCGCGCTGGGGCACGACCGCCACGCCGATATGGGTGATCCCACGCAGCAGGATGTTGCGGCGATGGCCGGGCGAGTGCATCCAGTCGTCGAAGGTGATACGCGGGTTGCGCTGGCCCATCGCGATATTCTCGGCGATCAGGCAGGCGCGGAAGCCTTCGCGTTTGGCCCGGGTCAGCACGTCCGAGCCGTCCGAGCCCTTATGGTCGAAGAAGCCCTTGCGCGCCATGTCGCAGGCCTGCGCCTCGGCAGTGGCGATCAGGCGCGGGTCCATCTCGACCGGGTTCAGCCCGTTCACCTGACGCTGCTGCGAGGCTGCTTTCGCGATCACCCAGCCCAGCCCGTCATTGATGTAGCACCCGTTGGCCTGCGCCGCGACGGGCAGCAGGCCGGCAAGCAATGCGAGCAGAGCGAGTATGCGGATCAAACGAGCCTTCCCCAGAGATCGTATTCCGAGGCCTCATCGACCTCGACCGTCACGATATCACCGGGGCTGAGATTCTCGAAATCCTCATCGATGAAGAGGTTGCCGTCGATCTCGGGCGCGTCCGCCTTAGTGCGGCAGGTGGCGCCTTCGGCATCGACCGCATCGACGATCACCTGCTGGACGCTGCCGACCTTGGCTTGCAGCTTCGCTTCGGAAATCGCCTGCGCCTTCTCCATGAAGCGGTTCCAGCGGTCCTGCTTCACCTCGTCGGGCACGTGATCGGGCAGGGTGTTGGAGCGCGCGCCCTCGACGTTTTCATATTGGAAGCAGCCGACGCGATCGAGCTGCGCCTCGTCCATCCAGTCGAGCAGGTACTGGAACTCGTCCTCGGTCTCGCCGGGATAGCCCACGATGAAGGTCGAGCGCAGCGTGATATCCGGGCAGGCCGCGCGCCATGCCGCGATCTCGTCGAGCGTCTTGGCCGAGGCCGCGGGCCGTGCCATCCGCTTGAGCACATCCGGGTGGGCGTGCTGGAACGGAATGTCGAGGTAGGGCAGTACGCCGCCGCCGTTTTCCTGAGCCTCCGCCATCAGCGGGATCAGGTTGCGCACATGCGGGTAGGGGTAGACGTAATGCAGCCGCACCCACGCGCCGAGCGATCCCAGATCACGCGCGAGATCGGTGATATGCGCGCGGTGGCCCCGCTCTTCGGCATGTTTGATATCGACGCCGTAAGCGGACGTGTCTTGGCTGATCACCAGCAATTCACGCACGCCCGCGCCGACGAGCTTCTCGGCCTCGCGCACGATCGCATGGGCCGGGCGGCTGACGAGGCGGCCGCGCATGTCGGGGATGATGCAGAACTTGCACTTGTGGTTACAGCCTTCGGAAATCTTCAGATAGCTGTAATGGCGTGGCGTCAGCTTCACGCCCGCCGCGGGCAGCAGATCGACGAAAGGATCGGGATCGGGCGGTACGGCGGCATGGACCGCGTCCAGCACCTGCTCGTATTGATGCGGTCCGGTCACGGCGAGCACGGAAGGGTGCGTGCCGGTGATATATTCGGGCTCCGCACCCAGGCAGCCGGTCACGATGACCCGGCCGTTTTCATTCAGCGCCTCGCCGATCGCCTCGAGGCTTTCCGCCTTGGCGCTGTCAAGAAACCCGCAGGTATTCACGATCACCGCATCCGCACCCGCGTAATCGGGCGAGATCGCGTAACCCTCGGCGCGCAGCCGCGTCAGGATGCGTTCGCTGTCGACCAGTGCCTTGGGGCAGCCAAGCGAGACCATCCCGATCAGCGGCTGACCGGGGCGGGGGGCATCCGAGATGCGCGCGCGGGGCGCGAGATCGGGACGCAGGTTCGGAGGGTTTGTGCTCATGGCGCGCGATATAGCCCTTGCAGAGCGTTCCGAAAAGCCCCCCGCGTGACGGACGGCATTCCCATGGCGTGAGGGGCGGATTTCGGCCCGACACACGGCAAACGAGAAAACGCTTGCCAGATCAGGTATATTTAAAGTTGAATATTTGAAGCTGTTTTCGAAACGGCACAGCCGAGGCGTAGGGGGGAAGGGAGAGCCTGCCTGCGCGACAACCGGCTCAGAGGGAGGAATATAATGCAGAAGTTTGGAATACCCCGTTTTGCGGGGGCGGTTTCGTTGTGCCTGGCGTTGGGCGTTCCGGGTGTCGCAAGCGCGACCGAGGGCTACTTCGCCCTTGCCTACGGGCCCGCGCAGCGCGGTGTCGCCGGGGCGGGGGTGGCCTATTCGGTCGACCCTATGTCGGCGGCGATCAACCCCGCGAATATCGCCGATATCGGCCACGCGATGACCTTCGGGCTCGAGGCCTTCTCGCCGCGGCGGGGGTTCGATGCGAACGAGTCCCCCCCTTTGCCCAATGGTGGGGCAGATTCGGGGCATGACTGGTTTGCGATCCCGAATTTCGGCTATAACCGCCCGCTGGAAGGCGGCGGCGCGCTGAACGTCATGGTCTATGGCAATGGCGGGATGAATACGAGCTACCCCGATGTCGCGAACCCGAACTGCGGGGTAGCAACCGGAATTTTCTGCGATGGCAAGGCGGGCGTCGATCTGATGCAGATGTTCGTCTCGGTCGGTTACGGGCGCAAGGACGGAAATCTCAGTTGGGGTGTCGCACCGACCTTTGCCGTGCAGCGCTTCGCGGCACGCGGTATTTCATCTCTCTCGGGAAGCTCGGTCGATCCAACGAATTTCTCGGGCAGAGGCTACGACATCTCCACCGGGTTCGGCCTGCGCGCCGGTCTGAAATACGAGATCTCGCCGCAGGTCACGGTAGGCCTCGCGGGGCAGACCCGCTTCAAGATGTCGAAATTCGACAAATATGCCGGGCTCTTCGAAGATGCGGGCAGCTTCGACATTCCCGCCTCGATCAGCGCGGGCGTCACCTTCAAGCCGCGCAGCGATGTGGCGTTGATGCTCGATTATCAGCGGATCTTCTACAGCAATATCGCTGCGGTCGGAAATTCCAATACCAACGGGCTTTTCGGGGCCAAGGGCGGCGCGGGCTTTGGCTGGGACGATGTGGATGTCGTCCGGATCGGCGCGGAATGGCAGCAGACGCCGGATATGACGTGGCGCGCGGGCTATGCCTACGCGACGAACCCGATCGGCAAGGAAGACGTGATGCTGGGCGTGCTCGCACCCGGTGTGGTCGAGCATCATTTCAGCTTCGGCGGGGCGAAGAAGCTCAACGAGCGCGACACGTTCGATTTCGCGATCAACTATGTCGCGCCGCATAAGGTCAAAGGGCCGGGCATGTTCAATGGCGATGTCGAATTGGACATGCACCAATTCTCGGCCTCGGTCGGCTGGACCCGGCGGTTCTGACCCTCCGGCCATCGACCAAAGAAAAAGGGCGCCTCGCGGGGCGCCCTTTGAAATTGGTATCGCGGTTGCCTCAGCGGCGACGGTCGCGGCGCGAGCTCATCGGCTGGAAGGCGACGCCGACATGGGCCTCGCAATAGGGCTTGCCGGATTGGCTCGGCAGGCCGCAGAACCAGAATTCTTCGGTCGCGGGGTCGCCGATCGGCCATTTGCAGGTGCGCTCGGTCAGTTCCATCAGGCCAAGCTTCTTGGCGTGTTTCTCGACCTCACCGACCTTGGCCAGCGCGGCCGGGTCGATCTCGTTGGCGGAGGGCTGCGGCGGCAGCGGCTGACCGGCGGGGATGATCGCCTTGCGCGCGGGCGCGGCCGACGGGGCTGCGGCCTGAGCGGGCGCGGGGCTTGCCGGTTTCGCGGCGGGCTTGGGCTCGGGCGCCTCGGCTGCGGGCTGCGCGGCGGGCTTCTCTGCCTTCGCCTCGACCTTCTCGGGCTTGGCTTTCGGCTCGGGTTTCGCGGGCTCTGCTGCGCCGCCGGTGCGGTTCGACAGGCCGAGGCGATGCACCTTGCCGATCACCGCGTTGCGCGTCACACCGCCCAGCTCTTTCGCGATCTGGCTGGCCGATTGGCCTTCGGTCCACATCTTCTTGAGCAATTCGACGCGTTCATCGGTCCAGGACATGGGCATCCTTCCTTGGTTTCCTGCAAGTCCGTCTTGCAGGCCATTCCAGTTTCTATCCCTATTTTAGCGGGAGAGCGCAGAGATACAATCGCGAGGCCCGCTTTTCAAGGCCCGCGAGGACGTCCGGAGCAGTGCGCAAGCGGGAAACCAGCTGTGCGCGGGCTGCGTTGAGCTGCGGGCCGCAAGCGTGTAGGGAGCGGGCAACAACGGGAGTATCAGGATGTACGAGATCGGCGTGCGCCGTTTTGGCGCGGTGAACTGGATGGGCCTGCGGATGCTGGGGTGGCGCGAGATTCGCCGCTTTCTCGCGGTCTGGCAGCAGACGGTGCTGGCGCCGCTGATCACCGCCGGTCTGTTCCTGACCGTCTTTGCGCTGGCTTTCGGGCGCAACCGCGCCGATGTTCTGGGCGTCGATTTCCTGCATTTCATCGCGCCGGGCATCCTGATGATGACGGTGATCCAGAACGCTTTCGCCAACACATCTAGCTCGATCGTGATCGCGAAGGTGCAGGGCAATATCGTCGACACGCTGATGCCGCCGCTTGCGCCGTGGGAAATCCTCGTGGGTTATCTAACCGGCGCGGTGGCGCGGGCGCTGATCGTGGCGGTCGTGATCTGGCTCGGGCTGTTTGCCGTGCTGGGGCAGGGGATTGCGCATCCGCTCTGGGCGATTGCGGCGGTTGTGCTCGGCGCGGCCTTCCTTGGCGGTCTGGGCATTCTGGCTGCGGTCTTCGCCGACAAGTTCGACCAGATGGCGGCGATCACCAACTTCATCATCACGCCGCTGTCGTTCCTGTCAGGCACGTTCTACTCGGCCAAGGCGCTGCCGCCGGCGTTCCAGATCCTGACCCATTACAACCCGGTCTTCTACCTGATCGACATGGCACGCTTCGGGTTCCTGGGCGTGTCCGACGCCTCGCCGTGGCACGGGTTGGCCGTGATCTGCGCCGCGCTGGTCGTGGTTCTGGGGCTTGGCTGGTACTGGCTGCGCATCGGCTATCGCATGAAGCCGTGAGCCGCGCTTAAGCGGCGCGTGGCCGTTCAGGCCGAATGCGCGCCGCCCGCGAGGCCCTTCACGAAGTCCAGCACCTCCGCCACCGGCTTGCCCTCCGCGATCTCTTTCACGATGGCCGAGCCCACGACGCAGCCATCGGCCACGCCCGCGATGGTCTTCGCGGCTTCGGGCGTCGTGATGCCGAAGCCCACGATCACCGGCAGATCGGTCTTCGCCTTGATCCGGGCGACTTCCGGGCCGACCTCGGTCGCCTGCGCGGCCTGAGAACCGGTAATCCCCGTCACCGAGACGTAATAGACGAAGCCCGAGGTGTTCTGCAGCACTTTCGGCAGACGCTTGTCATCGGTCGTCGGCGTCGCGAGGCGGATGAAGTTGATCCCGGCGGCCTGCGCGGGGATGCAAAGCTCGACATCTTCCTCGGGCGGCAGGTCGACCACGATCAGCCCGTCGATCCCGGCAGCCTTCGCATCCTCCAAGAAGCGATCGACGCCGCGCGAATAGATCGGGTTGTAATAGCCCATCAGCACGATCGGCGTGGTGTCGTCGGTCTTGCGGAACTCCGCCGCCATATCGAGCGTCTTCTGCAGCGTCTGCCCACCGTCGAGCGCGCGCTGGCCCGCCAGCTGGATCGTCGGACCGTCGGCCATCGGATCGGTGAAGGGCACGCCCAGTTCGATGATGTCGACGCCTGCCGCCGGCAGGCCCTTCATAACCTCGAGCGAGGTTTCCAGATCCGGGTCGCCCGCCATGATGTAGGAGACGAAGGCTTTCTTGCCCTCTTCCTTGAGGCTGGCGAATTTGGCGTCGATGCGAGTCATGGCGTCCCTCCGGCTGGTCCCGAAGCGGTTTGCGCGAAGAGGGCGGGAAAATCAATGCCTCGCGCGCGGTGTAGTGTTGTAGCGACGTCCCAGACGGCCTGCGCCTACATCTTCGAGGGGCCGTTGATCATCCACGCCGTGCCGAAACGGTCGCGCAGCATTCCGAACCCGTCGGCCCAGAACGTGTCGTCGAAAGGCATCATGACCTCCTCGGCCCCATCCATCAGCCGCTCGAAGATCGCCTTCGCGTCCTCCCGGCTGTCCGAGACATGCGAGATCGAGACCGAACTTTGCGGACGATCGCGCCCCTCGGGCCAATCCGAGGCCATCAGCGCGCCGTCGCCGAGCTTGATCAGCGCATGCATGATCCGCGCCTTGCCTGCCTCGCTCATGCCTTCGCTCGCCTCGGGCATGTCGCCATAGCGCATGATGAAGGGCGACTCGGTGCCGAAGAGCTCGGCATAGAAACGCATCGCCTCTTCGCAGTTTCCTTGAAAGTGAATGTAGGGTTCGAAACCCATCGCGGTCGCCTCCCTGAACAAGAAGGCCAGCCTATCACGATTCCGGCCCTCGCGCGCGCTTGCACCGGGGGCGGCCAATGAATAAGAAGCGCGCAGCCACAAACAGGAGGGCGAAATGGGTTTCAAGATGGGTATCGTGGGTCTGCCGAACGTGGGCAAATCCACCCTCTTCAACGCGCTGACCAAAACGGCGGCCGCGCAGGCGGCGAATTTCCCCTTCTGCACGATCGAGCCGAATGTCGGCGAAGTGGCCGTTCCCGATGAGCGGATCGACACGCTGGCGCAGATCGCCGGCTCGAAAGAGGTCATCCCGACCCGCATGACCTTCGTCGATATCGCGGGCCTCGTGAAAGGCGCCTCGAAAGGGGAAGGTCTGGGCAATCAGTTCCTCGCCAATATCCGCGAGGTCGATGCGATCGCCCATGTGCTGCGCTGCTTTGAGGACGGCGATGTGACCCATGTGGAGGGCCGCGTCGATCCGGTGGCAGATGCCGAGACCATCGAGACCGAGCTGATGATCGCCGATCTCGAAAGCCTCGAGAAGCGCATCGCGAACCTCGCCCGCAAGGTGAAATCCGGCGACAAGGAAGCGAAGGAGGCGATGCGTCTTCTCGAGCAGGCGAAGGAAGCACTGGAAGCTGGCCGCCCCGCGCGCACCGTCGAGGTGTCCGAGGACGACCGCAAGGCGTGGAACATGCTGCAGCTGCTGACCGCCAAGCCGGTTCTCTATGTCTGCAATGTCGAGGAAGGCTCCGCCGCGACCGGCAACTCGAAATCCGAGGCCGTGGCGAAGATGGCCGCCGAGCAAGGCGCCGGGACCGTCGTGATCTCGGCCAAGATCGAAGAGGAAATCTCGCAGCTCGACGCCGAGGAAGCCGAGATGTTCCTCGAAGAGATGGGTCTGGAAGAGGCCGGTCTCGACCGCCTGATCCGCGCGGGCTACGACCTGCTCGGCCTGCAGACCTATTTCACCGTCGGCCCGAAGGAGGCCCGCGCCTGGACGATCCGCAAGGGCACGCTGGCCCCGGCGGCGGCGGGCGTCATCCACGGCGATTTCGAGCGCGGCTTCATCCGCGCCGAGACGGTCTCCTACGATGACTACGTCGCCAACAAGGGCGAAGCGGGCGCGAAAGAGGCGGGCAAGTTCCGCGTCGAAGGCAAGACCTACGAAGTGAAAGACGGCGACGTCCTGCACTTCCTGTTCAACGCGTGAACCTCGGCTGGGGGCGTTACTTCTTCGCCCCCGCCGTGACCTCCGTGATCGCGTCGGCATCCACCATCTGCCACGCCATTCCCGCATTGCGGTAAAGCCGTTTACCCAAGTCGGGATAATCGCCGACGTCATGGGCCAAGCGCTGACCCATCACGAGAAGCCGCAACATCTCCGATCCGGTATTCTCGATCGTATGGGCCGCGCCGCCCGCCCGGTAGCCGATGAAATCGCCCGGACCGATCGCGTGACGCTCTTCGCCGATCCGCGCGGTCGCCTCGCCGCTGAGGACGAAGATCGCCTCGTCCTCATGGTGGTGGCGGTGAAACTCGGTACTCTCGCAGCCGGGCTCGACCTCGATGATATGCACCCCGATCCCGGTCAGCCCCGTCGCATCGCCAAGGCTCTTGTTGATCCGCCGCGCATTCGGGTTGAGAAAATGCGTCTTCGCCAGCCCTTCCATCGCCGCGATCTCATCGGCCCGGATCAAATACCGGTCTTCGCTCATCGCGCCCCTCCTTCTCCTTGATCCAAATATCCCCGCCGGAGGCTTCCGCCGTCTCAGCCAGCGATCCGATCCAGAATAGCAGAGACATCGCTGCCCGCCATCGCCCCCGTGGTCCGGCCCGCCTCGCCCGCGAGCCGCGTCGCGACGAAGGCGTCGCTCACCGCCGCAGGTGCATTTCGGATCAGCAGCGACGCGGTCAGGAGCAATGCCAGCCGTTCCGCGAACCAGCGCGCCTCGGCCTCGGGCGGCAGGGCGGGCCAGCGGGCGAGGTGATCGGCCAGCGCCGCGTCATAGCGCGGATCGGTGCCGCGCGCGGCGTCCAGTTCCGCGCGCAGCATCTCCGCCGCCAGCGGCTCCTTGGCCAAGGTCCGCAGGATGTCGAGACAGATCACATTGCCCGAGCCTTCCCAGATGCCGTTCAACGGGGCTTCGCGGTAGAGCATCGGCATCGGCGTGTCCTCGACATATCCAATGCCGCCCAGCACCTCCATCGCCTCGTAGGTCACGATGGGGCAGCGCTTGTTGCCGTAGTATTTCGCGAGCGCCACGCCGATCCGGGCGAAGGCGCGATCCTCGGGGCGCGTGCTGTCGAAGGCCTCCGCCACCCGCATCCCCAGCGTCAGCGCGCCTTCCCAATCCAGCGTCAGATCGGCCAGAACCGCGCGCATCAGCGGCTGATCGATCAGGCGGCGCTGGAAGGCGGAGCGATGTGTCGCCCAGTGATGCGCTCCGGAAATCGCGGCGCGCATCAGGCCCGCAGGGGCCAGCGCCGTGTCGAGCCGGGTGTGATGCACCATCTCGATGATCGTGGCGACGCCCCGACCTTCCTCGCCCAGAAGATCGGCCACAGCGCCCTCATATTCGATCTCGGAGGACGCGTTGGAGCGATTGCCCAGCTTGTCCTTCAGCCGCTGAATACGGATCGCGTTGCGCTCGCCTTCCAGCCATCGCGGCACGAGGAAGCAACTGAGCCCGTTGTCGGTCTGCGCCAGCGTCAGGAACCCGTCCGACATCGGCGCAGAGCAGAACCACTTATGCCCGGTCAGCCGCCAATGCCCGTCGGCGCGCTCGGTTCGCGTGCTGTTGGCACGCACGTCCGAGCCGCCCTGCTTCTCGGTCATCGCCATGCCGAGCGTCGCGCCGGTCTTCTCGCCCACCGGCAGCACGCGGGGGTCATAGCTGCGCGCGGTCAGTTTCGGGCGCCAGAGCGCGGCGGTCTCGGGCGTGGCGTCGAGCGCGGGCACGGCGGCATAGGTCATCGTCATCGGGCAGCAGCTGCCGGGTTCGATCTGGCTTGCGAGATAGACCATCGCGGCATGGGTGGCATGACCGCCCTTCGCGCCCTCCCACGGCAGCGCGGCGTAGCCTGCCCCGATACCTGCCTCCATGAAACGATGATAGGCAGGATGAAAGCGCACCTCGTCGAGCCGCCGCCCGCCCATATCGAAGAGGCGCAGCTCCGGCAGGTAGCGGTTCGCGTCGCGGCCCGCCTCGCGCATCTCCACGGTGCCGAGCGTCTGGCCGTAATCCGACAGCGCCTCGATCTGACCGCCCGCGCGCGAAACCGCCTCGCGCAGCGGCGCGTCCGTGGCGTAGAGATCGACGTCGCCACGTGCGGACGGCTGGTTCTCGACGCGGTGGGTGGGTAGATCGGCGCGGGGATCGGGTGTGGTCATGGTCGGCTCCTCCTGATCCGGATGGTAGGCTTGCGCCGTAGAACATGCGAGCGAAACGCGGCGGCAGGGGTTTTCTAAGCCCGCGCGCCGCCTAGATCAGGCGCGAAAGGGAGACCCATCATGAGCAACTGGCAGAAATCCGACGAGGCGATCGCGAAGCTCACCCCCGAGCAATATCGCGTCACCCAGCAAAACGGCACCGAACGGGCCTTCACCGGCGAATATGACAACCACGCCGCCAAGGGCATCTATGTCGACGTGGTCTCGGGCGAGCCGCTTTTCGCCTCATCGACCAAATACAACGCGGGCTGCGGCTGGCCGTCCTTCACCAAGCCGCTGATCGACGATCATGTCGTGGAATTGACCGATACCAGCCACGGGATGACCCGGGTCGAGGTGCGCTCGAAACATGGTGATAGCCATCTGGGCCATGTCTTCCCCGACGGGCCGCGCGATCAGGGCGGTCTGCGCTATTGCATCAACTCCGCCTCGCTGCGCTTCGTGCCTTACGAGGAGATGGAGGCCGAGGGCTACGGCGACTACATGGACCGGGTCGAGTAAGCACGACGTCAAGCGAAGCACCGGGTCAGGGGCCTTTACCTTCCCGCGGCCCGGTGGCAGGGTCCGCGCAACATCATATGACAAAGGGGGCGCGGGCATGCGCAAGCTGGAACTTGGTCAAAGCGGGATCATGGTGTCCGAGATTTGTCTCGGGACGATGACCTGGGGCAGCCAGAACACCGAGGCCGAGGGCCATGACCAGATAGATTTCGCGCTCGATCGCGGGGTCAATTTCCTCGACACGGCCGAGATGTACCCGGTGAACCCGGTGAAAGCCGAGACGATGGGCCGGACCGAGCAGATCGTGGGCACTTATCTGGCCAAGCGCGGCAAGCGCGACGATCTGGTGGTGGCCACCAAGATCACCGGCGAGGGCTCGAACGCGGTCGAAGGCGGCCCCGAAATCAGCCCGACCCGGATCCGCCAGGCGGTCACGGATTCGCTGACCCGTCTTCAGACGGATTACATCGATGTTTACCAGTTCCACTGGCCCAATCGCGGCTCGTATCACTTCCGCAAGACGTGGCGCTACGATCCGTCGAAGCAGCCCTCGAAGCAGGAGGTGCTCGACGATATGAGCGCCTGTCTCGAGACGCTCGAAGACCTGCGTAAAGAGGGCAAGATCCGCGAATTCGGCCTGTCGAACGAGACTGCATGGGGTACTGCGCAATGGCTGGCGCTGGCCGAGGCGGGCAAAGGGCCGCGCGTGCAGTCGATCCAAAACGAATATTCGCTGATGTGCCGCTACTACGACCTCGATCTGGGGGAGCTGGGCTATCACGAGAAGGTCACGCTGCTGGCCTATTCGCCGCTGGCCGCGGGTATCCTGACGGGCAAATATTCGGGCGACGTAATCCCCGACAACACCCGGCGCTCGCTGGTGAACAATCTCGGCGGGCGGGCCAATCCGCGGGCTTTCGAGATCGCGGATGGCTATGTCGCGCTCGCCAAGGAGTTCGACCTCGATCCGGTGACGATGGCGATTGCGTGGGTGATGAGCCGTCCGTTCCCGGTGATCCCGATCGTCGGCGCGACCTCGGTTGACCAGCTCAAGCCGAACCTCGACGCCGAAGGGGTGGAACTGCCGAAGGAGCTGCTCGACAAGATCGCGGAACTCCACAAGCATTCCCCGATGCCCTACTGATGCGCGGGGCGTCGATCCTTCTATGTGCGGTGCTCGCCTTGGCGGGCTGCCAGCCCTTCGGCCCTGCTGACGGGACCGATACGGCAGAGCAACTGCCGCTGGTCGGGCAGGAGAAGATCGATGCCGGGAAATTCGAATGCGTCGCGCGCGGCGGCAAATGGCTCGCGCGCGACGGGGCGTTCATCTGCGTTAAGATGACCTCCGATAGCGGAAAAAGCTGTCAGGCGGGCAGCGAATGCGAGGGCGAATGCCTCGCGCGCTCGAAAACCTGCGCGCCGGTGACGCCGCTTCTGGGCTGCAACGAGGTGATGAGCGAGGCGGGCTACCCGATGCAGCTATGCGTGCAATGAGCCGGGCGAAGATTGGCGTGCTGGGCGGGATGCTCGCGCTGACCCTCGCGGGCTGCGCGCTGCAACCGCAGACCCAGTCGCTGCTCAAGCCGGGCGCGCTGATTTCTTCGGCGTCGCTCTTCGATCCGCAGCGTTTCGGCGGCGAATGGCATGTCGTTGAAAGCGGCATTCCGGGATGTTCGGGCACGCAGAACTGGGCGTGGGACGGCAAGAGCGCCTACCGGCTGCGCGGCACCAACTGTGCGATCAAGCCTGCCGCCATCGACGAGACCGTGACGCTGACCGGACCGGGCGGGCGGCTGCTGGCGAAGGACGCCTTCGGTGGCGAGCCGATCTGGGTGCTCTGGGTCGATTTCGATTATCGGGTGGCGGTGCTCGGCACGCCTTCGGGCCGTTGGGGGATGATCCTGTCTCGGCAGACCTCGCCACGGCCCGATCTGATCAAGGCGGCGCGCGATGTCATGGATTTCAACGGCTATGACATGACGCGGGTCGGTAAGTGAGCGACGCGCCGGTGCATCTCTGGGTCTGGGTGACGCTGTTCGCGGCGGCCGTTCAGACCATCCGCTTCATGCTGCAAAAGCTGCTGGCGGGGGCGCAGCTCTCGGTGGGCGGCGCGACGTTTTCACGCTTTCTGTTTGGCTTCCCGCTCGCAGCGGTGACGGCGCTGGGCTTTCTGGCTGCGACCGGCACGCCATGGCCGCATCTGAGCGGCCCCTTCTGGGGCTTCGTTATCGCGGGCGGGGCGGCGCAGGTGGCGGCGACCTTCCTGACGGTGGCGCTGTTCGGCTTGCGCAATTTCGCGGTGGGCGTGGCCTTCACCAAGACCGAGACGGTGCAGGTCGCGCTGTTCTCCGCGATCATCCTTGGCGAATTCGTGGGCCCCATCGGCTGGATCGGGATCGCGATCGGACTGGCGGGGGTGCTGTTCCTGACCAAGCCGCCCGAAGGCGGCTTCAACCCGCGTGCGGCGCTCTACGGCGTCGGGGCGGGGGCGCTGTTCGGCCTGTCGTCGATCTTCTATCGCGGCGCGACGCTGGAGTTGGAACCGCTCGACTTCTTCGCCCGCGCCATCGTCGCGCTGGCTTGCGCGACATTCGCGCAATCGCTCGGCATGGGGCTTTACCTGCGACTGCGCGAGCCGGGCGAATTGACCCGCGTGTTCGGCGCGTGGCGGCGCACGGTGCTGGTGGGGATCACCGGCGTTCTGGGCTCGGCGGGCTGGTTCACCGCGTTTTCGCTGCAAAACGCGGCCTTCGTGCGCGCGCTGGGCCAGGTGGAGATCGTCTTCACGCTGCTCGCCTCGGCGCTGGTCTTCCACGAGCGGCTGCACAAGCGCGAAGGGGTGGGCATCGCGCTCGTCGTGGTGTCGCTGATCGTGATCGTGCTGGCCGGACGTTAAAGCCCGATCCGCCGGAACTCCGATCGCGGCCCACGATTGTCGAAGAACGGCACCGAATGCGGCGTGCCAAGCGCGTGTTTGGTGGTGATGAGGGCGGCGATTTCGGCCAGAACCACTTCGGTGATGAAGGGCAGGTTCAGCGCTCGCGCCTCGGGCAGGGGCACCCAATGCAGATGCGAAAGCTCGTCGCAGGCGCGCGAGAAATCGTCGAGATCGCCCTGGATCGCACCCGCATCGATCAGGAAGAACCGCGCATCGAAGCGGCGCGGGCGGCCCGGCGGCGTGATCGCGCGGAACACGAAATGCAGATTGGCCGCCGAGGGCAGAAAGCCCAGATCGGCAAAGCCCTGCCAATCGGTCGGCACCGCGCCGGGCCAGACGGATTTCTCGCCCAGCACCAGTCCGGTCTCTTCCCACAGCTCGCGAAGAGCGGCGGCGGCCAGAGCCGCGCCGATCCCCTCGGGCGCATCGGCCTCGAGCCGCGCGTGATCGGGCGCGGGCAGGGGAGAGGCGAAGGGCACCTCCCAATCCGTGGCGTCGAGCGCGCCGCCCGGAAAGACGTATTTCGACGGCATGAAGGCCGCCCCCGCACCGCGCTGGCCCATCAGCACGCTCGGGGTCGTATTCGCGTCACGGCGCAGGACGATCACGCTGGCCGCGTCACGTAGCGCGGTTTTGTCGGCCGGGGGGCTCGTGTCATTCATGGACGATTTCGCCTTCGCCAAAACCATGCATCCGGCGCGACCATTGGATGCCCACCAGCATCCCCTTCATCAGCGGCAAAAGCACCGCCGAGAGCACCATCGAGCCGATGCCGAAAATCCAGATCATCTCCCACGGGCCGGGGCGGAAGGCGATGAAATAGGCCGCCATCATCGGAATCGCGAGATGGCCGACGATCAGGATCGTCAGATAGGCCGGGCCGTCATCGGCGCGCTGATGCGAGAGGTCCTCGCCGCAGGACGGGCAGGTATCGCGCACTTTGAGATAACTGTGCAAAATCCGCCCCTTGCCGCAAGCCGGGCAGCGGCAGCGCAGGCCCCGCCCGATCGAGCGGCCCAGCGGGCGGTCATCGTGATACTCGTCATGCGACTGCATTGCGCTCTCCCTTGTGGCGGTCTCTCTCCGCCCGTTCGCGGGGCAGTATGGCGGCAGCCGGGGCGGATGGAAAGTCCGGCGGGTCTATCACGGATGCGTGAATTTAGCGACGGAATGCTGCGCATGCGCCGTTTGGACAGACATCGACGGCGCGAGACGTGCCGTGGCAGCGAGAACAGGAGTTTCGAATGAAAGTCATGAACAGGCAGACCCTCGTCGCGGCAATCCTCGCAGGCAGCGCGATCACCCTCGCGATGCCGGTGGTGGCGCAAAACCAGAACGGCAGCCAGATGCAGGGACAGCAGGTCATGCCCGGGAATGGGCCGGGCAACGGACCGGGCAACGGTGCTGGCAATGGCCCCGCCAATGGTATGGGGCAGAACATGCAGCCCGGCGCGATGCGCGATCAAGACGGGCGCGGCTTCGGCTTCGACATCAGCCGCTTCGACACCAATGGCGACGGTCAGGTGACGATGGACGAAATCCAGGCCAAGCGGGCCGCCGACGCTGAGGCGCTCGACGCCAATGGCGACGGGATGATCTCGCAGGAAGAGCTCGTCAATTCCGAGATGGCCAAGGTGAAAGCCCGCATCGAGGCCCGCGTGAAAGCGCGCTTCGCCGCGCAGGACAGCAATGGCGATGGCGAGCTGTCGGCCGCCGAACTGATGGCGCATCCGATGCCGACGCGCATGTTCGACCGGATGGATCGCAACAATGACGGGGCGATCAGTGCCGACGAGATGCAGATGGCCAAACGTTTCATGCAGCGGATGAGCGACCGCCGCGACCATGGCCGGATGGGCAAGGGCGATTACCACGGCCATGACCGCATGGGCAAAGGGGATCGCCATGGCCATGACCGTATGGGGTGGAACGGCGACCGCGACGGCTACGGGCGGATGATGCAAGGTGACGGCCCGATGGGTCAGGGTCCGATGGGCACGCCGCCGATGCAGCCGGGCACCGGGGCTGGCCAAGGTCAAGGTCCGGGCAACGGTCCGGCGGATGGCTCGGGCCGATCCACGAACTGAGTTTCGAGCAGTGAAAAGAGCCGGGGCGCGGCAAAGCGCCCCGGCTGCATGTCAAATTGCATGCGCAGGGAAAGCAGGCTAGGCCTTTGACGGAATGACGATGGCACTGGATGCGATGAACGAGGCTTCGGACGAGGCTCTGTTGGAGCTTTACGCGCAGGGCGACCCGGCGGCGGCGCGGGCATTGACGCTGCGCTTCGGGCCCTTGGCCTACCGGCTCGCCTATCGCTATCTGCGCGATGCGGCCGAGGCCGAGGATGTCGCGCAGGAAGGGCTTTTGCGGCTCTGGAAGATCGCGCCGGAGTGGCGCGCCGGCGAGGCGAAGGTCTCGACATGGCTTTACCGG
This sequence comes from Thioclava sp. ES.031, assembly GCF_002563775.1. Lineage (NCBI taxonomy): Bacteria > Pseudomonadati > Pseudomonadota > Alphaproteobacteria > Rhodobacterales > Paracoccaceae > Thioclava > Thioclava sp. ES.031. Next base: position 3,382,208 of record NZ_PDJO01000001.1, on the reverse strand, counting down.
GTGGTGGCCAACCTCGCGACGGACCGGCTGCGCAAGCGCCGCGGCGTGGGGCTGGATGAAGCGCCCGAGGTGGCCGATGACCGCGCGAGCGCGCTGGACGAGTTGATCGCGCGCGACCGTGTGGCCGCGCTGGAAGCGGCGCTGGAGCAATTGCCGGAACGGCAGCGGATCGCGGTGACACTGCGACATATCGACGGTTTGTCCAATCCCGAGATCGCTGCCGCGATGGAAACTGGCGTCGAGGCCGTAGAAAGTCTGACAGCGCGTGGAAAACGCGCTTTGAGCAAGCTGCTTCGGGGGCAGCGAGAGAAATTGGGGTTTGGCGATGACTGACAAACGCATGGATCGCGAGACGGACGCGTTGGACGACGCGGCGCTGGAGACGCTTTTCGGCGAGGCGCGCGCGGCGGGCGGGCCCGAGCCCGAGGCGGGGTTCCTCGCCCGGGTTCTGGCCGATGCGGAGGCGGAGCAAGCGGAATTTGCACGTTCCGCCCCGGCTGCAGCGCCCGACAGGCCTGACGTCTTGGCCGGTATCTGGGACGCGCTTCGCGGCGCGTTCGGCGGCTGGGCTCCGATGGGCGGTCTGGTCACGGCCGCTCTGGCCGGTGTCTGGATCGGCTTCGTGGGGGCCGACGAGATCGGCGCGCTCAGCCCGTTTTACGCCAGCAGCACGACCGAGAGCCTCGGCACGGTCAACCTGCTGCCCGAGGGCGAAACCTTCGCCTTCGCCGATGAAGGAGGGTTCTGATGTCGGCTGCCGAGACGCGAAATGGCCGGGGATTGCGCTGGGCGCTGATAGGGTCGGCGGTGCTGAACCTGCTTTTGCTGGGGTTCTTCATCGGCGGCTGGATTGCGCATGAGCGGCATCCGCCGCGCCCGGTCGTGGGCGATGTCAGCCTCGGCGCGTTCACCGGGGCGCTGAGTCCGGAAGATCGCGATGCGCTGCGCAAGGCGGCGCAGGCGCGCGGCTCGGAGTTCCGCGATATGCGGCGGCAGGCGCGCAGCGATATGACGGCGCTGATCGCTGCGATCGATGCGGAGCCATGGGACCGCGCGCAGGTGGCCGAGCTGCTCGAGCGGCACAAGGCGCGGACGGTGCAGCGGGTCGATATCGGCGAGCAGCTGATCCTCGACCGGCTCGACGCGATGAGCGCCGAGTCGCGGCACAGCTTTGCCGAGCGTCTTCGCGAGGGGGCTGCGCGGTTCGACAAGCGCAAGAAGGACCGCGAGGACGCCCCAAAGCCCAAGCCGTGAGGTCAGGTGGGTGGGCGCGCCCAAGGGGGCGCGGCCGTTTGCCGTTTGAAAATTCGCCAACCCTCAGTCTGATCACCTGCCCAAGCGCGGCGTGACCCTTCTATTTCGGGTCAGGCCGCGTTTGTGTGCTGGGCGAGGGAGACTTGGTTTCGACCGCTTCCCTTGGCGCAGAGAAGCGCTGCATCGGCTTCGTCGATAAGATGCTGAGGGTCGTCATGGCGTGTGCCGCCGAAGGCGAGGCCGATCGAAATGGTGACCTGCGTCATTTGTCCGTCGGGCAGCGTGATCTTGCTCTGTGCGATTTCGTGCCGGAGCCGTTCCGAGATTCGGCAGCTCTCGACCAGAGAGCTGTCGGGCAGCGCCACGAGAAACTCCTCGCCGCCGATGCGGCCGATGAGATCGACGTCGCGCAGGCTTTGGCGCAGATGGCGGGCGATACTCGCCAGCACTTCGTCGCCCGCGCCGTGGCCATAGGTGTCGTTCACTGATTTGAAACGGTCGAGGTCGAGCAGCATCACCGCATAGCCGTGGCCGGTGCGGCGCGCGCGGTCGGACATGCGCGACAGATGCGCATTCACGTAGCGACGATTATGCAGCCCGGTCAGCGGATCGACCAGCGCAAGACGCAGACCTTCATCGACCGAGAGACGCAACTGATCCGAGAGGCGCTTGCGGCGCAGCTGCGCGCCGATCCGAAGTGCGGCTTCCTTTGCTGCGAGCGGTGTGGACATCTCGGCGGGCAGCAGGTCATCCGCGCCCAGATCGAGCGCGCTGGCTTGCGTCTCGCGCGCGTCGGGTTGGCTGGCGATCAGGATTGCCGCATGGCGTGTTTCCGGATGCGAGCGCAATTCCGACATCAGCCTTAGCCCATCGCCGCGATGCGCGAGGTCCGCGCCGATCACGAATAGATCGGGGGCGCGACGCGTGGGATCGTCGCCGCAGGGCTGATCGTAACTGGTCAGCAGGATCCGATTTGTCGTCAGCAGGGGCGCAAGCGCGGATTTCCAGCGCAGTCCCTCGGACGGGTTGGGCGCGATCAGAGCGATCCGTGCGAGAGGGACGAAGTCGCTCGCGGCTTCTGCGAAGCCGAGTTCCCGGCAGGTCTGCTCGCGCAGCGCCGAATCCTCGTCGCCGACATGGGCGCGTATCAGGCTGCGCAAACGGGCGAGGAGCACAAGTTCGTCGAAGGGTTTGGCCAGCACCTCATTCGCCCCGGCCTGCAGCAGCGTCACGCGCAGCTCCGGCGTGTCGCGCCCCGTCATCGCGATGATCGGGATGCGCCGGGTCCGCGGGTCCGCCCGCAGCCGGGCGATAAGGCCCTCTCCGGTCATGTCGGGCAAGGTGACGTCGAGCAGGATCAGCCCGGGCCGTTGCGCGGCCGCGAGGGCGAGCGCCTCCGCCGCGCTTGCGGCTTGCAGAGTGTTGTAGCGCGCGCCGGTCAGCTTCGCCTTAAGCACAATGCGATTGGTCGCCACATCATCCACGATGAGGATCGATCCCGGCATATAACGCTACTCCTTCAACCTCCGACGCGGTGCGGCTTGCATCGGGCGGTTCCCGACTGCGCCAGCTTCTCATCGCGCCTTTTCTTGACCTTAGCGGTCGATAGGTTAACAAAGCGTTTCCCCCCGGCAGAGAAGGACCCGTCATGCGGCAAGAAAACGCTCATACGCTCGCGTTGCAGACCCTTGGCTGGCTTGCCGGTCGCGAAGATCTGATCGGCGCGTTCCTCGCCAATTCCGGGGCGAGCGTGGACGATTTGCGGGCGCAGGCGAGCGATCCGGACTTCCTCGCAGGGGTTCTCGACCATGTACTGCAGGACGATCAGGTGGTGCTGGATTGCGCGCAGGACCTTGGTGTGCAGCCCGAGGCGCTGATGCAGGCGCGCGCGGTTCTCGGGCGCGGCGATCTGCGCCACTGGACCTGACGCTCAGCTTTAGGCAATCTGCCCGCAAAGGGAGGCAGATCGCAGATGGCAGGCGGCAAGATACGGGCAGTGCTGTTCGACAAGGACGGTACGCTTTTCGACTTCGACGCGACATGGGGCGCGTGGGCGAAGCTGCAGATCGAGGCGTTGGCGAAGGATGCCGAGCAGGCCAGCAGGCTTGCCGCGGCGATCGGGTTCGACCTCGATCGGATAGAATTCGAGCCGCATTCGCCGGTGATCGCGGGCACGGTTCGGGAGGCGGCGGAACTGCTGTTGCCGCATCTTCCGGGACGGTCGCTCGACGATCTGGTGCTCGAACTGGAGCAGGCGGCGCATGACGTGCCACTGGTAGAGCCGGTGCCGCTTGCAGCGCTTCTGTCCGATCTGCGCGGCCGCGGATTGCAGCTGGGCATTTGCACGAACGATGCCGAGTCTTCGGCGCGGGCGCATGCCGCGCAGGCGGGCATCACCGATCTTTTCGACCGGATTATCGGCTATGACAGCGGGCATGGGGCGAAACCCACGGCGCGGCCGCTTCTGGCCTTCGCGGATTCGCTGGGGCTGGACCCGGCCGAGGTCGTGATGGTCGGCGACAGCCAGCATGACCTGCACGCGGCGCGCGCAGCGGGGATGATTGCGATCGGCGTGCTGAGCGGACCGGCGGAGCGGGCCGATCTGGCCCCGCTCGCCGATGCGGTGCTCGATCATATCGGGGGGCTTCCCGACTGGCTCGCACAGCGCGCGGGCTAGCAAGGCGCGTCAGACGCGCGAGGAGCCTCGCGCAAGACTGGAGAGGGACGCATGCAACTACGTTTGCAACATATTCTGCTTGGGCTGCTGGCGGGCATGTTCTTCTGGGCGCTCGATAACCAGTTGCAGCAACGGCTTCCGATTGACGCGCATGGGCAATTCGGCGTGTCGGTTCTGGGCACGGTGTTCTTCGCGACCGCGCTTGCGATGCTGGGCGAGATCGGCTGGCGCAGGGCCTTCGGGGCGGCGGCGCTGATTGCGGTTCCGGTCGCGCTGCTCGGATGGTGGGCGTCGCTTGGCTATGCTGCGAGCGAGACGCTGGCGGGATACATGCCTTACGAGCTGCTCGCGCTCTCCGTTCTGGCGTTGTTGCCGATGCCCTTCGCGATGGCCGTGGCGCAGGGCGGGACGCGCGCCTGGAACGACTATCCGGCGCTGTTCCTGCATGCGTGGAATATCGTGGTGCGCTATGCGGCTGCGTTTATTTTCCTCGGGATGGTCTGGCTCGTGCTGTACCTCTCGGCGCGCCTGCTCGAGAGCGTGGACCTCGATTTCCTGCGCCAGCTTCTGCGGGAGAAGCTGTTCGCCTTTGCCTTGTCGGGCGGCATTCTCGGGCTTGGGCTCGCCGTGGTGACCGAGCTGGAGGAGATGATCTCTCCGACCCTGATCCTGCGGCTTCTGAGGCTGTTGCTGCCCCCCGTTCTGCTGGTCGCGGTGATCTTCGTGGCCGGGTTCATTGCGCGCCGAGGGGAGGTCTCGCTGATCGGGTTCTCGCAGATCGAGACGCTGCTGGCGATGGCCGCGGCGGCGGTGACGCTGATCTCGATCGGCATTGAGCGCGACGATGAAAGTGCCGTCCGGGCGCGGGTCTTGCGCGTGTCGGCTCAAGGCTTGGCGCTGGTGCTGCCCGTGCTGGTCGGGGCGGCGGCCTGGACCGGATGGCAAAGCGTCACCGCGCAAGGCTGGACCCCGGGACGCGTGGCGCAGGCGGTGCTGATCGTGCTTCTGGCGGGCTATGCGCTGGGATATGCCGGGTCGGTGCTGCTGGGGCGCGGATGGATGGCGCGTCTGCGGCGGATCAATATCGCCATGGCGGGTGTCGTCCTGCTTGCCGCTTTGGCATGGCTGACGCCGGTGCTGGATGCGAACGGGGTGGCTGCGCGCTCGCAACTGGCGCTGTATCGCGAGGGGCGCATTACGGCGGGCGCCTTGCCGCTTTACGCTTTGAAGAACCACTGGGGGCTTGCCGGGCAGGCCGCCTTCGCGGAGTTGGAGACGCAAGCCGGTGATGACCGCGCGCTCGCAACGGCCTTGGCGCGTCTGAGCCCGTCTGCGGATGGGGCAGAGGGTGCCAGTGCCGCGCGCGCCCAGCTGCGCCGGGATCTCGTGCTGCCGCCCGGTGCGAAAGTGCCCGAGGATGCGTTGCTCGATGCGATCCGCGCGCGCGCGCCCGAGGTTGCGGCGGGGCTTTGCGCCTCGGCCGAGGGGGCGGCGGCGAATTGCGCCTTGATCGAGGCCGACTTCCTGTCGGATGTGCCCGGTGACGAGGCGATGGTGCTGCTGCATCTGCCTGACCGCGATGCGATCTATGTGCTGCGGCAGTCGAACGGCGCGTGGGATTCGATCGGTTGGGGCAGCGTCGTCGATGCGCAGGGCGAGCCGCGCTTCCGCGTCGATCTGGCCCCTGTCATCACCGCGATCAAGCGCGGTGAGATGCAGCTGGCCCCAAGCGGGATCATGGCGCTTGAGGCCGGTGGGCTGCGTCTTTTGCCGCTGTCGCGCTGAGCCGGGCGAATTTGGAGCTTTGTTAACTTCTGACCGCTAGCGTGGCGGTCAGGAGGACACATGCTCGGCTTGATCAACCGCTCTATCGAGACGTTTTTGACCGACACCCACGGGGCGGCGCTCTGTGCGCGTGTGCGGCGGCGCGCGGATTTGCCGGGCGAGAGCTATGAGCCCCTGCTGCAATATGACGATGCGCAGACCTTGCGGCTGATCGATGCCGCCTGCGACGAGTTGGGGCGGGCACGATCCGAGTTTCTGGAAGACCTTGGGGCGCATCTGTGCAGCCGCGAAGCGGTGCGCCGCCTGTTGCGTTACGGCGGCTGCGATTATCGCGGTTTTCTGAACTCGCTCAACGAGTTGAATGACCGCGCGCGCATGGCGGTTCCCGATCTCAAGCTGCCAGACCTGCATCTGGTCGCAACCCAGCCGGGGCAGTTCCGTCTGCGTGTCGCTGCGGATCTGCCGGGCTGGGGGGCGGTGCTGGCGGGGATCCTGCGTGCGATGGCGGATGACTATGGCAGCCTCGCGCTGATCGACGTGCCGCCGCGTGTCGCCGAGTGCGATCTGCGCGACCCCGACCCGATGGCGGAGACCGTGACGATCCAGCTGCTCGACGCCACCCACGCCGAGGCGCGCCAGTTCGCCCTCGCGCGCATGATTGGTGAGGTGTGATGAGCATGCCGGGCGAGAACACTGTCACGAGACTGGCCGCACAGCCTCCCCCTGATCGGGGCGCGCAAGCCTATTGGCTGACGCTGTTGACCGGGCTCTTGCCGATGTTTCTCTGGCTCGACGAGCGGGCCTGCATCCTTGGGGTCGGGCGCACGTTGCGCAAGGTTCTGGGGGTGCCGGAAGCCCAGATCGTCGGCGCGCCGTTCTCGCGGTTTTTCTCGGTCGCGCGGCGCGGCGGGGCGGTGCGGATGTGCCCGAAAGAGCTGCGCTCAAGTTGCGGGGCTGTTGATTGCGATAGCCAGATCGGGCGCTGCGGGCGCTCCCTCGGGGCTATGACGGCGGAGGAGATGCTGCATGTCACCCTTCGCATGCGCCCACAGGTAAGCCTGCGCGGCGCGCTGGTGAGCCTGCGCGGCGCGCTGGTGAGCCACGCCGGTCCGCCACTTCAGGGAGGGACGCCGACGCTGGCGGGGGGCGATATGCTCCTCAATTTCAGCTTCGGTATTCACCTGCGCGAACTCGTGGCGGAATTCGACCTGACCGAACATGATTTTTCCGCCGCCGATCTCGCGATGGAAATGCTCTATCTGCAGGAAGCGAAATCGCTCGTGCTGGAGGAGTTGCGGGCTCTGACCGGGCGCCTTGATCAGGCGCGCAAAGCGGCGGAAGATCAGGCGTTGAGCGATCCGCTGACGAAACTCGCCAACCGCCGGGCAATGGCGCAGGCGCTTGCGCGGGCCGTCGACCACGCGACAAACGGGCTGGCGAATTTCGCTTTGCTGCAGATCGACCTCGATCACTTCAAGACGATCAATGATACGCAAGGCCATGCGGCGGGCGATTACGTGTTGCAACTGGTGGCCCGCAATCTGTGCGAGAGCGTGCGCGGCGGTGATCTGGTTGCGCGCATAGGTGGCGACGAGTTCCTCGTTCTCTTGCGTGGCGACCCGAGCCGCGCGGAGATCGGTGCGCTCGCCGCACGCATCATCGAACAGCTCGAAGCGCCGAAATGGTATCGGGGGCAGGAATGTCTGGTGTCCGGATCGCTCGGCGCCGTGTCGTCGCGCGACTACGAGAACCTCGAGATCGAGGCGCTGCAGAATGATGTCGACCGGGCGACCTATGCCGCGAAGACCGCAGGGCGCGGATGCCTTCGTTTCGGCTCCGGGCCTGTCGAAAACGTCGAGGATGGGCCGGGGGCCTCACCCGGCTCCGCGCCTTAGCCGCACAAACGCTCTTTTCCTGACCGGTCGCCTTCGGGTAAGGGCAGCGCATGAGACAAGGATTTCCCTACGCCCGCGCCGCACAGCGCATCGGACTTCTGGGCGGGTCGTTCGATCCGGCGCATGAAGGTCACGTCCTGATCACGCGCGAGGCGCTGCGCCGTTTCAATCTCGATCGGGTCTGGTGGATCGTGAGCCCCGGCAACCCGCTCAAGGCGCATGGCCCCGCACCGCTCGATCAGCGGATCGCGAGTGCGCGGGCGAGCCTTGGGGGCGATCCGCGCGTGGTGGTGACTGACCTCGAAGCGCGGCTCGGCACGCGGTACACCGCGGACACGATAACGCGTCTGCGCGCGCTCTATCCCGGCGTGGATTTTGCGTGGCTGATGGGGGCCGATAACCTCGTGCAATTCGACCGCTGGGATCATTGGCGCACGATCGTGGAGAGCGTGCCGGTCGGTGTGCTGGCGCGTCCGGGCTGGCGGATGCCGGGGCGCTGGGCGCGCGCGGCGCGCATTTATGCGGGGGCCGAATTGCCCGCGGTCGCCTCGCAGCGCCTCCTCGACGGTCCTGCGCCGCGCTGGTGCTTCGTCAACATTCCGATGTCCTCTCTTTCCTCCACGGAAATTCGCGAGAAAGGTGACTGGCGAGCATCGACACCCGTTTGAAGACGGTGCGGGGCGCGCTACGCTCGGGGTGACGCCGAGGGAGGAATCGCCATGCCGCTATCGATATCGCGCCGCTTCGCATTGCTGGGTGGCGCCGCGCTTTTCGCCACTCCGAAAACGGGCTTCGGCCAGACGGCTGCGGCAGCCGAATTGGTCCGGATGGCCGGGCTCAGCGGCGATGTGGGCTATGTCGTCGCGGACCTGAAGAGCGGCCAGATCCTCGAACAGCGCAATGCGGGCAAAGCGATGCCGCCCGCCTCCGCGCTCAAGTCGATCACCTCGCTCTATGCGATGGAGCAGCTCGGCGGCGATTTCCGTTTTGGCACGCAGTTGATCGCGACCGGCCCGATCTCTGGCGGGCGCATTCAGGGGGATCTGATCCTCGCGGGCGGGGGCGATCCGACGCTGACGACCGACGATTTGAACGCGATGGCGAAGTCGTTGGCGGCGAAGGGCGTGCAGGGCATCACGGGGCGTTTCCTGACTTGGGCCGGGGCGCTGCCCTACAAGAACGAGATCGCGAATGATCAGCCGATCTTCGCGGGCTACAACCCGTCGATCTCGGGGCTGATGCTGAATTTCAATCGCGTGCATTTCCAATGGCGCCGCTCCGGGGGCGGTTGGGCGCTGAGCATGGATGCGCGCGGGCGCGACGTGCAGCCGCGCGCCTACACCGCGAAAGCCTCGATTGCGAAGCGGTCCTCGCCGACGTTTACCTATTCCGATCGCGGTGGGGTCGAGCATTGGACGGTCGCCTCGGCGGCCTTGGGGCGGGGCGGAAGCCGGTGGTTGCCGGTGCGCCATCCCGCAGCCTATGCAGGCGACGTGTTCCAGACCCTGGCCCGCGCACAGGGCACGCCACTGCCCGCGCCGGAAGAGGTGCGCAACCTGCCCGGCGGCACGGTTCTGGTAAGCCATGGCAGCGATCCGCTGGTGCCTGTTCTGCGCGCGATGATGAAATATTCGACGAATATCACCGCCGAGGCGGTGGGCATGACGGTCAGCAAGCGGTTGGGTGCAGGCAATTCCCTGAAGCAGTCGGGGCAGACGATGACCCAATGGCTGCAGCAGCGCACGGGCGCGCGCTCGGCCCAGTTCACCGACCATTCCGGGCTGCGGGCCGATGCCGAGCTTTCGCCACAGGACATGGTGGCGGCGCTGCGCAATCTTGGCGCGCCGATGGGGCTGCGCGGTTTGATGAAGCCTTTCAAGCTGCGGGATGCGACGGGCAAGCACATGCAAGCCCAGCCATTCCGCGTCGATGCCAAGACCGGGACGCTGAATTTCGTCTCAACTCTGGCGGGCTACATGACCGCGCCGGATGGCACCGAGCTTGTCTTCGCGATCTTCACCGCCGATCTAAACCGGCGTCGTCGTGCGGGTTCCGCGCCACGCCCGCCGCGGCAGGTCCAATGGGTGCGGGCGTCGAAAATCCTGCAAAGCCAGCTGTTGGAGCGTTGGGCCGGGATTTACGGCTGAGGGGTGGCTCCGCCCGGACGGCGGGGCGATCGTCAGGTTTTTCGCCGGGACTCTGGCGTCCGATCAGAGCGTGGCGTGGCGCACCTTCGCACCCCATTCGATGGCGACGGCGTGCAGCCGGTCGATCGCCAACTCGCCGCGGATCTCTTCCAAAAGGCGCAGTTCGGTCTGGCGGATCGTACCGTCGGCGGAGGCCACGTCGCAGGCCAGCGCATAAGCGGTTTCGAAAAGATGCTCGGGCAGCGCGTCGCGGATCAGGCCAAACAGCGCCTCGAGCCCGTCTTCCTCTTCGAACAAAGTGAAGACCGAGCGGGAGACCCGCGAGACGCGGTCGAAATCGTAGCCCGCGAAGATCGGCATGTGGTTCACTATCCGCTCGATTGCGACGAGTTCGGAGGTCGGCACGTCCTCATCGGCGGCGGAAATCGCGACCATCACGGCGACGAGCGCGTCTTGGGGCGAAAGCGAGGCGAGAACGTCGGGCAAGTCGGAGCTCCTTGATAGTGTTCGAGTGCTAATTATTGACTGTCCCCCTCCGCTTCAATAGGTCAGGCGCGACTGGGCGCACGGGGCGCCTTCATGAGGTATGCAATGACGAGCTTGCGTGACGCTGCGATGAAATCCAAGGCCTGGCCCTTCGAGGAAGCCCGCCGGGTGCTCAAGCGTTACGAGAAACGGGACCCGGAGAAGGGTTACGTCCTGTTCGAGACGGGCTATGGGCCGTCGGGTCTGCCGCATATCGGCACGTTTGGCGAAGTTGCGCGCACGACGATGATCCGCCGCGCTTTCGAGGTGATCTCGGATATTCCGACGAAACTTCTGTGCTTCTCGGACGATATGGACGGGATGCGGAAGGTGCCGAGCAACGTCCCCAATCAGGACATGCTGCGCCAGCATGAGCAGAAGCCGCTAACCTCGGTGCCCGATCCGTTCGGCGAGTTCGACAGCTTCGGCAACCACAACAACGCGATGCTGCGCCGCTTCCTCGACACGTTCGGGTTCGAGTATGAATTCGCGAGCGCGACCGATTACTACAAGTCGGGTCGGTTCGACGAGATGCTGATCAAATCGGCTTACGAATACGATCAGATCATGGAAATCATGCTGAAGTCGCTGCGCGAAGAGCGTCAGCAGACCTATTCGTGCTTCCTGCCGATCCATCCCGAGACGGGCCGCGTGCTGTATGTCCCGATGAAGGAGGTCAATGCGCGCGACGGCACCGTGACCTTCGACGACGATGACGGGCGCGAATGGACACTGCCGGTCACGGGCGGCAATGTGAAGCTGCAGTGGAAACCCGATTTCGGGATGCGTTGGGCCGCGCTCGGCGTCGATTTCGAGATGTATGGCAAGGACCATTCGACCAACACGCCGATCTATGACGGCATCTGCCGCGTGCTGGGTGGGCGTGCTCCGGAGCATTTCACCTACGAGCTGTTCCTCGACGCGAATGGCGAGAAGATCTCGAAGTCGAAGGGCAATGGCCTGTCGATCGACGAGTGGCTGACCTATGCGGCGACGGAATCCTTGAGCTACTTCATGTACCTCAAGCCGAAGACCGCGAAGCGGATGCATTTCGACGTGATCCCGAAGGCGGTGGACGAGTATCACCAGCAGCTGCGCGCCTATCCCGATCAGCCGATCGAGCAGCAAGTGAACAACCCGGTCTGGCACATCCACGGCGGCAATCCGCCCGAGAGCCGGATGGTGGTGCCTTTCGCGATGCTGCTCAATCTCGCGAGCGTCGCGGGCGCGACCGAGAAGGAAGGGCTGTGGGGTTTCATCAAGCGCTACGCACCCGAGGCGAGCCCGGAAGGCAATCCCGATCTCGATCAGGCGGCAGGCTTCGCGCTGAAGTATTTCGAGGATTTCGTGAAGCCCACGCTGGTCTTCCGCGCGCCCGACGCGTCCGAACGCGCCGCGCTGGAAGATCTGGCCAAGGCGCTGAAATCGGAAGAGGCTGCGCTCGATCAGATCGCGCGCAAGAACGCGGCGGCAGGCAACGAAGAGCCGCTGCCGGAGGCCGATTTCCACAGCGACGAGTTCCTGCAATCGGTCGTTTTCGCGGTGGGCAAGAACCACGAATTCGCCAACCTGCGCGACTGGTTCAAGGCGCTCTACGAGGTGCTGCTGGGCCAGAGCCAAGGGCCGCGTTTCGGCGGGTTCATCGCGCTTTACGGTGTCGATGAAACGGTCGCCCTGATCGAGCGGGCGCTGGCTGGCGAACTGGTCGACTAAGCTCTCCAGAGATCGAACCAAGCCCCCCAGCGGTCGCAGAGCGGCTCGGGGGGCTCGGCGAATATTCTGGCGCCGAGGGTGAAGGCTTCGGCCTCCAGCCGGGCGGATTCGGTGCGGATCAGTGCAAGCAAAGCCTCGGTCCTTTCGGGGTCGAGATGCTCAGGCACCTTCGTCTCGAGCACATGCAGATCGTGATGGTCGCCGATCAACTCCCCCAAAGTGTCGAGCGCGTCTTCACGCGGATGCAGCATCTCGGGCCAGATCGGGGCGAGCAGGCGGGTGTGATACCAGTGCTGCTTCACCCGCGTCCGCCAATGGTGCAGGTCTAAGCCAGCCCTTGATTTCTGAGCGGTTTTCAGACGCTTGCGGCAATCTTTCAGCGTCGCGTGCAACCCTGCCTCATAGGCGGGCCAGCCCTTTTCGGTGACCTCCCAATCCTTCGCGCGTTTGCGGATTTCCGTGACGCGTTTCGCGAATGTCGAGATGTCGCCTTCCTTTGGGGGCGGGGTCGCGGGCAGCGGGTCGAGCATGGCACGGGCGGCAGACGCACCGTCGAGATCGGGCCCTTCGCGCCCGAGCCGAATTAACGAGGCGCGCATCACCTCGTCGTCGCGCAGGCCGGAAATGCCCCGGGCCGCTTCGGCCAAAGCATCGTTTTCCTTGTGAAAATCGGAGAAATGCGGCGCGAAGAGACGGATCAGGCCGCGGGTCTTCTTGATCGCCTTGCGCAGGGCGTGAACCGAAGGGTCGGATTTTCCGGCCAGTTTGACGGCCGTTCCAAGCTCGCTGCGCGCGATGCGGCGCAGGGCTTTCGTCGGGGTCTTGTCGTCGGGGGATATGGCGTAAACCATCTGCGGCTCCTCTTGGCTGCACACCCGATGTGGCGCGAGGATATGTCAGGCGCATGACGCTGTCACCTGCGAAGCGGGACGGGCACCGGGAAAGCAGGCCGTGACCGGAGGCTGCGCACGGCCCTCTCAGGTCTTCTTTAGCCTTTCCTTCTAGCTCTGTTCGGGCCGAAGCGCGGGCGCTTTCGGTCGGTCCCGGCGCGCAATTGGCACGGCAAGGGGCGCGCGGGTGGGAACATGGACAAGAGGATTGCAGATGAACGTCGCGATTACCGAAGGGCTGGTGCTGACCCCGCCCGCATTCGCCGAAGGGCTGGATCAATGGTCGAGCGAGGATGGCACGCCGGGCTCCACGACCTATGAGAGCACGGGCAATGCCGTGCTGGTTCCGGCGGATGCGGATTTCGGCGGTTGTCTGGAGATGCTCAAGACGCAGACAGTGCAGAAGCTGCGCTACATGGGCGACACGCCGATCCTGCCGGGCACCTATCTGCGCATCCGGGCGCGGGTGAAGGCGGTCAGCGGCAACCTGCCGGAGGTGCGCGTCGCGGGCTATGCGGTAACGGGGTCGGGTGCCCATGTGACCGGTGTGGTCGAAGTCGGCCCGACGGTCGCGCTGCAAAGCTATGGCGCGGTGGTCGAAGTGTCGGCGATCATCGGGACCGGTTCGCGCGACGGTGTCGATATGCCGTGGGGGCTGGATGCGGCTTATGGGCATTTCGGGCTGGACCTGACCGGCGCCAATGGCGGCGTGGTGCGCATCGACGATATCGAGATCGAGGATGTGACCGAGGCCTTCCTGCGCGACCTGATGGGCTGGGTCGATGTGCGCGATTACGGCGCGGTCGGGGATGGCGTCACCGACAATGTCGCGGCGTTCAACGCGGCCGATCAGGCGGCGAACGGGCGCAAGGTTCTCGTCTCGGAGGGGGTGTATTACCTGGGCAGCACGATCTCGATCTCGTCGCCGGTCGAGTTCGTGGGCACGCTTGTGATGCCGGTCGCGGCGAAGCTGGCGCTGATGTCGTCCTTCGACTTTCCGACCTATGCGGCGGCTTTCGGCGATGAGCTGGCGGGCTTCAAGAAGGCGCTGCAGGCGCTGTTCGGCTATACCGATCATAATGTGCTCGACCTGAAAGGGCGCCGCGTCGAGGTGACCGAACCGATCCGCATCGAGGAGATCGCGCCGGACCTTACGAGCTTTTCCAACCGCCGGGTTCTCCAAAACGGGCAGATCAATGTGATCGCGGGCTCTGCCTGGGACGATGAGGTGGTGACGTCGCAGGCGACCTATTCGGTGAGCCAGTCGATGCAGCTGACCTCGGTCGCCAATATCGCGAACATCCCGGTGGGCGCGCGGATCACCGGCACTGGGGTCGGGCGCGAGGTCTATGTGAAGTCGAAGAATATCGGGGCACAGACGCTTTACCTGTCGCAGCCGCTTTACGGTGGGTCTGGCACGCGAACCTACACGTTCACGCGTCATCAATATGTGCTGGATTTTTCCGGGATGGAGAAGCTCGACCGGTTCAACATTGCCAATGTGGAATTCCTCTGCAACGGCGCGGCGAGCTGCATCATGCTGGCGCCTGACGGGCAGATGTTCCAGATCCGCGACAGCTATGTGGTGCGGCCCAAGGATCGGGTGATCACCTCGATCGGGCGCGGCTGTCAGGATCTGCTGATCGACGGTTGTCAGTTCCTGTCGGACGAGATGCTGGTGCCCGCGCAGGATCGCAAGTCTATGGTGCTCAACGTCAATGCCAATGACAGCAAGATCCGCGACTCGCGCTTTGTGCGCTTCGGGACGAGCTTCGTGCTGAATGGCTCGAGGCACCTGATCGTCGGCAATCACTGGTTTCAGGGCGATGAGGAAAGCAACGGCGTGCGCGTGGCGGGGCTGGTCTTCACCCAGACCAATGTGCAGTCGGCGGTGACGGGTAATTACATCGACAACTCGGTGATCGAGTGGACCAACGAGCATGACGCCGAGCCGGATTTCGCGAGCGAATACAGCTTTGGCGGGCTGACGGTGACGGGCAATACCTGTGTGTGCATCAATGTCGCGCCGTGGTTCACGTGGCTCTCGATCAAGCCCTACGGGCCGGGCCATTTCATCCAAGGGCTGAGCGTGACGAATAACGTGTTCAAGTCGCTCAACGGCAGTGTCGACCGGATCGAGAAGATCGACACGAGTTTCGCGGATATCGACCGCTCGCGGGTGCGCAACGTGGTCTTCGAGGCGAATATGTTCAACGCGATCAACGACATCTCGCAGAATCCGGTGATGGTCGAGGTGAACCAGTCCACGGCGCAATCGGTCTGGACGGTGGATGCGAGCGAATACCTGCCGTTCGGGGGCTGGGCGCGCAATGTCCAGAGCCTGATCGCCGAGGGCATGGTGCGCGACGGCTCGGGGGCGCGGATCGAGGCGATGCCCTATGTCGCGGTGGAACAGGGCGCGGCCAAGAACCAGATTACGGTGAACTGGCCGGAGGCGGCGAAGGGCCGGCTGCAGGTCACGCTGCGGATGGATAATCCGATCTGACGGGATGCAAGGGCGGGGTCGATCCGGGCCGGGGCGGGCGGATCGGCAAGGCGGCGCGTGGGGCGAAAGTCCCGCGCGCTGTTTTTATGTCAGGTCTGCGGGCGTCAGGCGAAAGGCGCGGCCGAAGCCGCCATTGAGAGTCGCCGAGGTCGCGCGGAGATCGAAGAAGAAGAAATCGGGCAGGTCGATATAGAGCTTCGATTTCGGATGATCCGAGAGCCAGCGCTCGCGCATCGCCGGGAAGGCGGGGGCGTCGCGGTGGATGGCATGCGCCTCTACCTGCAGCGAGAGGCGGGGATGAGTGAGCGGGTCGCCTTTCGCGCCGGGCTCGCCCAGCAGCAACCCGGCCCGGCGGTCCCGGAGCAGGGCTGTCGTGTGCGCCGCGAGGCTGGAAACGAAGGTTAACAGCTCTCCCTGAGGGCCGGGGCCGAGGGCGACGCGCGTTACGACCGGCGCGCCTGTATCCGGGTCGAGCGTGCCAAGCGCCCCGAACCGGGCTTCACGGATCAGGCTTTGCGCCAAGGCACGGGCCTCGGCATCCGTGGGGCGGATCGGGTTGGTGGTTGGCGTCGGCTGCGGCATGGGTGGCTCCTTCAAGGCGGCGCGATGGTAGGGCGCGGGCCTGCGGGCGACAATCGCCGAAGTTATCCACAGGATGCCGTTACGGCAGGCCGCGCGCCGAATCATTCGGAGCCTCCGATTCGCCTCATCGCGGTTGCGGCATGATTTTAACCGTGCGGTCGATTTTCAAATTCAGTTGGGTCCGAGCGGAAACGCTACAGGCAAGCACTTGAATTAGCTCGCCTATTTTCTGCCTCATTTCCGTGCATTTACAGCGTTAGCGCAATCGGTGTCAAAAAATTTACAGAAATATGTAGTGTATAAAGGGGGTTACATGAATCTTAACCTTTGAGTTACAGTGGCGCGGGGTAGAGGGCCTGCACTATCACGCGGGCGACATGCGGACACGCCGTGCCGCAATGCGAAATTGCTGGGAGGAAGCTCATGACTGCGCAAGACAAGGTGACTCAGGTTCCAGAGGTCAAAGAGGTCCCGCCGGGCTTCGAGAACGCCCATGCCGACGCCGCGAAATATCGCGAGATGTATCAGGAATCGATCACCGATCCGGAGAAGTTCTGGGGCCGCGAGGGCAAGCGCCTCGACTGGATCACGCCGTATACCAAGGTGAAGAACACCGATTTCACCTTCGGCCATGTCGATATCAAATGGTTCGAGGACGGCGTGCTGAACGCCAGCGTGAACTGTATCGACCGTCACCTCGCCACGCGCGGCGACCAGACCGCGATCATCTTCGAGCCCGACGATCCGGAAACCCCGGCGCAGCACATCACCTATAAGGAGCTGTCCGAGAAGGTGAACCGCTTCGCCAACGTGCTTTCGAGCCAGGGCGTGATGCGCGGCGACCGCGTCGTGATCTATCTGCCGATGATCCCGGAAGCGGCTTACGCGATGCTCGCCTGTGCGCGTATCGGCGCGATCCACTCGATCGTCTTCGCGGGCTTCTCGCCCGACGCGCTGGCCAACCGGGTCAACGACTCGGGCGCCAAGGTCGTCATCACCGCCGACACCGCCCCGCGCGGTGGCCGCCGCACGCCGCTCAAGGCGAATGCCGACGCCGCGCTGCTGCACTGCTCGGACAAGGTGCGTTGCCTCGTCGTGAAGCACACTGGCGACCAGACCTCGTGGATCGACGGTCGCGATGTCGACGTGAAGGCGATGATGGAGAACGTCTCGCCCGAATGTCCGCCGCGTCCGATGAATGCGGAAGATCCGCTGTTCATCCTTTACACCTCGGGCTCGACCGGCAAGCCGAAGGGCGTCGTGCATACCACCGGCGGCTATCTCGTCTACGCCGCGATGACGATGCAATACACGTTCGACTACCACGATGGCGACGTGTTCTGGTGCACCGCCGATGTGGGCTGGGTCACCGGCCACAGCTACATCGTCTACGGGCCGCTCGCGAATGGCGCGACCACGATCATGTTCGAAGGCGTGCCGACCTATCCGGATGCGGGCCGGTTCTGGGCCGTATGCGAAAAGCACAAGGTCAACCAGTTCTACACCGCGCCCACCGCGATCCGCTCGCTGATGGGCCAAGGGCCGGAATGGGTCGAGAAATACGATCTGTCCGATCTCAAGGTGCTGGGCTCGGTCGGTGAGCCGATCAACCCCGAAGCCTGGGCCTGGTACGACAAATACGTCGGAAAGGGCAAATGCCCGATCGTCGACACGTTCTGGCAGACCGAGACCGGCGGCCACATGCTGACCCCGCTTCCGGGGGCGACGCCCACGAAGCCCGGCTCGGCGACCCGTCCATTCTTCGGCGTGAAGCCGGTCGTGCTCGATCCGCAGACCGCGGTGAAGCAGGACGAGACCGAGACCGAAGGCGTACTCTGCATCTCGGACAGCTGGCCGGGCCAGATGCGCACCATCTGGGGCGACCACGAGCGTTTCCAGGAGACCTATTTCAGCCAGTACAAGGGCTATTACTTCACCGGTGACGGCTGCCGCCGCGACAGCGATGGCTACTACTGGATCACCGGCCGCGTCGATGACGTGATCAACGTCTCGGGTCACCGCATGGGCACGGCGGAAGTCGAATCCGCGCTGGTCGCGCATCAGGCCGTGGCCGAGGCTGCCGTGGTGGGCTACCCGCACGAGCTGAAGGGTCAGGGCATCTATGCCTATGTCACGCTGATGAACGATGTCGAACCGTCCGATGAGCTTCGCAAGGAGCTCGAGAAGTGGGTCCGCACCGAGATCGGTCCGATCGCCAAGCCCGATATCATCCAATGGGCGCCGGGCCTGCCGAAGACCCGTTCGGGCAAGATCATGCGCCGCATCCTGCGCAAGATCGCCGAGAACGATTTCGGCAGCCTTGGGGACACCTCGACGCTGGCCGATCCGTCGGTCGTCGATGATCTGATCGAAAATCGCGGGAACAAATGATGTCGGACAGCACGACGATGACGCAGACCAAGCCTGCCGTTCTTATCCTTCTCGGCCCTCCGGGTGCGGGCAAGGGCACGCAGGCGCGGATGCTCGAAGAGACCTTCGGCCTCGTGCAGCTCTCGACGGGCGATCTTCTGCGGGCCGCGGTGTCTCAGGGCACCGAGGCCGGTCTCGCCGCGAAAGCGGTGATGGAGGAGGGCGGTCTCGTCTCGGACGAGATCGTTCTGGCGATCCTGCAAGATCGCATGGCTGAACCGGATGTTGCGAAAGGGGTGATCCTCGACGGGTTCCCGCGCACCGCCGGTCAGGCTGCGGCGCTCGACGGTCTTCTGGAGGAGAATGGCCAGTCGGTGACCGCAGCGATCAGTCTGGAGGTCGATGACGAGGCGATGATCGCCCGCGTCGCCGGCCGATACACCTGCGCCAAATGCGGCGAGGGGTATCACGACGAGTTCAAACAGCCCGAAGTTGCGGGTGTTTGCGACAAATGCGGCGGCACGGAATTCAAACGCCGGGCCGACGACAATGCCGAGACGGCGCGCGCGAGGCTGGAGGCCTACCACGCGCAAACGGCACCGCTGATCGCCCATTACAAGGCGCTCGGTGTTCTCGAGGAGATCGACGCGATGGGCTCCATCGACGAGATCGCCTCGGGCCTTGGGTCGATCGTAAAGCGCGTCTCGGCCTGAATTTTGGGGAGGGGCGGGCCCATGAGGGGCCCGTCTGGAGAGAAACTAAAGGGAGTTAGTCTCATGGCGGACAAATCCTCGTCCAACGCCTATTGGAAGGCGAATATCCGGACCATCCAGATTTCTCTGGTGATCTGGTTCATCGTGTCCTTCGGCTTCGGCATCCTGCTGCGCCCGATGCTGGCAGGCATCAAAATTGGTGGCACTGATCTTGGCTTCTGGTTCGCCCAGCAAGGTTCGATCCTCGTGTTCCTGGTGCTCATCTTCACCTATGCGTGGCGGATGAACAAACTGGACCGCGAGCACGGCGTCGAAGAATAATCTCAGGGAGGAGAGAGGGACATGGATCAGTTTACCCTCAACCTGCTGGTGGTCGGCGCGACTTTCGTGCTCTACATCGGCATCGCGATCTGGGCCCGTGCGGGTTCCACGTCGGAATTCTACGCCGCGGGTCGCGGCGTTCACCCGGTCGTCAACGGTATGGCTACGGGCGCTGACTGGATGTCGGCCGCGTCGTTCATCTCGATGGCTGGCCTCATCGCCTTCGGCGGCTACGACACCTCGGTCTACCTGATGGGCTGGACCGGTGGCTACGTGCTTCTGGCCATGCTGCTTGCGCCCTATCTGCGCAAGTTTGGCAAGTTCACCGTGCCGGAATTCATCGGCGACCGTTTCTATTCGCAAACCGCGCGCACCGTGGCCGTTATCTGCCTCATCGTTGCGTCGATCACCTACGTTATCGGTCAGATGACCGGTGTGGGCGTTGCGTTCTCGCGCTTCCTCGAAGTGGACAACACCACCGGCCTGTTCATCGGCGCGGCGATCGTGTTCCTCTACGCGGTTCTGGGCGGCATGAAGGGCATCACCTACACGCAGGTGGCTCAGTACGTCGTGCTGATCATCGCCTACACCATCCCGGCGATCTTCATCTCGCTGCAGCTGACCGGCAACCCGATCCCGGGTCTTGGCCTGTTCTCGAACGACGTCAACACCGGCGCGCCGATCCTGTCGACGCTGAACGACACCGTCGAGGCACTGGGCTTCAAGTCCTACACGGGTCAGCATGACACCACGCTGAACATGTTCCTGTTCACCATGACGCTGATGATCGGTACCGCCGGTCTGCCGCACGTCATCGTGCGCTTCTTCACCGTTCCGAAGGTCGCCGACGCGCGTTCCTCGGCGGGCTGGGCGCTGGTGTTCATCGCGCTTCTCTACCTGACCGCTCCGGCTGTGGGTGCAATGGCGCGTCTGAACCTCGTTTCGACCTTCTACCCGAATGGCGTGACCGAGCCGGCCGTGGAAATGACCGCGATCGAGAACGACCAGAACCTCGCTTGGGTGCGTAACTGGGCCCAGACCGGTCTTCTGTCCTTCGACGACAAGAACGGCGACGGCCGCATCGAGTACAATGCGAGCGACGCAAACGAACTGACCGTGAACCGCGACATCATCACGCTCGCCAACCCCGAGATCGCCAACCTGCCGGGTTGGGTGATCGCGCTGGTGGCGGCCGGTGGTCTGGCTGCGGCTCTGTCGACGGCGGCTGGTCTTCTGATGGCGATCTCGTCGGCGGTCTCGCACGACCTGATCAAGTCGCAGATCAACCCGGGCATCTCGGAAAAAGGCGAGCTTCTGGCCGCCCGTATCTCGATGGCCGTGGCGATCGTCGTGGCGACCTATCTGGGTCTGAACCCGCCCGGCTTCGCGGCACAGACGGTGGCTCTGGCCTTCGGTCTGGCAGCGTCGTCGATCTTCCCGGCACTGATGATGGGCATCTTCACGAAGCGCATCAACAACACCGGGGCTGTTGCAGGTATGCTCACGGGTCTCGCGACCACGCTGATCTACATCTTCCTGCACAAGGGCTGGTTCTTCATCCCGGGCACCAACACGTTCACGGATGCCCAGCCGATGATCCTCTCGATCAAGTCGACCTCCTTCGGGGTGATCGGCGCGGTCCTGAACTTCATCGTGGCCTACTTCGTGTCGAACGCGACCAAGGAGACCCCGGAAGATATCCAGGAACTCGTCGAGTCGATCCGCGTGCCGAAAGGCGCCGGTGCGGCAGTCGACCACTAAGACAGCGGCGCGGGACGGGGGGTAACCTCGTCCCGACCTCTGAATCTTCGGCAGGCGCCCCTCGGGGCGCCGCCACCACCCAAAGGACAAGATCATGGCCGCCGATCTGACCCCGATCCTCGCATTTCTCGAAGGCGTCCACCCTTACGACAATCTGTCGCGCAACGAGCTGGAGCATGTCGCCAGTTCCTTCCGCCGCAGAGAATTGCCCGCAGGCGAAACCGTCTATTCCTATCGCGAGCCGCTCAAGGGCATCTACCTGATCAAGCGCGGAGCGGTCGAAGTCACCGATCAGAACGGGGCGCTGGTCTCGATCCTCGGCGCGCGCAACACCTTTGGCGAGCGCGGGCTGATGCGCGACGGTCTGGCCGCGACCACCGCGCGCACGACCGCCGAGACCGTGCTGCTGGAGCTGCCGGTCGAAGAGTTCCGCGAGCTGTCGCAAAACACCCCCGCCTTCGCGCGCTTCTTCAACCGGGTGCGCGGTGGCGAGACCCGCACCAATTCCATCGCGACGATGAAGATCGCTGACCTGCTGGCGCAGGAGCCGATGGGCTGCGCGCCCGAGACCACCGTGACCGAGGCTGCGCGGCAGATGCGCGATGCGCATATTTCCTCGCTCGGCGTGACCGATGGCGAGGGTGGGCTGTTGGGCATCGTCACGGTGCGCGATCTGTCGAACAAGGTTCTGGCCGAAGGCCGCGCGCCCGATACGCCCGTGGGCGAGGTGATGACGCCCGATCCGGTGACGCTGACCCCCGAGGGGCTGGGCACGGACCTTCTGCATGTCATGCTGGAAAAGCGCGTCGGTCACCTGCCGATCACCGATCGCGGGCGCTTCGTAGGCATGATCACCCAGACCGATCTGACCCGCTTTCAGGCGGTCAGCTCGGCCGTGCTGATCCGCGATGTGGCGGGCGCCGAGACCGTGCCGGAAATGGCCGCCGTCACCGCGCGCATCCCGCAGCTTCTGGTGCAGCTCGTGGGCGGGCATCACGCGCATGAGGTCATCACCCGTCTGATCACCGATATCGCCGATGCGGTCACGCGCCGCCTGCTGAAGATGGCCGAGGAGGCGCTGGGGCCGCCGCCGGTGCCCTATCTGTGGCTGGCCTGCGGCTCGCAGGGGCGCCAAGAGCAGACCGGGGTCTCCGATCAGGACAATTGCCTGATCCTCGATGATGCCGTGACCGAGGCGGATATGGAGTATTTCCGCCAGCTCGCGAAGATCGTCTCGGACGGGCTGGATGCCTGCGGCTACGTCTATTGCCCGGGCGACATGATGGCGACGAACCCGCGCTGGTGTCAGCCGGTCCGCGTCTGGCGGGACTATTTCAACGGCTGGATCGCCAAGCCCAACCCCGAGGCGCAGATGCTCGCCTCGGTGATGTTCGATCTGCGCGCGATCGGCGGCAACGGGGCGGGGCTGTTCCAGCAGTTGCAGGAAGAGACCCTGGCGAAGGCGTCGAAGAACTCGATCTTCGTGGCCCATATGATTGCCAACAGCCTCAAG
The DNA here is from genome assembly GCF_002563775.1 of Thioclava sp. ES.031. Taxonomy (NCBI): domain Bacteria; kingdom Pseudomonadati; phylum Pseudomonadota; class Alphaproteobacteria; order Rhodobacterales; family Paracoccaceae; genus Thioclava; species Thioclava sp. ES.031. Next base: position 3,359,556 of record NZ_PDJO01000001.1, on the reverse strand, counting down.
CATCATCCGCCGCTGGGCCTGATCCGGGGCTTCGCCACGATCCGCTCGGGCGAGCATCGCAACCATATCGACATGAAGCATAACGGCGTGGTCCCGGTGACCGATCTGGCCCGCATCTATGCGCTTCAGGGCCGCTTGCCCGAAGTGAACACCCGCGCCCGTCTGATCGAGGCCGAGCATGCCGGCGTGCTGAGCCATTCCGGCGCGCGCGATCTGGTCGAGGCCTATGACCTGATCGCGTCGATGCGGCTGGAGAACCAGGCGCATCTGGCCCGTTCGGGGCGCAAACCTGACAATTATCTCGCACCGTCGGACCTGTCCGACTTCGAACGCTCCCACCTGCGGGACGCGTTCGTCGTGGTGCGGACCATGCAATCGGCCGCCGGACATGGCAAAGGCGCGATGAGCTGAGGAGAGCTTATGACGAACGATTACATCTCGACCCTTGCTGCCGGCGCGCTTGCCGCTCTCGTGGTCTTCCTGCTCTCTCATCTGAGCAAGAAGTTCCGCGGCGAGAAGCTGCCGAAATGGGTGATGCCCGCAGCGGTCGGGGCGGCGCTTATCGGCTACACGGTCTGGAGCGAGTATTCGTGGTATCCCAAGATGCGCGCGGACATGCCCGACACGGTCGTCGTCTTGCAGAAGATCGACGAAAGCGTCGGCTGGCGGCCCTGGACCTATCTTGTGCCGATGGTCACCCGCTTCATGGCGGTCGATGCGGGCAAAGTGGAGCATCCGGTGGCGGGCAAGCCGGAGCTGGCCGAGACCGATCTGCTGCTGATCGGCCGCTGGCAGAATTTGCAGACGGTGCCGACGGTCTATGACTGCAAGACCGACAGCCGCGCCGATCTGGTGAACGGGGCCACGCTGACGAAAGACGGAGAGCTGTCGGGCGGCGGTTGGCTGAAACTCACGCCCGACGACCCGGGGCTGAAAGCGGTATGCGCAGGAGGATGAGACCATGCCGGGGGGGAGGAAACATCGCGTCCTGATCGTGGAGGATGAGGACAATATCGCCATCGCGCTCGACTATCTGATGAGCCGCGAGGGGTTCGAGCATGACCGGATCGATACCGGGCGCGGCGCGCTGGAGAAAATCCGCGAGACCCGCCCCGATCTGGTGCTCCTTGACGTGATGCTGCCCGAGGTCTCGGGCTACGAGATCTGCGAAGGCGTGCGCGCCGACAAGGGCCTTGGCGATGTGAAGATCCTGATGATGACCGCGCGCGGCTCCGCGATGGAGCGCCGCAAGGGCCTCGCGCTCGGTGCCGACGGTTTCATCGCCAAACCCTTCGAGCTGCGCGAATTGCGCGAGGAGGTCCACCGCATCCTCGACGGGGAGACGGCCTGATGGATCTCACCCGGCTTTCCCTGCGCACCCGGGTGTTTCTGTTCTTCGCCGCCTTGGCGCTCGGCAATCTGGTGGCGCTGGTGGCGGGGCTGTGGTTCGGCTTCTCCCGTCTGGGCGACCCTGAGCTTCTGAATGCTATGGTGATCGGCGGCGCGGTCGCGGGCTTCGTGATCCTCGGGCTGATCGCCTGGATCTGGTTTCTCTTCGACGAGAACGTGGCCAAGCCGATCGAGCGGCTCTCGGGGATGTTGCGCGCCCGCACGACGGCCGAGATCGAGGGCGATATGGACGCCGATATCGCGCGCTATCTGGGCGATCTGGCGCCTGCCGCCGCCTCGGTTACGCGCCACCTGTCGGAGACCCGCAACGCCCTGACCGAAGCCGTGCAGCGCGAGACGACGCGGCTCGCGCAGGAGAAGGAAAGGCTCGAGGCGCTCTTGTCGGATGTGCCGGTGGGCGTGCTGCTCTGCACCGCCGATCATCAGCTGGCTTTCTATAACGGGCAGGCGGTGGAGCTCTTGGGCTCGGCCCATGCGCCGGGGCTGGATCGGCGCGTCTTCGACTATCTCAACCAGCCGCCCATCGCCCATGCCTATGATCGCCTTCTGGCGACGGAAGATCCCGACGCCGCCTCCGACCTGCTCTGCTCGACCAAGGCGGAGGGCCGGGTGCTCGCCGCGCGGATGCGTCTGCTGTCGGAGGGCGAAGATCATCATCTGAGCGCGCGCCCGGGCTATGTGCTGACGCTGCGCGATGTCTCGGGCGACATGGCCTCTCATGCGCAGCGCGAACAGTTGATGGACGAGCTGTTCGACCGCATCCGCCGCCCTGCCGCAGCCCTGCAATCGCTGATCGGGGTGCTGACCGCCGATGACGGCCCCGCGCCGGGCCCCGAGCGGGACCGGGTGCGCGAGGCCGCCAATTCCGAGGCGCATCACCTCTCCGCCGCGATCCATGAATTCTTCGAGCGCCACGAGGCCAACCGCGCCGATTGGTGGCCGCTCGCGATGATCCGCGCCTCCGATCTGGGGCAGGCGGTGGCCGCGCGGGTGGCCGCCGAGGGCGGGGCGATCCTGCCGGTGACCGCAGGGCTGATGCTGCGCTGCGAGGGCTTCGAGATGGTGGCCCTGCTGGCGGGGCTGGTGCGCAAGCTGACGGGGCGCCGCGACTTCCGGCTGGAGATCACCGAGGACGGCCCCGGCGCGCTGATCGCGCTGGAATGGGAAGGCGCGCCGGTGCCTATCGCGGAGCTGGAGGGCTGGCTCGAGCAGCCGCTCGATGTGGGGCTGGAGGACGTCACCGGGCATCGCGTGCTGACCACCCATGCCGCCGAAATCTGGCCCGAGAAGCTGGGCGACACGCGGGCGCGGCTCTGCATCCCGCTGCGCGAGGCGCGCCATGTCACCAAGCGCCCGAAACCGGTGCCGCGCGCGGTGGTCTATGATTTCGACCTGCTCTCGCGCGAGCGCGTGGCCGAGATCGCCGACACGCCGCTGACCGATCTGACCTATGTGGTCTTCGATACCGAGACGACGGGCCTGCTGCCCACCGAGGGCGACGAGATCGTGCAGATCGCCGCCGTGCGCATCGTCAACGGTCGGCGGATCGATACCGAGGTCTTCGACACGCTTGTCGATCCCAAACGCCCGATCCCGCCCGGCTCGACCGAGGTGCATGGCATCTCGAACGCGATGGTCGAAGGCGCGCCTGACATTGCTCAGGTGGGGCGCGATTTCCACCGCTTCGCCGAGGGCGCGGTGCTGATCGCGCATAACGCGCCTTTCGACATGGAATTCCTGCATCGCAAGGAGGTGGCAATCGGCGAACGTTTCGACCATCCGATCCTCGATACGGTGCTGCTGTCGGCGGTGGTGTTTGGGCAATCCGAGAGCCACACGCTCGACGCGCTGACCCATCGCCTCGGTATCACCATCCCCGAGGAAGCGCGCCACACCGCGATCGGAGACACGGTCGCGACGGCGGATGCCTTCCTGAAAATGCTCCCGGCGCTTCAGGCGCGGGGCTTGCGCACCTTCGGCGAATTGGTGGCCGAGCTGCGCAAACACGGGCGGCTGATCAAGGATCTGAACGGGTAGGGGGCGCTGCCTCCCCGTCGCCGTAGGGCGACAAGACTTAAGGGAGAGGGGGCGCTGCCCCCATCTCCTCCGGAGATTCCCCCGTGATATTTTGGCCAAGGCGAAGAAGCTGTTTTGCTTCTCCTTGATTGAAATATCCCGGGGTGAACTCGGCGGAGCCGGAGAGGGGCAGCGCCCCTCAACCTTAAAGGATTTCGAGAACCGTCTCCGGCGGGCGACCGATGCGGGCCGCCGTCTCCGTCAGCACGAGCGGGCGTTCGATCAGTTTCGGATTGGCGCTCAGCGCCGCGAGGATTTCATTCTCATCGGCGTCTTTCGGCAGATCCGTATCCTTCCAGCGGATCATCGCGGCGGCGGGCTGTCCGAGTTTCATCAGCGCGTCCTGCAGCTCGGCCATGGTTGGCGGCGCTTTCTGGTAGTCGCGCACTTCGGGCGTGATCCCGCGCGCTTCGAGCAGCTTCAGCGTCTCGCGCGACTTCGAGCAGCGCGGATTGTGCCAGATCGTTACAGCCATTTGTCCCTCCCGGTGCCGATTGCCTCGGAAGCGCTGGCGAAGCCGTCGCGTTCCAGAAGCCGATCGAGGCCGCGCGCGATATCTGCCGCGAGCGAGAGGCCCGCGAAGACCATTGCGGTATAGAGCTGCACCGCCGAGGCGCCTGCGCGGATTTTCTCGTAGGCCTGCTCGGCAGAGCCCACGCCGCCCACGCCGATCAGCGGCAGCGCACCTGCGGTATGCTGCGACAGCTGCGCCAGAACGCGGGTCGATTTCTCGAACAAAGGCGCGCCTGAGAGGCCGCCCTGATCGGAGGGGTTGGGCGAGGTCAGGCCCTCGCGCGAGAGCGTCGTATTGGTCGCGATGATCCCGTCGATCCCGCTTTCCAGCGCGACTTCGGCGATCTCGGCCAGCTCCTCGGCGCTCAGATCGGGGGCGATTTTCAGGAAGACCGGAATGCGCCGTGCGAGGGTGTCGCGGGTCTCGATCACGCCTGCCAGCAGCGCCGAGAGCGCGGCTTTGCCCTGCAGGTCGCGCAGTTTCTCTGTGTTGGGCGAGGAGACGTTGACCGTCGCGAAATCCAGATGCGGACCGGCATGGGCCAGCACGGTCGCGAAATCTTTCGCGCGGTCGGCGGCATCCTTGTTGGCCCCGAGATTGAGGCCCACCGGAATGCCTTGCGGGCGCTTTGCCAGCCGCTCGGTGATCGGTCCCATGCCCTGATTGTTGAAACCAAAGCGATTGATCGCGGCGCGGTCGGCGGGCAGACGCCAGAGGCGCGGCGGAAGGTTGCCTTCCTGTGCGCGGGGCGTCGCGGCGCCCACTTCGAGAAAGCCGAAGCCTGCGCGCATCAGCTGCGGCACGGCCTCTGCGTTCTTGTCGAAACCTGCGGCGAGACCCACCGGATTGAGAAGCGACATCCCCGCCAGATCGGTCTTCAGCCGCGGCGAAGTGATCGGGCCGGGCAGCGGCGCGAGCCCCATCCGCAATGCGCGCAGCGACAGCCCATGCGCCTTTTCCGGGTCGATCTTGTGAAAAACCGCGAGGCCCGCGCGCTCGATCAGGGTGGTCACGACATTTCCTTCGGGAAGATATGGCCCGCAGCGCCGAGGGGCAGGGCGTGGTCCCAGACGACTTCGCTGAGATGCAGCGGGCGGTAGAGATGCGGGAAGAGCTGATCGCGGCGCGAGGGCTCCCATTTCAGATCTGCGCCCATCGCGGTGGAATCGAAGGCGACCAGCACCAGATCGGATTCGCCCGCGAAATGTTTCGCAGCCGTTTCGACGACCTGATCGGCGGTGGAGAAATGGATATAGCCGTCCGCGAGGTCGACCGGCGCGCCGAGCGTGTGCCCGGCTTCGCGAAATGCATCCCATTCGGGGCGGCGGAGGATTTTGTAAATCAACATGGCTTTCCCTTGCCCGAAAACGCGCCGTCCGGTCAAGCGTGGGGCTTGTGCTGCGCGCGTGGCGGCATAGCTTTGTGCCATGTGCGGACGTATGGCCAACACTCTTCCCGTCGATGCGATGGCGCGTCTGTTCAAGGCGGTGCCGGGCAATGACGTGCCGGGTGGCGAGCGGTTCAACATCTGCCCGACCCAGAGCCTGCCGGTCTGTGTCTCCGGTGAGGGGCAGCGGCAGTTGCGGGCGATGCGCTGGGGCTTCATCCCACATTGGTACAAGACGCCGACGGACGGGCCTTTGCTGATCAATGCGCGGTCCGAGACGGTGGCGGAGAAACCCGCATTCCGCGCGGCGATCCGGTCGCGGCGCTGCCTGATCCCGGCGGACGGGTTTTATGAATGGCATCGCGAGGAGGAGGCGAAGCTACCTTTCTACGTCTCACGCAAGGACGGCGCGCCGATGGTGTTTGGCGGGCTCTGGCAGGATTGGGAGAAGGGCGGCGAGTTGCTGACCACCTGCGCCATCGTGACCTTGCCGGCGGGGCCAACGCTCGCTCCGATTCATCACCGCGAGCCGCTGGTTCTCGAGCAAGCCGATTGGGCGAAATGGCTGGGCGAGGAAGGCCATGGCGCGGCGACCCTGATGCAGCCGAGGCCCGAGGGCATATTGCAGGCGTGGCGCGTGGGGCAGGAGGTCAATTCGAACCGCGCCTCGGGGCCGGGTTTGCGCGAACCGCTTGCCGATCCCGCTTGAATGGTGCGGCGTGGACCGCTAAGGAGAGGCCAGAGCGCGGGTGTAGCTCAATGGTAGAGCCGCAGCCTTCCAAGCTGAAGACGTGGGTTCGATTCCCATCACCCGCTCCATTCCCCCAAGATCACAGCGATACGCGTCTTCGAGACGAAAAATCCGCCCGAGGGGCGATCGGGCGGCTTCAGACGTTCGGGATATGTGGGTGGCGCAGGACTGCGCTCATTTGGTCAGGATCAGCTTGCCCGCCTTGGTGATGCGCAGCGTATAGACCTGACCGTCCAGCACGATATGGGCGAGGTTGCCCTTGCCGGTCAGCACCTCTGCGTCATGGACGGGCAGGGCGTTGGCGAAGCTCTCATTGATGCTCATCTGCGGCCTCCCTCGATCCGGTCGAGCGTCGCTTCGAGCGCGCTCTGGCCCGGGGGGAAGCCGCTGCACAGCGCCTCGACGATGTCGCGCAGGCTCAGCGGCGGATCGATATCAACATGCGTGTCGGCCCGGTATCGGGGGCCGGGGGAAGAGGGGCGTTTCATCTCCGGTCTCCATCTCGCGAAAACGGCTCGTCGGGGATCGACTGGCTGATGAAAATAACCTGAGTGAAATGATCGGAATTGTAAAGGCGATTCTTTTACTAAGGAATTGCACAGGTGACCCTGCACCTGTGCAGACATAGTTCGGGAACCGAAGGGGGATCAGTTGGCGGTGTGGATCAGAACCACTGGCCGGGTTCGATGAGGCCCAGATCCATGAGCTGCTGGCTCGACCAGTTGAAGCGTTCGGAATTGACCCAGGTGAAGCTGTGCACGTCATAGGTCGATCCGGGATTGAACTTCAGCGCTTTCGCGACCCGGAACGAGGCGGTGGCACAGGTCAGGTTATGGTGCCACGGGCAGGAATAGGTGTTGTATTCCTCGTCGTTGAACGTGTGGTCGGGGCGCAGCTTCAGGCCGGGCTTGGCGCGGAACAGGGCGATCCGGTCGATCTTGCGACGCTGGGCGGGGACATGCTCCTCGAAGCGCCACCGCAGCCCGCCGAAGAAATCCAGCTGCCGCTCTTTCGGGTGGTCGTGGTTCTCGGGATCGAGCCGGGCCAGCGCGTAATAGCCTGCCTTGTCGAACATCGCGTTCTCGGTATCGACGCCGTTCGGATGCGCCTCCAGATCGCCGGTATAGAGGTCGATCACATAGCTCAGCATCGAGGCGCGGCGTTCTTCGGTATGAAAGCTCAGAACCTCGCCGATCGAGCGGCTCTCGCAGAAGGGGAAGAACAGGTACTCGGCGTTGAAGCAGTAATAGAGCCACGTTCCCGCAGGCACGGCCGCGATGATCGGGTTGATCGCGAGGGGGGCGGCGTCGCGGCGATTCAGCTCGAAATCGATGCGGTAGATTTTCGTCGGGCTGTCGGCGGCCAGATCGTCCGGCAGGTCCATCGCGGCATGACCCAGAACCAGCAGCACCGGAAACCCGAGGTCGACATGGTGGCGGATCGTGCTCTCCAGCTCGACCCCGTCTTCCGCGAGGATCACGCCGACCGGGCCTTTGGACAGCGCCGCGCTCTTGCGGGTGAGAAAATCGATCAGCGAGGAATATTTCATGCCCGATGCGGCCCTTTCGCGGGGTCTTCGGGCGCAGGATCGGGGAAGGCCCGCATGAAATCAAGCCTTTACGGCCCGCGCCATGCGCGACCTTGCGGGAAAGGGTGATTTGGCTGTATCAGGCCCGCTGGAAAGACGCGCGAGGATTGGCATGAGCGACGCTCCGAAAAAGCTGCATATCAAAACCTATGGCTGTCAGATGAATGTCTATGACAGTGAGCGCATGGCCGAGGCCATGGGCGCCAAGGGCTATGAGCTGACCGACGATGTGGGCGCGGCGGATATGGTGCTGCTCAACACCTGCCATATCCGCGAGAAGGCGGCCGAGAAGGTCTATTCCGATTTGGGCCGTCTGCGTCCTTTCAAGGAGGCCAAGCCCGATCTGAAAATCGGTGTCGCGGGCTGTGTCGCGCAGGCCGAGGGGGACGAGATACTGCGGCGCTCGGATCTGGTGGATCTGGTCGTGGGCTCGCAAAGCTATCACAAGCTGCCCGAACTGGTCGCGCGGACCGATAATGGCGCGCGCCCCGTCGAGACCGAGTTTCCTCTGGAAGACAAGTTCGACCATCTGCCCGCACGCCCCGTGCAGGCGCGCCCGACCGCCTTCCTGACGGTGCAGGAAGGCTGCGACAAGTTCTGCGCCTTCTGCGTGGTGCCTTACACGCGCGGGGCCGAGGTTTCGCGCCCGGCGGACAAGATCCTGCGCGAGGCGCGGGCGCTGGTCGAGAAAGGCGTGCGCGAGATCACGCTGCTGGGTCAGAACGTCAACGCCTATCACGGGGAAGGTGAGGGGGGTGACTGGTCGCTCGCGCGGCTGGCCCGGTCGCTCGCCAAGATCGATGGGCTTGAGCGCATCCGCTACACCACCTCGCACCCGAACGACATGGAAGACGATCTGATCGCGGCCCATGGCGACGAGCCGAAGCTGATGCCCTATCTGCATCTGCCGGTGCAATCGGGCTCGGACAAGATCCTCAAGGCGATGAACCGCAAGCATACGGCGGAGAGCTATATCCGCCTGATCGAGCGCATTCGCGCCGCGCGCCCCGACATCGTGATCTCGGGCGATTTCATCGTGGGCTTCCCCGGCGAGACCGTTCAGGATTTCGAGGACACGATGGCGCTAATCCGCGAGGTCAATTACGGCATGGCCTATTCGTTCAAATACTCGCCGCGCCCGGGCACGCCCGCGGCTGGCGCGAAAGGCGCGGTGCCTGCAGAGGTCGCCGATGCGCGGCTGCAAGAGCTTCAGGCGCTTCTGACCTCGCAACAGCGGGCCTGTCAGGAGAGCATGATCGGGCGCGAAGTGAACGTGCTTTTTGAGAAGCCCGGGCGGCTGGACGGCCAGTGGGTCGGCAAGTCCGATTACCTGCAGGCGGTCCATGTCTCGGGCGAAGGGCTTAGCCCCGGCGTTCTGGCGAAGGTGCGGATCACCGGGACGGCGCCGAATTCGCTGGCGGGCGAGTTGATCTGACCTCTCGTCGCGTTGACGCCTCAAATGAAAAGGGCCGCGTGATCCGCGGCCCTTTTTGATTGGGAAAGCTGGCCGATCAGTTCGGGCCGGGCGGATCGTTCGCGATCGCTTTCAGAAGCTCCTTACGCAGGCCTTCCGGGTTGCCCACGAGGCTCTCGTTCTTGCAGATCTGAGTCGCGAGGCCGTTCGCATCGCCGTAATCGTAGCCGAACGCCACCAGATCATCGACGAAGCTGCCCTGCGGGTGATCCCAGATCGTCTCACGCCACGGACCGCGGAAGCAGTCGATATGAATCTGTTGCTTGCGGGTCGGGCCACAGACGGTCTTGTTGTTGACGTGATCACGCCCGACCGGGCCGGTGTAGCAGCTCGTACCGGCCTGGGCGGCGCCAGCGAATGCCATACCGGTGAGCAGCGCGGCGGCGGTGATTGCAATGGTCTTCATCTCTCGAGACTCTCCTGATCGGGCAGCGGGATTACATACGGCGCTCAGAATCTCTCCGATCCTGGCTCCGTCTGTGCGCAGTTTGCCCTGAACGAACCCAAATTGGCGAGAGTTTGTCGATATTTGCCGGGTTTGTGGGAACAATAGCCAAAAAAGTCGGCGGGTGTTCCGCTTGCTGCGACAGTTCTCGCGCTAGGGTTGTGGGGCGTTTGGCTTTTGCCGCGCGATTCTGCGCCACGGAGGCCCTTTTTTGCAGCCAGCGATTCGGCGGTCATGATGCGGTGCGGCGAAGAGGTGGCATTCTCGATCGGCGTATCGGTGCGCAGCCCCTTGCGAAACCGACTTCGCCTAATAAATAGGCAATGCGGCCAAGCGGAACCGCGCCTGCGTTTTTTGGTTTCAGTTTGATGAAATTCGCCGCCGCGCCTAGGAGGGCGGGAAACCAGTGCTTGCGTGAATCCCCCGAGGCAGGCACCATATCTTTACCAAACCAGCTAAGGAGACTCTGTATTTGGGCTTCAGCGCGATCACACCCCCGCCTCGCTCTCAGGATGCTCACGAGACGCTTCTTGAGTTCCCCAACAACCGGCTGCTGATCGATCTTTGCGGTGAATTCGACCGCAATCTGGCCCAGATAGAGCACAAACTTCAGGTTCATATCCTGCGGCGTGGCAACCAACTGGCCGTGGTGGGCGAGCCCGAAGCGCAATCGCAAGCCGCCGCCGTGCTGCATCAGCTGTATCAACGCCTCGAACAGAACAAGCAGATCGACGCCGAAGAAGTCGATGCGGCGCTGCGCATGGCCGATCTGGGCGGCACCGGGACCACGGTCGACGAGCAGCTCGAGATGTTCGAGGCGGGCAAGTTCGAGATCCGCACCCGCAAGAAGCAGGTCGAGCCGCGCACCGAGGCGCAGAAAGCCTATGTGAAGCATCTCTTCGAGCACGAGCTGGCCTTCGGGATCGGGCCTGCGGGCACCGGCAAGACCTATCTCGCGGTGGCCGTGGGTGTGACCATGCTGATCGGTGGTCATGTCGACAAGATCATCCTGTCGCGTCCGGCCGTCGAGGCGGGCGAGCGTCTGGGCTTCCTGCCCGGCGACATGAAGGACAAGGTCGATCCCTATATGCAGCCGCTCTATGACGCGCTGAACGACTTCCTGCCAGCCAAGCAGCTCGCAAAACTGCTGGAGGAGAAGCGGATCGAGATCGCGCCGCTCGCCTTCATGCGCGGCCGCACGCTGTCGAACGCCTTCGTGGTGCTGGACGAGGCTCAGAACGCCTCGACCATGCAGATGAAGATGTTCCTGACCCGTCTGGGGCAGGGCTCGCGGATGGTCATCACCGGCGACCGCTCTCAGGTAGACCTGCCGCGCGGGATGCCCTCGGGCCTTCAGGATGCGGAGCGCATCCTCGGCCATGTCGAGGGGATCAGCTTCAACTACTTCACCGCGAAAGACGTGGTGCGTCACCCGATGGTCGCGAAGATCATCGACGCCTACGACAAGGCGGAAGGCGAGTAAGGCCGCGAGGCTTTCGACGGAGATTCAATCTGCCCGCGCCTCGGCGCGGGCATTTTGGTTTGTGGTGATGTGTCTGGAAGTCTGACAGAGGGACGCGCCCGAGCCTCGGGTGGGCGCCTTACTCCGCATTGTGGCCGGGCAGTTTATCCCGCAAGCCCGTAAGTCGGATGTGCCCGCGCTGACATCGCCAATGCGCCCTCCCGGGGGGAGGGTCGGGCGCGGCCCGGGGCTGGTCGCCCCGTGCTAAGAGGGCGGCTTTAACGAAAAACGCCCGGCCATTCGGACCGGGCGTTTTCAAATTCCATCGCGAAGAGTTCAGCTCTCGGACTTGCCTTCGAGCGCCTTGATGCGGGCCTTCAGCGCCTCGTTTTCCTCGCGCGCTTTCTGCGCCATCGCACGCACCGCGTCGAATTCCTCGCGGGTCACGAGGTCGCGGTCGGCCAGCCAGCGGTCCATCCAGCTTTTCATCGCCGTCTCGGCCTCGTCCTTCGCGCCTTGGGCCACGCCCATCGCGTTGGTCATCAGCTTGGACATTTCGTCGAACATCTTGTTGGGCGGCTGCATCGGCATCCCCTTGCGGTCAATTTTTGCTTCCCTGTCTATATGGGCCCCGGCGGTCCCGCTGGCAAGGTTGACTTCCCGGCCTGCGCAGGGCTTTCTCGCGGCGATTTCTGACAGGAGACCGCCTTGCTGCCTCTCGCCATTCCCTTCCCCGATTTCGATCCGGTCGCCATCACGATCCCCGGTCTCGGCCTGCCGATCCGCTGGTATGCGCTGGCCTACATCGCGGGGCTGATCGCGGGCTGGCAGATCATCGTGGCGCTTATGAAGCGCGATACGCTCTGGCCTCAGAACCGCTCGCCGATGGAGCACGGCAAGGTCGAGGACCTGCTGACGGCGGTGATCATCGGCGTGGTTCTGGGCGGGCGGCTTGGCTTCATCCTGTTCTATGAACCGGCTTGGTATCTGGCCCATCCGCTCGACATCGTGAAGGTCTGGCAGGGCGGCATGTCCTTCCACGGTGGTTTCTTGGGCACTCTGCTCGCGGGTTGGTGGTTCGCGCGACGGCATGACGTGCCCAAGCTGAAACTGGCCGATGCGATGGCGCTGGTCGCGCCGATCGGGTTGTTCCTCGGGCGGATCGCGAATTTCATCAAGCCGGAGCTTTGGGGGCGTCCCACGGACGTGCCGTGGGGCGTGATCTTCCCCGGTGAGCTGGCGCAGACCTGCCTCGGGATCGCGGGGCAGGTGGATGGCACCTGCGCGCGCCATCCTTCGCAGCTCTATGAGGCGGGGCTGGAAGGGCTGCTGCTCGGGCTGATCCTGTGGAGCATGGTTTGGTTCGGCCGCTCGCTGAAGCGCCCAGGCCTGAGCCTCGGCGTGTTCCTGATGGGCTATGGTGCCGCGCGCGCCTTTGTCGAGCTGTTCCGGCAGGGCGATCCGCAATTTGTGACCCTCGGCAATCCCTACGGCCATGTGATCCGCTTCACCGATGGCTGGGGGCTGACGATGGGGCAGGTGCTGTCGCTGCCGATGATCGCGGTGGGGCTGTATTTCGTGATCCGCGCGCTTCGGGCGCCGAAAGCCTCGTGACCCCGCTGGGCGACATCCTTGCCGCGCAGATCGCGGCGGAGGGGCCGATGCGGCTCGACCGTTATATGAGCGCCTGCCTGCTGCATCCCGAGCATGGCTATTACGCCACCCGCGATCCGTTCGGGCGCGCAGGCGATTTCATCACTGCGCCGGAGATTTCCCAGATGTTCGGCGAAATGCTGGGGCTGTGTCTGGCGCAGGCGTGGCTCGATCAGGGCCGGCCCGCGCCCTTCGTGCTGGCCGAGGCAGGGCCGGGGCGTGGCACGCTGATGGCCGATATGCTGCGTGCGATGAAGGCCGTGCCGGGGATGGTGGAGGCCGCACAGGTCCATCTGATCGAGGCCTCGCCCACCTTGCGCGAGATCCAGCGCGCGACGCTCGCGCCGCATCAGATCACGTGGCACGAGACGATCGACGGCCTGCCCGAGAGGCCGATTTTCGTCGTCGCGAACGAGTTTCTCGACGCGCTGCCGATCCGGCAGTTCCAGCGGGACGGCGACGGCTGGGCCGAGCGGCAGGTAGGGCTGTCCGACGACGGCACGCTGACGCCCGGCCTCGCGCCGCCGTCGCGCCTCGAGGCGTTGGAGCCGCGCATGGCCGACACCGCACCGGGCGACGTGGTCGAGACCTGTGCGGCTGCGGTGAACTTCACCGAGACGCTGGCTGCGCGGATTGCAAACCAAGGCGGCACGGCGCTGCTGATCGACTATGGCAACTGGCATTCCAAGGGTGACACGTTTCAGGCGCTCAAGGGCCATGAGCCTGTCGATCCGTTTGCGGAGCCCGGCGAGGCGGACCTGACCGCCCATGTCGATTTCGAGCCTCTGGCGCAGGCCGCGCAAGACGCGGGGGCCGCCGTCTCGGGCATGACCGCGCAGGGCGTTCTGCTGGAGCGGCTGGGCATCACGGCACGGGCGCAGCGCCTCGCGGAAGCGTTATCGGGGGCCGCGCGCGAGACCCATATCGCCGCGCATCGCCGCTTGACCCATCCCGAGGAAATGGGTCACCTGTTCCAAGCTCTGGCGATTGTCGCACCCGCTGCGCCGCTGCCGCCGGGGTTCGATCCGAAGACCATCTGAGCTATTGAGGAACGCGATGTCGACGATGCTCGAAATTCTGACCTCACCCGCCTTGGGAACCGTGAAGCACGGGTTCTTCACACGCAAAGGCGGCGCGTCCTCGGGCATTTTCGCGGGGCTCAACTGCGGTCCCGGCTCGTCGGATCAAAGCGAGGCGGTGCGCACCAATCGCGCCCGCGCGGCCGATGCGATGGGCGTGGAGCTGAACGCGCTGCAAGGCGTCAATCAGGTGCATTCGCCCGATGTCGCCGTGATCGAAGAGATTACCGATCCGCCGCCGCGCGCCGATGCGGCCGTGACCAAGGTGCCGGGCATCGCGATTTCGATCCTGACCGCCGATTGCCAGCCGGTGCTGTTCTCCGACCCGAAAGCGGGCGTTATCGGCGCGGCCCATGCGGGCTGGCGCGGCGCGATGGAGGGGGTGCTGGAGAACACGCTCGACGCGATGGAGCGCTTGGGCGCGCATCGCGAGGACATTACGGCGGTGATCGGGCCGTGCATCTCGGTCCATTCCTACGAGGTCGGCGAAGACTTCATGGAGCAGTTCCTGATGGAGGACATGGACTACAGCCGCTTCTTCTCGCCCGGCCCCTCGGGCAAGCCGCATTTCGACCTGCCGAGCTTCTCGCTGCACCGGCTGCGCGAGGCGGGCGTCGGCGAGGCGGAATGGATGCGCCGCTGCACTTATCAGGAGCCTGAGCGTTTCTATTCCTACCGCCGCACGACCCATGCGGGCGAGGCCGATTACGGGCGTCTGCTCTCGGCGATCCGGCTCTGATCTGGGCGCGCGGGCGGCGCTCTGCGCGGGGCCGACAGGTTCGCTGAAACAATCGACCTTGCCGCATTCTTTCGTTTCCTTGCGCGAAAAAATCCAACTCCCGCCCCATGCTGGCCCCATTGCGCGGGCAAAACAGTCCCGAACCGGATCGAAAACGATCTCGAGACGAGGGGACAAAGACATGAACAAAACTCAACCGACCCGCCGCTGGATGAAAGCCGCCGTGGCTTCCGCACGCGACTGCGACACGCGGATGCCCTGGGCCCGCAAGGCGCGCCCTTCGCAGGCCAGCCGCGCTGTGGCGTCTGCCTCGCGCCGGGTCAGCGCCGCACAGTGAGCTCCCTTCTCGCGCGGCGATCGTAATTGGTCATGCTGATCGCCGCGCGAGACCTGGCCGGGCGCTGCCACGCCCGGCCATTTTCATCACCCGTCTCCAGTGTCTCTGGGGGCGGGTGATTCGCTTTGAATGTGGTGAGATTGTGGCGGTTTGTGCGCGGTGGAGAAACGTGCCGTTGGGGCAGGGGCTGACTGCTTGGCGATCACGCGACAATCGCTTCAATAATTTGACGCCTGTGCAGGTTTTAGCCATGTTGTGAGCGTCTCTCTGCAACCGGTGGGGGCCGATGCAGCCGTGAGAAGACCGAAAGGCCTATCGCATGAATCTACCCCACCGGACGGCAGCTGCCGCGCTACGTCCCACCGAAACCGAACCGCCTTTGCCGCGCCCTTTGCGTGCGAGTCCGAACGCGCCGAAACGCGCCCTACGCGCCTCCGCGATGACCCGCCGCTACGCCGCGTGGTGGCTGGAGGCGAACGGCTTCATCGAAGAAACATCCCGCGTCGCCCCGGCGATCCCGCTGTTCGAAGAGGCGTTTTCGGCCTTGGCGCGCGGTGCCGTGATCGCGACCGAGGAAGGCCCGATCTCGGTTGAGGATCTGGTGCCCGGGATGCGGGTTCTGACCGCCGATGAGCGGGTCGAGACCGTCACCTGGAAAGGCTCGATGACAATGTTCCCGGCGGCGAAGGACGTGGCCGCGCGGATGATCCGCGTGACCGCCGAAGCCTTCGGACATGGCCGTCCGTCGCAGGATCTGGTGCTGGGCCCGCATGCGCGGATCTGCCTGCGCGATGCCCGGCTGCGCGGACGCTTGGGCATCGAGGCGGCCTATGCGCCGATCGCGGCCTTCGTCGATGGGGTGAGCGTCATCGAGGTTACGCCGATCTCGCCGGTCTCCGCCTATCATCTGGTGCTGGAGCAGCACGGCTCGCTCAAGGTCGGCGGCATGGAGGTCGAGAGCTTCCACCCCGGCGAAGGGTTCGAGCGGACGATCGACCCGCGGATGGCCGAGCTGTTCCTCGCGCTGTTTCCGCAGATGGACAAGCTGCGCGAATTCGGCCCGATCGCCGCGCCGCGGCTGACCCGTTTCGAGGTCGAAGAAATGCTGATCTGACCGGGGCCTGTAAGGGGTAAAGGTTCCGGTTGGCGATGACTGTGCTTGTGGGGAGACAGTCACGGAAACGCCGCGCGTTGAGAACCTCGCGCGGCGTTTTTTCGTCTTGAGACAGGCGAGGGAGGATTACTCCTCCATCGCCTCCAGCTCGTCGATGAAGCCTTCGATCATCGACAGGCCCTTGTCCCAGAAGGCCGGGTCGGACGCGTCGAGGCCGAAGGGCGCGAGCAGTTCCTTGTGGTGCATCGAGCCGCCCGCTTCGAGCATCGCGAAATACTTGTCCTGGAAGCCCTCGGGCGCGGCCTCGTAGGCGGCGTAGAGCGCGTTCACCAGGCCGTCGCCGAAGGCGTATGCATAGACGTAGAAGGGCGAGTGGACGAAGTGCGGGATGTAGGACCAGAAGGTCTCATAGCCCTCCATGAACTCGAATGCCGGGCCGAGGCTTTCGCCCTGCACCGACATCCACAGCGCGTTGATATCCTCGGGCGTCAGCTCCCCTTCGGCGCGGGCCGCATGCAGCTTGCACTCAAAATCATAGAAGGCGATCTGGCGGACGACCGTGTTGATCATGTCCTCGACCTTGCCGGCCAGAAGCGTCTTGCGCTCTTCCTTGGTTTTCGCGGCAGCCAGCAGCTTGCGGAAGGTCAGCATCTCGCCGAACACCGAGGCCGTCTCGGCCAGCGTCAGCGGCGTGTTGGCCAGCATCTCGCCCTGTTTCGCGGCCAGCACCTGATGGACGCCGTGGCCCAGCTCATGCGCCAGCGTCATCACGTCGCGCGGTTTACCGAGGTAGTTGAGCATCACATAGGGGTGGACGGTCGTCACGGTCGGATGCGCAAAGGCACCCGGCGCCTTGCCCGGTTTCACGCCCGCATCGATCCAGCCTTTGTCGAAGAAGGGCTGCGCGATGTCGGCCATGCGCGGATCGAAGCCGGAATAGGCGTCCAGCACGGTGTCCTTCGCCTCGTCCCACATGATGTCGCGCGGGGCCTCGGTGGGCAGCGGCGCGTTGCGGTCCCAGATCTGCAGCTTGTCGAGGCCGAGCCATTTCGCCTTCAGCTTGTAGTAGCGATGCGACAGGCGCGGGTAGGCGGCGACCACGGCGTCGCGCAGCGCCTGCACGACTTCCGGCTCCACGTCGTTCGACAGGTGGCGACCGGTCTGCGGCGTCGGCATCTTGCGCCAGCGATCCTCGATTTCCTTTTCCTTCGCCAGCGTGTTGTGGATGCGCGAGAAGGTGCGGATGTTCTCGCCGAACACATTCGCCAGCTCTTTCGCCGCCGCTTCGCGCTTTTCGCGGTTGTGGTCGGAGAGAAGGGTGGTGGTGGCCTCGAGGCTCAGCTTTTCGCCCTGCACCTCGAATTCCAGCGCGGCGGTGGTCTCGTCGAACAGACGGTTCCACGCGGCGGCGCCGACGACCGACTGGTCGTGCAGGAATTTCTCCAGCTCGTCGGAGAGCTGATAGGGCTTCATCGCGCGCATCCGGTCAAACACCGGCTTGTAGCGGGCGACCTTCGAATCGGCGAAGACGGCCTCGTAGGTCTCGTCCGGGATGCGGTTGAATTCGAGGCTGAAGAAGACGAGCGGCGTGGTGTAGGTGGTGATCTTGTCCTGCGCGTCGGACAGCAGCTTCACCCGCGCCGGGTCGGTCGTGTTCTGGTAATAGCGCAGGCCCGTATAGGACATCACGCGGCCCGCTTTCTCGTCGATCTCCTCGTAGCGCTTGATGCACTCTGCCATGCCCGCGGCATCGAGATCGGCCAGTTTGCCTTCGTAATCGGCGGCGAACTCGGCGCAGGCTTTTTCCAGCCACGCCATGTCCTTGGTCAGTTCCGGCGCGTCGGGCGCGGGATAGAGATCGCTCAGATCCCATTCGGGCAGATCGCCGAACGCCCCTGCATTTGAATTCGCATCGAAAACTGGGCGGCGGGGTGTGAGCGTCATGAGGTTCCTCGTGTCTGATCGGTTGCTTTCCAGATAGGGTCAGGGGCGCCATCCTGACAAGGGCGCGGGGCTGCTCGGCACTGCACAATTTTGCGGCAGATGCTATGAAATGAACTTTTCCCTGACGCGGCGCGTTGCATAACATCGGCCATCGCCTTTTACTCGGGGGGTACAGGGCCTAGACATAAATAAAAGACTAGGGGGACTTAACCGGCGCGATGACAGAGTATTTCAACGAGATGTTCGACGGCGGCCAAGTGCGTCAGCCCTATACCGGGCTCGACGGCTGGATGCGCGAAATGCCGTCCGAGCTGCGCGCGATGAAGCAAGCCGAAGCCGAGGCGCTGTTTCGCAGGATCGGCATCACTTTCGCCGTCTATGGCGAGGGTGGGGATCCCGACCGTCTGATTCCTTTCGACATGTTTCCGCGCGTTTTCACCCAACCCGAATGGCGCAAGCTGGAGCGTGGCATCAAGCAGCGCGCCCGGGCGCTGAACGCCTTTCTGCTCGACGTCTACGGGCGCGGCGAGATCGTGCGGGCGGGGCGAATCCCGGCGCGGCTGGTCTATCAGAACGACGCTTACGAGCGCGCGGTCTCGGGCTTCATTCCGCCGCGCGGGATCTACAGCCATATCGTTGGGGTCGATCTGGTGCGCACCGGGCCCGATCAGTTCTATGTGCTCGAAGATAACTGCCGCACCCCGTCGGGCGTCTCCTACATGCTGGAGAATCGCGAGATCATGATGCGCATGTTCCCGCAGCTGTTCCGCGAGAACCGGATCGAGCCGGTGGATGGCTATTCGGATGCGCTCCGCCGCACCTTGGCCTCGGTCGCGCCGACGAAATGCGAGGGCGAGCCGACGGTCGCGATCCTCACGCCGGGCCATTTCAACTCGGCCTATTACGAGCATTCCTTCCTCGCTGACCTGATGGGTGTCGAATTGGTGGAGGGGCCGGACCTGTTCTGCGAGGGCGGCTTCTGCTGGATGCGCACGACGGAAGGCCCGAAGAAACTCGATGTGATCTATCGCCGGATCGACGACGCTTTCCTCGACCCGCTCTGCTTCCGCCCGGATTCAATGCTGGGCATTCCGGGGCTGATGGATGTCTACCGCTCGGGCGGCGTTTCGATCTGCTCGGCACCCGGTGCGGGCGTGGCCGACGACAAGGCGATCTATACGTTCGTGCCGGAAATGGTGCGCTTCTATCTGGGCGAAGAGCCGCTTTTGGAAAACGTGCCGACCTGGCAATGCGCCAAGAAGGACGATTGCAAATACGTTCTCGAAAACCTCTCCGAACTGGTGGTGAAGGAAGTTCACGGCTCGGGCGGTTACGGGATGCTCGTCGGTCCGAAATCGACCAAGGAGCAGATCGAGAATTTCCGCCACAAGATCGAGGACAACCCGGAGAACTACATCGCCCAGCCGACGCTGGCGCTGTCGACCACGCCGACCTTCGTGGAAGAGGGCGTGGCGCCGCGTCACGTCGATCTGCGGCCCTATTGTCTCGTGGGCGAGAAGGTCGAGCTGGTCCCCGGCGGGCTGACCCGCGTCGCGCTGACCGAAGGGTCGCTCGTCGTGAACTCCTCGCAGGGCGGGGGCGTGAAAGACACCTGGGTTTTGGCGGAGTGATCGGATGCTGAGTAGAACCGCTGAAAACCTGTTCTGGGTCGCGCGCTACATGGAGCGCGCGGAAACGATGGCACGGCTTCTGGAGGTCGGCGCGCGGATCGCGCTGACGCCCTCGACCGGGCATGGCTACCGCTCGGAATGGGAGAGCCTGCTGCAAGCCTCGGGCACTGCCGACGGTTTTTCCGAGAAATACGGCGACCCGGTGCAGCGCAATATAGAGAGCTACCTTTTCTTCGATCGCGACAACCCGTCCTCGGTGATTTCCTGCATCGAACGGGCACGGGAAAACGCCCGCATCGTGCGCACGGCGATCACCGGTCAGGTCTGGGACACGCTCAACACGGCGTTTCAGGAGATCCGCCAGATCGAGCGTCAGCCGCGTTCGGAATGGGAGATTACCGAGCTCTGCGAGTGGGTGACCCGGCAATCCGCGCTCCTGCGGGGCGCTATGGACGGCTCGATGCTGCGCAATGACGGGTTCTTCTTCATGAATCTCGGCTATGCGCTGGAGCGGGCCGACAACACCGCGCGCCTGATCGACGTGAAGTATTTCGTGCTGCTGCCTTCGGTGGAGATGGTGGGCTCTGGCCTCGACAATTACCAATGGCAGGTGCTGTTGCGCGCGCTGCAATCCTACCGCGCCTTCCACTGGGCCTATGGCGGTGAGTTGACGGCGTCGAAGATCATGCACTTCCTGATCCTCAACCCGGCCAGCCCGCGCTCGCTGATGTCGGCGACGCGCAAGGCGATGCACCATCTCGACAATCTCGAAAGTTTCTACGAGGTCGCGCCGGGCACCGGCCTGCCGCAGATGCGCGCCAAGGCGCTGATGACCGAGCTGAACCAGACCAAGGTCGCCGAAATTGTCGACGAGGGGCTGCACGAGTTCCTCACCCGCTTCATCGGCGAGATCGGGCAGCTCACCGCGCTCGTTCAGCAAACCTACCTGTCGGGAGATGCGCGATGATCCTCACCGTCAACCATGTCACCACCTATGATTACGACGCGCCGATGGGCGCTGCGGTGCAATCTTTGCGCATGTTCCCCTCGCGCTTCGAGGGCCAGCGCGTGATCGAATGGGATGTCGCGGTCGAAGGCGGTCTCCGCGGTGGGTCGTTCCGTGATGGCGCGGGCGACCGTGTCGAAGGCTGGTCGATCCGTCCGCCGGTCGACGAGGTCGCGATCACCGTGAAAGGGCAGGTCGAGACGTTCGATACCTCGGGCGTGCTGCGCGGCCATCGCGAGCTGGTGCATCCGATGGCATACCTGCGCGAGACCGTCGCGACCTGGATCGACGACAGTCTGGCGGCGCTGGCGGAAGAGGCCATTTCGGGGGCGACGGAAGATCTCAACCGGGCGCATCGCCTGAGCGCCGCGATCTCCGAGGCGATCGAGTACAAGCCGGGGGCCACCCATTCCCACACCACCGCCGCCGAGGCGCTGGCACAAGGCGAGGGCGTCTGTCAGGACCATGCCCACGCGCTTGTCGCCGTGGCCCGCTCGGTCGATCTACCAGCGCGCTATGTCTCGGGCTATCTGTTCGCGACAGATGACGGCACGCCGCACGAGGCCGCCCATGCCTGGGGCGAGATCTGGGTCGCGGGGATCGGCTGGATCGGCTTCGATCCGGCGAACAAATGCTGCCCCGATGAGCGCTACATCCGCCTCGGCTCCGGGTTGGATGCGCGCGAAGCCGCGCCGATCCGTGGCATCACCCAAGGCTCGGGTGAGGAGCGACTGCACGTCACAGTTGCCTTGGACCAAGTCCAGCAATAGATTGCGCGCTTGTCACGGATCAGGGAACGAACATGACCTATTGCGTAGGCCTCTTGCTGAACGAGGGGATGGTGCTGCTGTCGGACACGCGGACGAATGGCGGGCTCGATAACATCGCGACCTATCGCAAGATGTTCACCTTCGAGGAGCCCGGCGAACGGGTGATCGCGATCATGACCGCGGGCTCGCTCTCGGTCACGCAAACGACGCTGGCGCGGCTGCGCGAAGCGGCCGATGCGAGCGACGCGACGGGCGACAGTTCAATCATGGAAGCGCCGACGATGCTGAAAGTGGCCGAGATCATCGGCAACACGATGGCGGGCGTGCGCAAGGACATCACGAGCCGCATGGATGCCGAGCGGGTCTCGACCTCGGCTTCGATGATCGTCGCGGGCCAACGCGCGGGCGGCGAGATGCGGATGTTCCTGATCTACCCGGAAGGCAACTTCATCGAGGCGACCGAGGACACGCCCTTCCTGCAGATCGGCGAGCATAAATACGGCAAGCCGATCCTCGATCGCGTCGTGCGTCCCGACACCAACCTGATCGACGCTCAGAAGGCGGTGCTTCTGTCGATGGATTCGACGCTGCGCTCGAACCTCTCGGTGGGCATGCCGCTCGATCTGGCGGTGATCAAGAAGGACGACTGCCGGATTTCCAGCCAGCGCCGCATCGAGGCGGGCGACAGCGATTTCGCGGAAATGTCGGAAGCCTGGTCGAACGCGCTGCGCGACAGCTTCACGCAGATTCAGCTTTGACCGGCTCGCGGGCCTCCAGCCCGCCCGCCGCGTCGAACAGTGCGGCGCAGCCGTCGTAGAAGCGTTTCCGCGTCGCGGGGATTTCCATCATCAATTCGTGCTCGGCGTCCGGGATCACGTCCAGCGTGCCTTTCGGCCAGCGTCCCATCCGGTCATGGACCGCGGGCGTGTGCACGATCTTCTCCACCCCGCCCAAGCCGCAATAGCAGGGCAGATCGGGGGAGGGCAGCGCCGCCAGCGCCTCGCATTCCAGCAGGCTTTCGGCGACCCAGTGGATCGTCGGGCCGGCCAGCGTCAGTTCGGGATGTTTCGCGGCGTGTTCGACCAGCCAGGCCCACATCTCGGGATCGCGGGTCAGACGGTTCGCCTCGAAGCTGTCGCGATAAACGTAAGTGGTGCCGTTCATGCCGGGCGGATAGCTGTTCGCAAGGAAACCGTCGCCCAGCAGGTTCGCGAGCACGATCCGGAACGGGTGCAGCACCGGCGAGGTGGCGATCCCCCACATCGGCGCAGAGAAAGCGACCGCGTTGAAGCGGTGGTGCTCGTGCATCACCGCGCGCAGCGCGATCGCGCCGCCCATCGAGTGACCCACGATGTAATAGGGTTGCGGCAGGCCCAGCTCGTCCGCGGCGGCGATCACCGCGTGCAGATCCCACTGGTAGTCCTGCAAGCCGCCGACATGGCCCTTTTCGGGCGCGTCGGGCAAAAGCCGGTCGGCCAAGCCTTGCCCGCGCCAGTCGATGGCGAGCATGGCATAGCCCCGGGCCGCGAATTCCGCGGCCGCAGGGCCGTATTTCTCGACATATTCGGTGCGTCCGCATCCCAGAAAGACCGTGCCGCGTGGTTGGGGAGGTGCTGGCCAATGTGCGAAACGTATCCGCACACCATCTTCCGCCGTGAGCCAGTAGGCCGCGCCCCCCTCGGGGCCGCGCGCGATCTCTTCGAAAAGCGGGGCGCGTTCCATCAGGCGAGCGCCGCACCCAGCTGCATGGCGAGGCCCATCGAGCCGTCGACCGAAAGCTTGCCGGACATGAAGGCCGCGGTGGGGTTCACATCGCCGTTGAGCATGCCTTCGAAGGTCTCGCGATCTGCGGTCAGAACGACTTCCGCGTCGTCGTCGCCTGCGCGCACGCCGTTCTCGTCGGCAATGATCGAGCCTTCATCCTCGATCACGAATTTTGCAGTCGAAGAAAACCCATCGGGCAGTTTCGCCCGCAGCGCCTCAACGGCCTTGTCGATAACCTCGCTCATCGCGTCCTCCAATTTTGATGGCCGGGCTCTCGCATTCTCCGGCAATTGCATTACAGTCATGATTTATGTGGCAGCGATTTGACAGATACAAATGTGTCGTCACGGCATTTTGCTTTTCGGCGATGCTGGGAACAATGGCGGCATTCCCCGCCAGCGCCGAAACTGCGGGGCTCGAGCCGTATTTCAAAGAGTTGGCCGATCCGAACGATCCGGGCTGGTCGCGGGCCGAGGCGGACATCCGCAGGGCGTGGTCGCGCTCGGGATCGGCGGCGATGGATTTGCTGTTCAAACGCGGCGAGGACGCGCTGGACGCGGGCGACACCGAGGCCGCGATCGAGCATTTCACGGCGCTGACCGATCATGCCCCCGATTTTGCCGCTGGCTGGAACGGGCGGGCGACGGCCTATTTCATGGCCGGGCTCTACGGACCCTCGGCGGCGGATATCGCGCGCACCCTGAAGCTGGAGCCGCGTCATTGGGGCGCGCTTGCCGGGCTGGGGGCGATCCTCGAAGAGATGGGCGACGACAAGCGTGCGCTTGAGGCCTATCAGAAGTCTTTTGCCTTGAATCCGCATCAACAGGATGTGAAAGACGCCATTGCGCGCCTCGATAAGGCGCATCAGGGCACGGCTCTTTAAGGGCTGGAACGGAGCTGCGATGCAAGGCGGGCGGATCACGGCCGTTCTGGGGCCGACCAATACAGGCAAAACCCATTACGCAATCGAGAGGATGCTGGCGCATCGCACCGGCGTCATCGGGCTGCCGCTGCGGCTCTTGGCACGCGAGGTCTATGACCGGATCGTGGCGCAGCGTGGGCCTTCGGTCGTGGCGCTGGTCACCGGCGAAGAGCGCATCGTGCCCGAGCGCACGCAATATTGGGTCTGCACGGTCGAGGCGATGCCGACGGGGATCGGGGCCGATTTCCTTGCCATCGACGAGATCCAGCTCTGTGGCGACCCCGAGCGGGGGCATGTCTTCACCGATCGGCTGCTGCATGCGCGCGGGCTGCACGAGACGCTGTTCCTCGGCTCCGAGACGATGCGCGGGGCAATCGCGGCGCTGGTGCCGAAGGTGCAGTTCACGAAGCGCGAGCGGTTTTCCGAGCTGACCTATTCCGGCTCGAAGAAAATCTCGCGGATGAAGCCGCGCTCGGCCATCGTGGGGTTCTCGGTCGAGAATACCTATGCGATCGCGGAACTGATCCGCCGCCAGAAGGGTGGCTGCGCGGTGGTGATGGGGGCGCTGTCGCCCCGCACCCGCAATGCGCAGGTCGAGATGTATCAAAATGGCGACGTAGATTATCTGGTCGCCACCGATGCGATCGGGATGGGGCTCAACCTCGATATCGACCATGTCGCGTTTTCGGCGACGTCGAAATTCGACGGGCGGCGGATGCGTCCGCTCTTCCCGCATGAACTTGCGCAGATCGCAGGCCGGGCAGGGCGCCACACCACCGATGGCACGTTCGGCGTGACGGGCGAGGCGCGCCCGCTGCAGCCCGAGGTGATCGACGCGATCGAGAACCACCGCTTCGCACCGCTGCAGCGTCTGCAATGGCGCAATGCGCGGCTCGAATTCGGCACCGTGGACCGGCTGATCCAATCGCTCGACGCGCGGCCAGAGGGCGAATGGCTGACGAAGGGGCGCGAGGCCGACGATGCGCGCGCGCTCAAGGTGCTGTCTGACGATCCGGCGATCCGCGACCGCATCACCAGCCCAAAGGATGTGCAACTCCTCTGGGATGTCTGCCGAATCCCCGATTTTCGTTCGATTTCCGAGGCCGAACATGCAACGCTTCTGGCGCGCATCTTCGAGTTCCTGCAATCGGGCAAGGGCGTGCCCTCGGACTGGCTTGCACGTCAGATCGAGCGTATCGACAGGACGGGCGGCGATATCGACACGCTCTCGCGTCGTCTCGCCTTCATCCGCACATGGACCTATGTTGCGCAACGCAAAGGGTGGGTCGATGATGAAAGCCATTGGCGCGAGGCGACCCGCGCTGTAGAAGACCGCCTGTCGGACGCGCTGCATGGCGCGCTGACGCAAAGATTTGTGGACCGGCGCACCTCTGTGTTGATGCGCCGGCTCAAGCAGAAGGAGACCCTCGTGGCCGAGGTGAACGACAAGGGCGAAGTGACGGTTGAAGGCGAATTCGCGGGCCGTTTGGAAGGATTCCGGTTCAAGCAGGACGAGACCGGCTCGCCCGACGAGGCGAAGATGCTTGCCCGCGCGGCCTACGAGGCGCTTGCGCCCGAGTTCAGCCTGCGCGCGGACCGCTTCTACAATGCCCCCGATACGGAGATGGATTTCACCGAGCAGGGCGGGCTGATGTGGGGCGAGACCGCTGTCGGCAAGCTGGTGAAGGGGCCCGATCTGCTGAAGCCGACCGTGCAGGCGTTCGTCGATGACGAGGCGGGCGCGGATGTGGCCGAGAAGGTCACGCGCCGTCTGCAGCATTTCATCGACCGCAAGGTCGCGGCCCTGTTCGAGCCGCTTCTGGCGATGAGCCGCGACGAAGAGCTGACGGGCCTCGCCCGTGGCTTCGCGTTCCGCATGGTGGAATCGCTGGGCATCATCCCGCGCGAGCAGGTCGCCGCCGAGGTGAAGGATCTCGATCAGGATGCGCGTGGCAGCCTGCGCAAGCACGGCGTGCGCTTCGGTCAGTATACGATTTTCATGCCCGCGCTTCTCAAACCCGCGCCGACGCGGCTGCGGCTGGTGCTGGCCTCGCTGTGGTCGGGCGCGGATGAATTCCCCGAAAGCCCGCCTCCGGGCCTCGTGACGATCCCGAATATCGACGCGTTCGATGCCGAGACCTACCGCCTGTCGGGCTACCGTCCCTCGGGCGCGCGGGCGATCCGGATCGACATGCTCGAACGTCTCGCCGATCTGCTGCGCACGCAGGACAGCCGCGGCGGGTTCGAAGCCAATCCGGACATGCTCTCGATCACCGGCATGACGCTGGACCAGTTCGCCGATCTGATGGGCGGTCTGGGCTACAAGGCCGAGAAGGGCGAGCGCGCGAAGGTGAAAGCCGCCGATCTCGAGAAGGCCGAAGAGCAAGCCGGTGCCGA
This sequence comes from Thioclava sp. ES.031, assembly GCF_002563775.1. Taxonomy (NCBI): domain Bacteria; kingdom Pseudomonadati; phylum Pseudomonadota; class Alphaproteobacteria; order Rhodobacterales; family Paracoccaceae; genus Thioclava; species Thioclava sp. ES.031. Next base: position 3,333,093 of record NZ_PDJO01000001.1, on the reverse strand, counting down.
GGCGCTCAAGACCGAGCAGGCCGATGAGGCGAAAGCCGAGGCCGGCGGCGGCGAGCAGCCTGCCGAGACCCATCCCGAGGCGGAGGCTGCGGCCGAGGCCGGCGGCGACATGGTGGCGGCCGGTGACGTGGCCAGCGACGAGGTCGAGGTGTTCTACACCTTCACCTGGGCGCCGCGTCCGCGTGGCAACCGTCCGCCGCGCCGCGAACAGGGGCAGGGTGGCAAGCCCGGTGGCGACCGTGGCGAGCGCAAGGGTGGCGGCGGCAAGCCGCATGGCAAGCGCGACGGTCACAAGGGCAAGAAGGGTGGCAAGCCGCAAGGTGCGCGCAACTTCGAGGCCCGTCCGCCGAAGAAGGATAAGCCGGTCGATCCGGACAACCCCTTCGCGGTTCTGGCAGCCCTCAAGGACAAGAAGTAACGACCCGCCATGGCTGACGCGCCCGAGCGCATCCGCATCGACAAATGGCTCTGGCAGGCGCGGTTCTGTAAGACCCGCGGCCTCGCGCAGGAGCTGGTGCAGGGTGGCAAGGCGCGCGTCAACGGTCAGCGCATCGACAAGCCCGGCCGAGCGATCGGTCCGGGCGACGTGCTGACGCTCAGGCTTGGCAAAGGGCAGGACGCGCGGATCTGCGTTTTGCGGGTGCTGGACTGCGGCACGCGGCGCGGTCCGGCGGTCGAGGCGCAGGCGCTTTACGCATTGCTCGAACCGGACGGGTAGGCTGTGCGGAATGCCGCAGCGAAAAGCTCGGGCTCTCTCTTGAAAGAGGGGGCATCCCCCGCTAGGACGGGTCAGGAAGCTGTTCAATCGGGGTTTCACCAATGACCTACGTCGTCATCGATAACTGCATCAACTGCAAATATACCGACTGCGTCGAGGTCTGCCCGGTGGATTGCTTCTACGAGGGGGAGAACACCTTGGTGATCCATCCTGACGAATGCATCGACTGCGGCGTCTGCGAGCCGGAATGCCCCGCCGATGCGATCCGTCCGGATACCGAGCCGGGAATGGAATCCTGGGTCGAACTCAACCGGAAATATTCCGAACTCTGGCCGGTGATCACCCAGAAGAAAGATCCGATGCCGGACGCCGAGAAGCATGACGGCGAGAGTGGCAAGCTGGAGAAGTATTTCTCCGAGGCCCCCGGCGAAGGCGACTGACGGGTCGGTGATTCTGACCAATTTGCCCGATTCTGAGCGAATTGGGGCGGTTTACGCTGCGGCAATCTGTCAAAATGCGCCGCATAACCCACTGAAATCGTATGATATTACCCATGCGCGACAGTAAGGCGCTTTGAAATGCGCGCGATTTTTGCTATATTACTGTTACAAAATGAGTTCGACCCCACCTTCTGCGGTGCCTGCTCGCCCGCAAAAGAGATCTCGTGACTGACTGACGAACGCGGAGCTATTCAGCTCCGTGGGCGTCCTATGCTCGCTGGATACCGGGGTTCGTGACCGGCTGCAAGGAAACGAACCGCATGACCAAGACCAAGAAGACCGAATTCCGCCCCAACGATTTCGTCGTCTACCCGGCGCATGGCGTGGGGAAAATCATGTCCATCGAAGAACAGGAAATCGCCGGGCTCAAGCTCGAGCTTTTCGTGATCTCCTTCGAGAAGGACAAGATGACCCTGCGTGTGCCGACGCATAAGGCGACCGAAGTCGGGATGCGCAGCCTCTCCTCGCCCGACATGGTGACCAAGGCGCTTGAGACCCTCAAGGGCAAGGCGAAGGTCAAGCGGGCGATGTGGTCGCGCCGCGCGCAGGAATACGAACAGAAGATCAACTCGGGCGACCTGCTCGCGATCGCTGAAGTGGTGCGCGACCTGCACCGCAGCGACGATCAGCGCGAGCAGTCCTACTCGGAGCGTCAGCTCTATGAAGCCGCGCTCGAGCGTCTGACCCGCGAAGTCGCCGCCGTTTCGGGCACCGACGAAGAGCGTGCCGCGAAGACCGTCGACGAGGTTCTGGTCGGCCGCGCCGCCTGATCCCGACAATAGCGGAACTTTTCCAACGCGAGGCTTGCGGGCCTCGCGTTTTTTCATGCGCGCAGGGCAGGGGGGAGGGTCAGGCTTCGGGGCCGGTCTTCTCGTTGCCCGGCGTCTCGCGGTCGCTCTCGTCGCGCTCGCCGCGGCGGCGGAACTGCTCCATCATCGCGGCTTCCAGCTCGGCATTGAGCTCCTTCGTGCGCGCGATGTAGTCGGGATTCTGCTCGACCGGGACGCCCGGCTTCCAGACCTGCGCCAGATCGCGCACCGCGGCCCGGTCGAGCTTGAAGAAAAGCTTCTCCAGCTCGGAGGCCTCGAAGGCCGAGAGCCCCGCATTCTCCAGCACGTAGCGCCCGGCGCGCAGCGAGCTGTCGAACATTTCGCGCACGATGTCATTCGCGCCCGCCCGATACAGGTCGAACACATGCGTCCGGTCGCGGGCGCGCGCGACGATATGCAGATCGGGCCGGATCCGGCGCGCATAGGCCACCAGCTTCGTCGTCTGCTCGCGCCCGTCCAGCGCCACCACCAGCACCCGCGCCTGATTGATCCCGGCAGCGGCGAGCAGATCGGGCCGCGTCGGGTCCCCGAAATAGCCCTTGAAGCCGAAGGTCCGCATCAGCTGGATCGTCTTGAGATCGGAGTCGAGAACCGTCGTGCGCATCCCCGACATCGTCACCAGCCGGTTCACCACCTGACCGAAACGGCCGACGCCCGCGATGATGATCGTCTGTTGCTCGTCGATCGCGTCCGGGTCCGGGCCGGGAGGCTTGCGCAGCCGCAACCCGATCTGCTCGTGCAGGATGAATAGGAGCGGCGTGATCAGCATCGACAGTGCGATCACCACAAGAAGCTTCTCGGCCAGGGCATTCGGCAGGATGCGTTGCCCCACCGCGAAGGAGACCAGCACGAAGCCGAATTCTCCCGCCTGTGCGAGGCTCAGTGTGAATAGCGAGCGATCCGGCCCGCGGATCTTGAACAGCACCGAAAGGCCGTAAAGCACCGCCGATTTCAGCGCGACCAGCAGGAAGACCAGCGCGAAGATATTGGCGGGTTGCGCGGTGATGACGTCGAAATTGATGCCCGCGCCCACGGTGATGAAGAACAGCCCCATCAGCAGCCCTTTGAAGGGCTCGATGTCGGATTCCATCTCGTGCTTGAACTCGCTATCGGCCAGCACGACCCCGGCGAGGAAGGTGCCGAGCGCGGGCGAGAGGCCCACGAGGTTCATCAGGCTCGCGATGCCGACCACGATCAGCAGCGCCATCGCCGTATTCACCTCGCGCAGCCGCGCCCCTTGCACGAAGCGGAACAATGGGCGCACGACGTAGTGGCCGATCAGCACGGTGAAGACGACGGCGGCCAGCGTGATCACCGTGACGCCCCAGGCGGGCAGCGAGTCGATCAGACGCGCCACGACATGATCGCCGTGCCCCGCCTTGGCCACCGCGCGCGCGCCGGGCAGCGCCAGAAGCGGCATCAGCGCCAGCATCGGGATTACCGCGATATCCTGCGTCAGCAGCACCGCAAACGAGGAGCGCCCACCCGCCGTCTGCATCAGCCGCTTCTCGTTGAGCGTCTGCAGCACGATTGCGGTCGATGACAGCGACAGCGTCATCCCGATCGCCAGCGAGACGCGGAAATCCTCGCCCATCGCCATGACGATCACGGTGACGAGGACCATCGTGACCAGCACTTGCAACCCGCCAAGGCCGATCAGCTTGTCGCGCATCGCCCAAAGCGCGCGCGGCTCCAGTTCCAGCCCGATCAGGAACAGCATCATCACCACGCCGAACTCCGCGAAATGCTGGAGATCGGTCATTTCCGCACCCGAGAGGCCCGTGGCGGGGCCGATCAGGATGCCCGCGATCAGGTAGCCAAGCACCGAGCCGAGGCCCGCACGGGTGGCCAGTGGCACCGCGATGACCATCGCGAGCAGGTAGAAGGTGGCTTGAAAGAGAAAGCTTTCCATTGGTGGCTTGCATCCTTGGGCGGGTGCGCGGGGAAGGCGCGCGACGCGGCTTCTTACCAGCGTAGTTCAGCGCGGGCCGTACGCAAGAGCGCAGGGGGAAGAATGGTTGCGCCGGGCGCGTTTAGCCGCCTTGCAGCAGCTTCAACGTCAGGTTGCGCGACCCTTTCTTGTAGGTCAGCGCGTTGGAGCCGATCTGCGTCACGCGCCCGCCATCCAGCCGGTCGCCCACCCCCACTTTCACGAAACGCCCATTCGACAGCCGCACCAGTGCGCGCCGGTTCGAGGACGAGCCGTAAAGCCCGATCAGGTTGATCTTGCGCAGGTTGATCACGTTCTCCTCGGTCGCCTGCCGGGCCACGGAGGCCGAAGTCGGCAGGCGCGGCGGCGCGGCGGTGGGCTCGGGCTCGTCGAGATCGGCGGGCCTCGGGTCGGGCACGGGTGTCGCGACCGGGGCGCGCGCGGCGGCTGCGGCGACCGACGGGGCGGGTTCGGCGGCAATCGCGGCGGCCAGCGCCTTCTCGACCGAGCGCGAGAAATTGCGCGGCTTCGTCGGCGGGGTGGCAGAGCGCGCCACGGCCAGAGCGGTCGCGCCCGCGAAGGGATCGGTGTTCTCGGCGACGGCGTCGTCTTGCGCCTGCACCGCTGCCGCGACCGCGTCCTGGATCGAGGTCGGGCGACGTTCCGGGCGGAGCGCGGCGAGGTCGGGGTTCGCGACCGCAGCGGATTCCGAAGCGGGGGCCTGCGTCGCGGCGAGTTTGGTCACGGCGTCGGGCCGGGCCGTCGGGCGCGTGGTCTGAAGTTCGGGATTGGGCTGCAGCGCCGGGTCGAGCGCGCCTTGATCGTTCGGATCGGCCTGCGCGGCGGGATCGGTCTGCTCCGGCGCGGGGGCCGCACCGGTGAGGTCCTCGGGGCGGCTGGCCGGACGGAAGCCCGAGAGCGACGGGATCGCGCCCAGCGTGCCTTCCGGCGTGACCGGCTGCGTCGCGGCATAGGCCTGCGCGACCGCTTCGGGGCGGGAGCCCGGTGTGACGTCGGGCTCACCCGCGAAAAGCGTGAAGCCGCCCGGCATCTCGACCCCGTCCTCCGTCGGCGTGACGGGCGGGGTGTCCGGCGTCAGCGTTTCGGCGCTTGGCGGATCGAGTGGCGTCGCGGTGAAGGCCGGCAGGTCGGAGGGCTGCGTCTCGGTGGTCGCGGTTTGCGCCTCGGTCGCGGGGGGCTCGGTTGCGTCGCTCTGCGGGGCGTCGCTGGTCACCGTGTCTGCTTGGGTGTCAGGCGTGCTCTCCGTTGCCGCTGCCTGCGCATTCGGTGCGGTGTCAGCGGTCGTGTCTGCCGCGGCGTCGGGAGCGGTCGGCTGCGTATCTGCGGGCTGGTCTGCCATGGCCGTGTCGGCTGGCTGCGCATCGGTAGGCTGCTCAGTTGCCGCCGTCTCGGTGCCGGTCTCGGCGGGAGTCGCCTCGTCCGCCGGGGCGGTGTCGTCCGTTGCGGCCGTGGAGCCTTCGTCGCTTTGCGCGGCTGGAGCGGGCTGCTCATCGGCAGGGGCGAGCGTCGCGACCTGATCGCTCTCGGCGGCAGGCTGTTCGGCCTCAGCGTCGGCTTGCGCCTGCAAGTCCGGCTCTGCGGCCTCGGGCGCCGCACTCGTGTCGGGCGTGGCCGGTGCGAGTGCAGTCTGCTCGGGCGCGGCATCAGCATCCGGGGCGGGCGCTTCGGCGATGGCGTCCATCGGCGCATCGGCGGGTGCGGGATCGTCGAGCAGGGTGGTCCAGAGCGCGATAATCGCCAGAACCAGCACCAGCGCACCGGTGAGCATCAGCCCGAGATGGCGCGGCTTGCCGCCGGTCATGGGCCGCTTGGTGCCGCCGAAAACGGTCTTGTCCTGCGCGCTCTCGACGATGGGGGCCGGGGTCGCGGTGCTCGGATCCGGCCCGTCCTTCGCCTCCTTGCGCAGCAGCGATGTCGCGGGTTTCGCGCCAAGCGCGCCCACGCCGCCGATGCCCTTGCGTGCCGCGGCGCCCACGGGTTTGGCCCCTTTCGCTCCGGCTTTCGGAGCCGCTTTCGGCTCAAAACGCGGATCGGGCTCGTCGAAATCGAGGCTCGGCGCCGTGATCTTGGCGCTGCCCGCGGCGATCTCGCTGCGATCGGGCTGAGGGTGGAGCCGGGTGGCTCCGCCGAGGCGCGGGGACGTCTCGTTCACGCTCACGGTGGTCGTGTGATCCCGGCGCGAGGCGAAAGCGGCGGCGATCACGCTGGCATCGGATTTCGGCAGATCGTCGTCGTCATCCTCGGCTGTATCGTGGCCTTCGTCCTTCGCGCTGGAATTCGCCTCCTCGGGCTTTGCGTCGGGCTCTGCGGTGTCGGGCACGGCGGGGGTGGCGGCAAGGCCCGCCGCGGCCAGCGACGCGTCCGAGGGCTCAACGCCAGCCTCGGCGTCATCAATGGCCGTATCGTTCGGCTCGGTCGCGGCGAGCTCGACCGCCTCCGTCGCCTCGGTTTCCTCGGGGGCGACTTCGCCAGTCGCGACCGCTTCGGCAGCCTTGGCGGCGGGGCTTTCCGCGCCGGGCGTGTCGTCGCTTGGGGTTTCGGGCGCACCCGTATCTTGCGCATCCGTTTCAGCCTCAGAGGCCGCGAGCAGATCGGAGAATTCGCCCGGCTCTTCCGGCAGCGTGGCCTCGGGCTCCTCCGTCGAAGCTGCTTCCGTCGGCTGGTCCAAGGCGCTCAATTCGGCCAGTTCGGTTTCCGAGACCGCGCTATCGTCGGCAAGCTCCGCCATGTCGCTTTGCGTGTCGGCGGGGTCCGCCTCAGCGGGGGAGGCCTCCGGCATCACGGCCTCCGCCGACGCCTCGGTCGCGTCCTCGGACAGATCGACGGCCACGATCAGCGCGGATTTGTCGGGCTCGACATGCGCGCCTTCGGGGATGTGCTGCGCGACCGAAGAGGTGAGACCGAAATGCGGCTCGCCGGGAAAATCGCCGGGCTCGGGGGCGGCCACGAAGCTGACCGGGTTGAAGCCGTTCTCCTGCGCGAAGTTCTCGGCTTCCTTCAGCGTCTCGCGCGCGATCACGGCGACCTGCACGGTCTGGCCGGGGCCCGCGAAATCGTAGACCAGCTCGCTGACCGGGTAGGGCGTCATGCCCTCCAGCGCCGTCTCGATCTGGGTCTTGCGCTGCGCCGGGCTGGGGCCGGGGGCATAGATCGCGGTGTAGAGGATCTGCGTATCCGGCAGCACGAGCTTCGAGGTGAAGCCGCGCGGCGCCTGCGCCCGTGCCTTGTCGCGCAGGGCTGTGACCTCGGCCATGGGGTCATCGCCTTCGAGCGCGGCCTCGCCCAGAAGCGTCCAGCCCTCTTTCGCGCGGTGCACCAGAGCGATGCCATCATGCGAGAGGATCAATGCAAAATCGGGTTTCATGGGTACTGCGCGCGCCTCGGGGCGGTCCGGTCCAAGTCTTCACATCTTCGTAAAGGAGATTCGATCTTCTGAAAAGCGCCGCGACTGATGCGAAGCGGGCAATTGCCGGTTTTCCACCGTTTTGACGGCGCAGCCGCAGGCAGCGCCGGAAGAAATGTTCGAAATGCAATGAGAGGCGATTTGAATGGCGCGCCGGTATCGCGGCGCGCCATGTTTGTTATCAGCTGGTTGCGGCGCTCAGCGCCTGATCGAGATCGGCGATCAGATCGTCCACGTTCTCGATCCCGATCGACAGGCGCACCACGTTCGGCGCGGCCCCTGCGGCGATTTGCTGCGCCTCGGTCAGTTGGCGGTGCGTGGTCGAGGCCGAATGGATGATCAGCGAGCGCGCATCGCCCAGGTTCGCGACATGGCTGAACAGCTTGAGATTGTTCACCAGCTTCACGCAGGCGTCGTAGCCGCCCTTCACCGCGACGGTGAACAGCCCGCCTGCACCTTTCGGCGAGATGGTCTTCATCCGCTCGTGCCAGGGCGAGCTTTCCAGCCCGGCATAGGTCACGTAGTCGATGCGCGGATCCTTCTCGAGCCATTCGGCCACGGCCTTGGCATTGGCGTTGTGCTTGTCCATCCGCAGGCTCAGCGTCTCGATCCCCATCAGCGTGTAATGCGCGCCTTGCGGGTTCATTGTCATGCCGAGATCGCGCAGCCCCACCGCGATCGAGTGGAAGGTAAAGGCCATCGGCCCCAGCGCCTCGTGGAACTTCAGCCCGTGATAGGCGGGTTCGGGTTCGCTCAGCGAGGGGAACTTGCCGCTCGCCGACCAGTCGAACTTGCCGCTATCGACGACGCAGCCGCCGGTGACGGTGCCGTTGCCGGTCATGTATTTCGTCAGCGAGTGGACGACGAGCGTCGCGCCATGCTCGATCGGGCGGCACAGGTAGGGGGTGGCCAGCGTGTTGTCGACGATCAGCGGCAGGCCGACCTTGTCGGCCAGTTTCGCCACCGCCGGAAGGTCGGTGATGTAGCCGCCCGGATTCGAGATCGACTCGCAGAAGATCGCGCGGGTGTTCTCGTCCACCGCCGCTTCTAGCGCGTCGAGATCGTCGAAATCGACGAAGGTGCAGGACCAGCCGAAGCGCTTGATCGTGTGGCTGAACTGGGTGATCGAGCCGCCATAGAGCCGCGTCGAGGCCACGATGTTCAGCCCCGGTCCCATCAGCGGGAAGAGCGCCATGATCTGCGCCGCATGACCCGAGGAGCAGGTGACCCCGCCCGCAGCACCTTCCAGCGCCGCGACGCGCTCGGCCAGTTTCATCACCGTCGGGTTGGTCAAGCGCGAATAGATGAAGCCCACTTCTTCGAGGTTGAACAGCCGCGCCGCGTGGTCGGCGTCTTTGAAGGCGTAGGATGTGGTCTGGTAAATCGGCACCTGCACCGCGCCGGTCGCGGGATCGGGCTCGGCGGCCGCATGAATTTGCAAGGTGTCGAAAGCGTAGTCGGACATGGTTTGGGGCTCCTCTTCTCTCGCCGAGACGTTAGCGGGACCGGGGGAGGCCGACAAACACATTCGTTTTCGGTGATGGGAGGGGCAGCTCGCGCGGCTCAGCGCATCCAGAGCTTCGCGCGCTTGATCCGGTTGCGCAGGGCCTTCTCGTGGCGCGGCATCCCTTCTTCGGCGATGATCGTGCGGAGTTTGCGGCCCTTGCCCTGATAGATCAGCTTTTTCGCAGGCTCGTAGGCCTTCAGCACCTTCTTGACCTTGTTCGGGGCGGTCAGCTCTTCGACCGTGTCGATCACGGTGTCGCTTTCGCGCGCATACATCAGCGGCAGGGCGCGGTAATGGCAGGTGATCTCGCCGTCGAGCCCATCGAGCTCCGGCCCCGGACGCCCGCCGCCGAAGCTGTGGATCACCAGCGGCAGGGCCACCTGATCGAGCCACGGGTCGAGCGACTGGCAGGCCAGTTCATCGGGGGCATCGTCGCGGATCTCGCTTGCATAGCGCAGGAAGCGCGCGCCGAATTCGACCGGGTCGGCGCCGAAGAACCAGCCCGCGTTGAAATACATGTAGCGCCGCCAATATTCGTCCGGCTGGCTCTGATCGAGCGTCTCGTCGAACCCGTCGAGCCCGAACTTGTCGTAGAGCGATTTCCAGATGCCCGCGTAGCCCGGACCATATAGCGGCGGTTCGGGCCATGTGCCGGTGCGGCGCATCGACGCCGAGGGGCGGTCGAAATCGAAGCCCACCTGCGACAGCGGTCCAGTGAAGACCGTATCGGTGTCGAAAAAGACGAAGGGCTCGCCTTCGGGCAGGGCGGCCAGCGCCTCGATCTTGTTGCCATAGGGATAGGATTGGCCGAAAACCTTCGACTCGAAGGGCACGATCTCTGCACCCGCATTTTCCAGCAGCGCCCGGACCGGCCCGGAGATCCGCGTTTCGTCGGACCAGCGCGGCCCGGGCTGCGGTTCGGCCACCAGAAGGCGCCCTTTGAAATCCGGATTGGCCGCGCGAAAGCTCAGCGCGAAAAGAATTGCCTCGAATTCCAGCCGTCCCGCCTGTGCAACACAGAAGACGTTGAAGGGTTGTGAAGTCCGGGGGTTCGCCGCCATACTGCTGCCTGTCGGAGGGTTTGGTGCAGTATAGCGAGAAAGCTCAGGGGTAAAAGGTGATACGGATAAGCAAGTTAGCAGCGCTGGCGCTGTGTGGCCTCGCGTTGAGCGGCCCGGCGAGCGCGCAGAATTTCACCACCGCCGCCGAAGTGCGCCCGATTCTCGGCATGACCCGCGATTCCTGGGTCGCGATCCGGGAATATGGCGGGAAGGATCTGGTCTATTTCACCCATCTTCTGGCGTGGCGCTGTGGGTTGAGCGAGATTCGCTATGGTTTCAACGGCGCGCCGCCGAGCAAGTCGTTCAAGATGGAGAAGTGCCACGAGGGCACGGCCCAGCCCAACGCGATCTCGGGCGATAATGTCTATGTCAGCCAGCCGCAGGGCTCGGTCTCCGAGGTGCGGGTGAAGCTGATCTACGACGACGGAAGTTCGGAAGAAGCGCGGTTCAAACGTAAAGCGGTGCTGCAGTAAACGGCGCAGCGAATGCGCGTTATTCGACGCAGCGGCCCCCGTGGGAGCCGCGTGTCACCAGTTCCTGAGAGGGGGAAGTGGTGGGTGACCCTGGAATCGAACCAGGCGTGGGTCGCCCCGGCGGAGTTACAGTCCGCTGCCGCACCTTGCAGCACGTCACCCGACGCTGGGCGGGAGATACAAAAGGGGGCGGGAGGCGTCAAGAGAGAGTTTGCCGAAAAATTGCTCCCCGGATCAGAGCTTGCCAAACGAGGCCATTCCGCGCAGGTAGGGGCCAAAGGAGACCCGCAATGAAAAAGCCAGTCTGGGTGATCGAAAAGGAACGTGCCAAGCGCGCTGCGGCCGCCGAGACCGTGTGGCTCTTCGGCCTCCATGCGGTGCGCGACGCGCTGCAAAACCCGATGCGCGAGCGGCTTCGGCTGGTCTGCTCCAAGAACGCCGCCGACAAGCTGGCCGAGGCGATCGCGGTGTCCGGCATGGAGCCCGAGATCGTCGATGTGCGGAAGTTCGACAAATTCGTGCCGATCTCGACCGATTCCGTCCACCAGGGTGCGGCGCTCGAGGTGAAACCGCTCGATTGGGGCGCGCTGAAGGATGTCTGCTACGATGCGCGCCGCGTGGTGCTGCTCGACCGGGTGACCGATCCCCATAACGTGGGCGCGATCCTGCGCTCGGCCGAGGTCTTCGGCGCGGCTGCCGTGATCGCGCCGCATCGCCATTCCGCGCCCGAGACCGGGGCGCTGGCGAAAACCGCGTCCGGCGCGCTGGAGCGTCAGCCCTATCTGCGGGTGAAGAACCTCTCCGACGCGATGGAGGAGTTGCGCGGTATGGGCTTCCGGCTGATCGGGCTTGCGGGTGAAGCCACGATGTCGCTCGAAGACGGGCTGTCCGAGGCGGGAATGGAGCCGGTGGCGCTGGTTCTGGGGGCCGAAGGGCCGGGCCTGCGCGAGAAGACCCGCGAGACCTGCGACCGTCTGGTGCGAATCCCCTTCGCGGGCGAATTCGGGTCGCTCAACGTGTCGAACGCCGCCGCAGTGTCTCTTTACGCATCCGCAAGCCGCTGACGGTCACAAAATCGCGATCATGAGGGTATGGACCTTAAAACCTGTGAGATGCGTTCCTATGTCACTGTCAGAGGCGCAGCTTCGGAACCGCCGCGTCTCTAGTTCACTGTCCCTCGTTCCGCCACTGTTGCGCCCAGCCTTTAAGGCTCGGGCGCATTTTTCTTAGAGGGCTGCGAAAAAGAAGAGGTTTCAGATGCAAGACGAGATTCGCGACATCCTTGGCAATGCGAAGGTGATCGCCGTGGTCGGCATGTCGCACAAGCCCGAGCGCCCCTCTTACGATGTGGCGCGGTTTCTGCAGTCCAAGGGCTACCGTGTGATCCCGGTCAATCCCGGCCTTGCCGGGCAGGAGTTGCTGGGCGAGCCGGTCTATGCCGATCTCGGCGCGATCCCCGACGAGATTGCTGTGGACATGGTCGACGTGTTCCGTCGCTCCGAGGCGGTGCCGGAGGTCGTGGACGAGGCCTTGGCGCATCTGCCGCATCTCAAGACGATCTGGATGCAGCTTGGCGTATCGCATGACGCCGCCGCCGAGAAAGCCCGCGGGCAGGGCGTGAAGGTCGTGATGAACCGCTGCCCGAAGATCGACTATCCGCGCGTGATGGCGGGCTGAGAAGGGGGCTCTGCCCCCTCGGGCTTTCGCCCTCCCCCGGGATATTTCGACCAAGCCGAAACGCATCTTCCTCTTGGCGCAAATATCCCGGGGGAGGCGCAGCACGCGCCTGGGGGCGGCGCCCCCTTGCCGCCGCCCACGGCCCGCACTACGCTTCGGCAACAAGAGCTTACGAGCGGACCTCCCATGCGTATCGGCATCCTCCAAACCGGCCAATCCCCCGACGTTCTGCGCGACAAGGCGGGCGACTATCCTGACATGTTCGAAGCGCTGCTCGCCGGGCGCGGCCTCGAATTCCAACGCTACGACGTCGAGCATATGCACTTCCCGAAAGACGTGCATGACTGCGACGGCTGGCTGATCACCGGCTCGCGTCACGGCGCCTATGAGGATCATCCTTTCATCAAGCCGCTCGAGGCGTTCATTCGCGACGCCCATGCCGAGGCCGTGCCGATGGTGGGCATCTGTTTCGGCCATCAGATCATCGCGCAGGCGCTTGGCGGCAAGGTCGAGAAATTCTCCGGCGGCTGGGCCGTGGGCCCGCAGGATTACGATTTCGGCGGCGAGGTGATCGCGCTCAACGCATGGCATCAGGATCAGGTGACCGAGCTGCCGCCGGGCGCGACCACGATCGCCGAAAATGATTTCTGCGCCTACCCCGCGCTTGCCTATGGCGACACGATCTTCACCGTCCAGCCCCACCCCGAATTTCCCGACGCATTCGTCGAAGGGCTGATGGATACACGCGGGCGCGGCGTCGTGCCCGATGACCTGATGCAGGCCGCCCGCAAGCGGCTCGGGCAGCCCAACGGCGCGTCCCGGATCGCCGAGCGCATCGCCGATTTCTTCCTCAAGACAAGGGTGCCCGCGCACCCGGAAAGCTGACCGATGAGCGACATGAAGGACTGGACCGACCGTATCCCGCAGGCCGCACGCGATTACATCGAGGGTCGGCGTCTCGACGAAGTGGAGTGCATTGTCGCCGATATTGCAGGGGTCGCGCGGGGCAAGGCGATGCCCGCGTCGAAATTCAAGTTTCAGGATCGCTTTTTCCTGCCGAACTCGATCTTCCTGCAGACGATCACCGGCGAATGGACGGACAACCCCTCGGGCGCTTTCACCGAACCGGACATGATCCTGACGCCCGATTTCTCGACCGCGACGGCCGCGCCATGGACGGCGGACTGGACCTTGCAGATCATCCATGACGTCGAGGACCAGCAGGGCAACCCGGTGCCGATCGCGCCGCGCAATGTCCTCAAGCGCGTGCTCGCGCTCTATGAGGCCGAGGGCTGGGTGCCGGTCGTCGCCCCCGAGATGGAATTCTTCCTCGTTGCGCGCAATACCGACCCGAACCAGCCGATCATCCCGCCGATGGGGCGCTCGGGTCGTCGGGCGGCGGCGAAACAGGCCTATTCGATGTCGGCGGTCGATGAATACGGCAAGGTCATCGACGACATCTACGATTTCGCCGAGCTTCAGGGCTTCGAGATCGACGGCATCCTGCAGGAAGGCGGCGCCGGGCAGATCGAGATCAACCTCGCCCATGGCGACCCGGTCGAACTGGCCGATCAGATTTTCTACTTCAAGCGGCTGATCCGCGAGGCCGCCCTGCGTCAGGATTGTTTCGCCACCTTCATGGCGAAACCGATCGAGGGCGAGCCGGGCTCGGCCATGCATATCCACCAGTCGGTGATCGACACCAAGACCGGCCAGAACATCTTCTCGGACAAGAATGGCGGCGAGACGGAAGCCTTCCTGCATTGCATCGCGGGGCTGCAGACGCACCTGCCCGCAGTGATCGCGCTGTTGGCGCCCTACGTGAACAGCTATCGCCGCTATGTGCCGGATTTCGCCGCGCCCATAAATCTCGAATGGGGGCGCGACAACCGCACGACAGGCCTGCGGGTGCCGATCTCCGGCCCGGCGGCGCGACGGATCGAGAACCGTCTGGCGGGGATGGATTGCAACCCATATCTCGGGCTCGCCGCCTCGCTCGCCTGCGCCTATCTGGGCCTCAAGGAAAAGCAGATGCCGAAGCCCGAATGCCTGGGCGACGCCTATATGTCCGCCGAGGACGTGCCGGTAAATCTGGGCGATGCGCTCGATCTGTTCTCGGAAAGCGCGCCGATCCGCGACGTGCTGGGGCCGGAATTCTGCGCAGTCTACGAGGCGGTCAAGCGCAACGAATACAAGGAATTCCTCCAGGTGATCTCGCCCTGGGAGCGCGAGCATCTGCTGATGAACGTGTGATGCGATGAACCTGCTCTTCGCCAATGACCGCAAGGGCGAGCACGCGCCGAGCTATTACGCCGCGACCGCGCTGACCGACCGGCGCTGGCCCGAATTGAAGGGCCGCCACCGGGCGGATGTTTGCGTGGTGGGCGGCGGCTTCACCGGCCTCTCGGCAGCGCTGCATCTGGCGGAGAAGGGCTACTCGGTGCGGCTTCTCGAGGCCCATCGTGTGGGTTTCGGGGCCTCGGGCCGCAATGGCGGACAGGTGGGCTCGGGCCAGCGGCTGGAGCAGGACGATCTGGAGAAAGCCCATGGCCCCGAGATGGCGCGCAGGCTCTGGGATATCGGCGAAGACGCGAAGGCGCTGATCCGCGACCTGATCGCGCGCCACGAGATGGACGTAACCTTCCATCCCGGCATCGCCCATGCCTGCCGGACGCAATCCGAGGTCGCGCACTCCCATCACATGGCGGAGAAACTGGCCCGCGATTACGGCTACGATCATGTGGAGCCGCTCTCGCGCGACGCGTTGCACGCGATCCTGCCGTCGGAGGCCTATCTGGGTGGCGATATCGACCGGGGCGCGGGGCACCTGCATCCGCTGAATTTCGCCCAAGCCTTGGCGCTCGCTTGCGAGAAGTTGGGCGTGACGATCCACGAGGGCTCGCTCGTCCATCACATCCGCCCCGGCGAGCCGGTGCGCGTGCAGACCGAGCATGGCCATATCGATGCCGACCACCTGATCTTCGCGGCCAACGGTTATCTGGGAAACCTCGCCCCGCGTGTGGCCTCGCATGTCATGCCGATCAACAATTTCATCGTCGCGACAGAGCCGCTGGGGCCGCGCGTCGCCGAAGTGCTGCGCGAGAATATCGCCGTGGCGGACACGAAGTTCGTGGTGAATTACTGGCGGCTCTCTGACGATAACCGCCTGCTGTTCGGAGGCGGCGAAAGCTACGGCTACAAGTTCCCCGACATCGTGCAGACCGTGCGCAAGCCGATGCTGGAGGTCTACCCTTCCCTTGCGGATGTGAAGATCGACTACGCTTGGGGCGGCACGCTCGCGATCACCCGCACCCGGATGCCCTATTTCGCGCGGCCTTTGAAAAACGCGCTCTCGGCCAGCGGCTTTTCCGGCCATGGCGTCGCGATGGGCACGATGGCGGGCAAGATCATGGCCGAGGCCGTCGCGGGCCAGGCAGAGCGCTTCGACCTGATGGCCAGCCTTGACGTGCCGGGCTTCCCGGGCGGCTCGCTCCTGCGCAGCCCGCTTCTGGTCGCCGCGATGACGTGGTTCTCGATGCGCGACAAGCTGGGGATTTAAGCCGGTCTCGATTTCGTCATGAAAAGGTCACTGGAGAAGTGGCGCTCGACGGTGTAAGTTTTCCTAAATATCAGTTTCAGGATATCTTGCCATGCCGCGTGACGGACAAACCGCCCCGAATTGCTACGACGCCGAGGCCATCCCCGAGGCCGCCCGAGCCGAGATCGAACGTCTCCTGACCAGCGGGGACCTGTTCCGCTACACCTCCGCAGACGCGCCGGTCGCCAAGCTGGAAGCCGAATTCGCCGAATTCATGGGTGTGAAATACGCGGTCGCCGTGTCCTCCTGCTCGCAGGCGCTGTTCCTGTCGATGAAGGCGCTCGACCTGCCGCGCGGGGCACGCGTGCTGGTCCCGGCCTTCACCTTCGCTGCCGTCCCCTCCGCCATCGTCCATGCCGATTGCGTGCCGGTGCTGGTCGAAGTCGCCTCCAATTTCCGCATCGACCTCGACGATTTCCGCGCGAAATTCGACGACAGCATCGACGCGGTGATGATCAGCCACATGCGCGGCCACACCTCCGACATGGACGCGATCATGGAACTGGCCGCCGAGAAGGACGTGCCGGTCATCGAAGACGCCGCGCATTCGCTCGGCACGCTCTGGAATGGCAAGAAGATCGGCACGATCGGCAAAATCGGCTGCCTCTCCTTCCAGTCCTACAAGCTGATTAACGCGGGCGAAGGCGGCATCCTTCTGACCGACGATCCGGAACTCGCCGCGCGTGCGGTGATCATGTCGGGCGCCTACGAGCATAACTGGAAGAAGCATCCGGGGCTGCAGAATTCCTTCGTGCAGTGGCAGAACAAGCTGCCGCTTTATAACTGCCGGATGCAGAATCTCTCCGCCGCCGTCATCCGCCCGCAGATCGCGGAAGTGGAGCGCCGCGTGAATGATGGTCGCGCGAACCACGACTATGTCGCCGAACGGCTGAACACGAGCGACTGGCTCGACGTGCCGCCGCCCCTCGGGCCCGAAACTCGCGCCCCGGATTCGCTGCAGTTCAACCTCGCGGGCGAATGGTCCGACGACGAGGCCCGCAAGCTGCAATCGGAGGCGAAAGCCCACGGTGTCAGCGTGCAGGTCTTCGGTCTCAGCCAAGACAATGCGCGCGCCTTCTGGAACTGGCAGTTCCTCGGCGACGTGCCGGAGCTGCCGAAAACCCGCGCCATGCTAATGCGCGCCTGCGATACCCGCCTGCCGGCGCGGCTCAAGCAGCCCGATCTGGATTACATCGCCGATGCGATCCTCGAAGCGGTCTCGGTGGTGAAGGGGTAGGAGGCCTAGCCCGACCGATAGTTGTCAGCGAGATGCCTTCAATTTCGTTGTCGTTCGTAGTGCACGGGCGACACCGTTCCCCTGCGTCACTGCGCGCGCTCCAAATAGTGGAGCGGCTCGAAGTCGTCGATCCCATCGCAGCGCGCGTCTTCGCGCCTCCCATGGCCCCCGCTGTTCGCGTCAAGGTAGATGGAAAATCAAGAAATCCGATGTCTCCAGGGCGCGCTCCGCAGTCTGGTCCAGATAGGCGACAACCCCGGCATGATGGTCCAGGAAGGGACGCCCCTTGCGATCCTTGGAGACTTTGGTCACTCCGAACCAGCGCGCGCCCTGCTTCTTCATCTTCTCAAGCTGGGCGATCGGTGTCGCATCGTCCTCGGCGAAGATCGACCAGTCCTCGTCGCCGCCGCCTGGCGGCAGGGTCCAGCCATTCCGGCGACTGTAATAGATGGCAATCGGGTCACCGACCTGCGGGCTGATCGCGACGACGAGATCATCTGGCCCGGCCAGGCGGTCGAGGGCCTGCCCCATCAGGCGAGCTTCTTCCGCTTGCGGGTCTTTCAGGCGCGGCACGGTCTGAAACTGCGCCAGGGCCGCCAGTATCACCCCGATAAAGCCCAAGCGAACCACGCCAGTGAGAGAGGCGAAGGCGCTCCCGCCCAATTCGACAAGGAGAATGAGACCGCGCCCGGCGAAGATCGCTAGGGGGACATGGAAGACGTGCAGGTTCCACGGATTGTTACTGATCTCCTTGGCGGCACAGAGATAGACGATGATCGCGGCCAGCAACCACACATAGGGAATCCCGGTCAGGCCCGGATCCCGTCGCTTTTCTTTAGCGAAGTCGGGCGGCACCCAAAGGCCGAGTGCGATCAGCCCCATGAACCAATAGCCGTAGAACCCCCAGACCGAGATGACCCAGAGTTTATGCGCGTAGAAGGCTTCGGAGACGAAAGTCCAGAACTTGTGGTCCCAGATGTAGCCGCTGCCGGCGACATGGTAGGGAGGTGTGGAGCGGCCTAGGTAGATCGCCCAGGCGTAATAACCAGCGATGGCTCCGAGGCCGATGGCAAGGGGGAGTAGCGTCCTCAGGAAGGTCGTGCGATCCCCACGCCGGAGCGAGAGCAGCATCAGCCACAGCACGACGAGACCGACGCCGAGCCCCGGCAGTTTCGACAGCGCGCCCAGCGTGAAGATCGCGGCGGCCAGGAACGGATAGCCTTCGCGCTGCGTGATCCAGTAGCGCGCGTAGAGCCATATGCCCATGGTGATCAGCGCCAGCATCGCCGGATCGGGCAGGGCCGAGGTTTCGATGATGATCGTGCCCGGCATCACGGCATAGGCGAGCGCCGCCGCATGCGCGTGGCGCTCGTCCCAGATCAACGCGACGAGCCGGTGCAGTGCGAAGACCGTCAGCATTCCGAACGCCGTCGCGACCATCCGGCCGAACCAGTCATGCCACCCGAAAAGCGCGTTCAGGATCGCGACGATATAGGCGTAGAGCCCGAATTCCCGGCCCTGGTAACTCGGGCCGGGCCCTGACCAGTTCACCTCTGGAAGGAAGATGTTCCAGCCGTGTCGCCAGTAATTCTCCGCGATCATCGCCGTGCTGGCCTCGCGCCAGCTGAAGACATCGACGAGCGGTTGCGTCATATAGGGAAGCCGGAGGCAGAGGGCCACGGCGAGCAGCGCGAAGAGGGCGAGCCGGTCGAATGTCGCCGCTGGCAGCGTGCCGGGCGTCGGTGCGACGGCAGCGGGCATCCGTCCCATCCCGACCGCGGTCACCGGGCTGCCCCCGCCGCGACGGGATCGTCTTCGAAATTCAGGAATTGGCGCACGGTGTAGGGTTTGCGTCCGCGCTGGTTGAAATAGACCCGCGCGAGAACTTCTCCGATCAGGCCGATGCTCAGAAGCTGGAAGCCCGCTAGAGCAGACAGGACCGACAGCAAGAGAAACGGGTTGCCCGTCATGTCGACGCCGCCCCAGATTTTCATGATGACGGTGATCACGGTCGCGACGAAAGACAGCGCGAAGCTGAAGATGCCGAGCCCGCCGAACACCATCATCGGGTGCCCGGCATTGCCCAGAAAGAAGCGCACCGTCAGCAGGTCGAGGATCACCACGAAGGTGCGGCCGATCCCGTATTTCGTCTCGCCATGGAGCCGCGGCCGGTGATGGGTCTCCATCTCGACACAGCGCGCGCCGCGTTCGAACAGCAGGAGCGGGATGAACCGGTGCATGTCGCCGTAGAGCTCGATCTCCGAGACGAGCTCTCGCCGCATCACCTTTAGGGTGCAGCCCAGATCGTGGATCGGGAAGCCCGTGCTCCACGAGATCAGCCGGTTCGCGATCATTGAGGGCAACTTGCGGTTCAGCATCGCGTCCTGCCGATGCCGCCGCCAGCCATGGACGAGATCATATCCCTGCTCCAGCTTGGCCAGCATCGGCGCGATATCCGCCGGATCGTTCTGCAGGTCGCCGTCGATGGTGACGATGGCGTCCTGCGAGGCGAAATCCAGCCCGGCCTTCATCGCGGCGGTTTGACCATAGTTGCGGCGGAACCGGATCACCCGCAGGTGCTGGTCCTGCCGAGCTTTTTCGGCGAGCGCCTCGCCGCTACCGTCGATCGAGCCGTCATCCACGAGGACAATCTCGTAGGGTTTGCCGATCGGCTCGAGGGCTGTGGTGAGTTCTTTGCAGAGGAGATCGATGTTCTCGATTTCGTTGTAAATCGGTACGACGACGGAGATGCCTGAGACAGGTTCCGGTCCCGTTTGGTCCGACTTTACAGTCGATGTCGAAAATTCCGACATGTTTCTCTCCCCAATCCTCTCCTGCCACGTAGTAAGGAAAATTTAAGGAAGACCCACATTCAAGAATTTTCTTACAAATATAACGCCGTTTTGGGTAAATCGATAAACAATCCATGCAAAGCGCACCTCTGTTCGTCAATCTTGGAAACAAGCGCGACTTCGCCGCTACTGAAGCGCGCTGTGTCCGAAGGTGGCTCGGATGGAAGCCTCACGCGATGCACCAGACGCACCGTTAGGCGAGTTTGTCATCAAATTTGGCGACTGGGCGATGACCTGGCCTGACAGGGGGCGCTGCCCCCTCAGGCCTTGCGGCCTGTCCCTCCCGGGATATTTCGAAAGAGCGAAGACGGTAGGCGCACAGCCTCGTCTTCGCTCTCGGAAAATATTCCCGGCGACGGGGGCAGCCCCCCGTGCCGCGCTCAACGCGAGCGGACCATACCCATGATCTCGAGCGTCTTGCCCAGGATCGGTTGCGCGATCTCGTCGGCCCGGTTCGCGCCGTCGCCGAGGATATTGTCGATCTCGGAGGGGTCGTTCATCAGCCGGGTCATCTCGTCCGAGATCGGAGCAAGCTTCGCGACCGCCAGTTCCGCCAGCGCCGGTTTGAACTTGCCGAAGCCTTCGCCGCCATATTCGCCCAGCACCTGCGTCGGCGTCATGTCGGCCAGCGCGGCGTAGATGTTCACGAGGTTGCGCGCCTCGGCCCGGTCCTTGAGCCCGTCGAGATCCGAAGGCAGGGGCTCGGGGTCGGTCACGGCCTTGCGGATCTTCTTGGCGATCGTGTCGGCATCGTCGGTCAGGTTGATGCGGCTCGCATCCGACGGGTCGGATTTCGACATCTTCTTGGTGCCGTCGCGCAGGGACATAACGCGGGTGGCGGCGCCTTCGATCAGCGGCTCGGGGGCGGGGAAGAACTCGGTCTTGTAGTCATGGTTGAACTTGGCCGCGATGTCGCGGGTCAGCTCCACATGCTGCTTCTGATCCTCGCCCACCGGCACCATCGTCGCGTGATAGAGTAGGATATCCGCGGCCATCAGCGCGGGGTAGGCGTAGAGGCCGAGGCTGGCCTTCTCGGCATTCTTGCCCGCCTTGTCCTTGAACTGGGTCATCCGGTTCATCCAGCCCAGACGCGCGACGCAATTGAACGCCCAGGCCAGTTCGGCATGGGCCGAGACCTGGCTCTGGTTGAACAGGATCGAGCGTTTCGGATCGACGCCCGAGGCGAGGAAGGCGGCAGCCGCCTCGCGGGTGTTGCGGCGCAATGCCTCGGGCTCTTGCCAGACCGTGATCGCGTGCATGTCGACGAGGCAGTAGATCGTCTCGATCCCTTCGTCCTGCTTCTGGGCAAAGCGCTTGAGCGCGCCCAGATAGTTTCCCAGCGTCAGCCCGCCAGAGGGCTGGATGCCGGAGAAGATCCGCGGTTTGAAATTGGCGTTGAGGGGTTGCGCTTGCTCGCTCATCTGATGCTCCTGATCTGCGGGGGGTGGAAGCCCGCCATTGAGGATCTCCCGGGGTGGAAATCCGCTCTCCGCTCGCTTATCGCTAAAGCGCAAAGGGCGCAACTGAGCCCGTGAGCAGGAGAGGCGAGACATGCGCGACGGTTATGACGAACACCCGGTGAACCCGCTGCCGCCCGTGGTCTGGCTGCTGGCGCTGCCGATCATAGCGACGGAGCTGTTCTTCGCGATGGGCCAGTCGGGTCTGATCGGCGGGGCGCAGGCGGCGGGCTGGCGGCTCGACGCACTGCAGAAATTCGCCTTCTCGCCGCAGGTGATGCGCGCGATGATCGATACCGGGCAATATCCGCCCGAGCAGATGATGCGCATTCTGACCTATCCGTTCGTGAACGCCTCGGTGACGCAGGCGATCTTCGTGCTCGTGTTCCTCTTGGCGCTGGGCAAGATGGTGGGAGAGATCTTCTCGGGGCTCGCCGTGGCGGTCGTGTTCTTCGGCGCGACGATCCTTGGCGCGCTGGTCTATGCGGCGCTGCCGTTTACGCAGATCGGGCTCTATGGCGGCTATCCAGGCGATTACGGGCTGATCGGGGCCTTCACGTGGATCTTGTGGACGCGGCTCGGGCAGGAGAATGCGAACCAGCTGCGGGCGTTTTCGTTGATCGGGGCGCTGATGGGCATCCAGCTGATCTTCGCGATGATCTTCGGCGCGCGGCCCGACTGGATCGCGGATATCGTCGGGTTCGTCGCGGGCTTCGTGCTGAGCTTCTTCGTGGCACCCGGCGGGATGCAGCGGACCTTGCAGCGGCTGCGGCGGCGGTGAGAACTTAGGGGCGCGCCCGAGCCTCGGGTGGGCGCCTCGGGTCGCTAGTGGCTTGGCGCTTTATCTCTCAAGCCCGAAAGTCGTCTGAAACCGCGATGTCATCGCCAATGCGCCCTCCCGTGGGGAGGGTCGGGCGCGGCCCGGGGCTGGTCGCCCCGTGCCAAAGTAGCCCCTCACGCCCCGCCCGGACCGCGGCGCATCGCACCTTTCAGATCGGCCATATGCATCGCGCCAATGGCGATAGCCGTGCCGAAATAGACGAGCATCCCGAACAGCACGAGCCCCAGCAGTGCCAGCGCGCGCAGGCCCGGCACGGCGAACGCGCCCGGCACCGCCCAGGTCACCGCCCAGATTGCAGCCCCCATCACCAGCGCCGCGATCACGATGCGGGGCAGGCGGCGGTAGAAACGGTGATCGAAGCTCGCGGCCTCGCCCATCGGACGCGCGCCGAGCCAGAGCTGCGCGACCATCGCCCAGGCGGCGAGCGTCGTGCCGACAGCCGCTGCGAGATAGCCGATCACGAAGGACAGCCCGATCGCCAGTACCGCGTTCACCACCATCGCGACCAGCGCGTAGTTGAACGGCGTGCGGGTGTTCTCGCGGGCGAAATACAAGGGCTGCAGAACCTTTTGCAGCACGAAGGCGGGCAGGCCGAGCCCGTAGATCGCGGTGGCCCATGCGGTGGCGATCGTGTCCTCGTGGGAGAACTGGCCGCGCTCGAACAGGACCGAGACGATGGGCTGGGCTGCTACCAGAAGTGCTATGGCAGGGCCGACGGTGAAGAGGAGCGCGAATTCGCCCGCACGCGAGAAGGAATAGCGGCTGCCTGCCGTATCGCCGCCGCGCAAACGGCGCGACAGATCGGGCAGCAGCACCACGCCGATCGCGATGCCCACCACGCCCAGCGGCAGCTGATAGAGCCGGTCGGCATAGTTCAGCCATGCGATTGCACCGTCGAAATGCGAGGCGACCTGACGGCCCACCAGCAGGTTGATCTGGACCACGCCGCCCGCGAGCATCGCCGGGATCGCGATGCGGACAAGGCGTTTCATGTCGGGCGACAGGCGCGGGCGCTTCGGGACGATCTTGAAACCCGCGCGCCATGCGGCGACCCAGACGAGCGCAAGCTGCGCCACGCCCGCGACCGGCACGGCCCAAGCCAGCGCATCGCCCACCGGCCAGCCCGCCTGATCGGCCATGAGCATCGCGATCACGAAGGTCACGTTCAGCAGCACGGGTGCTGCGGCCGCGGCAGCGAAATGCCCCGCCGCGTTCAGCACGCCCGACAGAAGCGCGCTCAGCGAGATGAAGAGGATGTAAGGGAAGGCGATCCGGCCATAAGTTGTGGCGATCGTGAACCGCTCATCGCCCGCGAAACCCGAGGCCATCGCCAGCACCAGCCACGGCATCGCCGCCGAGGCCACCAGCGTCAACAAGATCAGCACAGAGGCCAATCCCCCCATCGCCTCGCGTGCAAAACCCTTCGCGTTCTCGCCGCCCTCCAGCTTCTTCGAGAAGATCGGGATGAAGGCGGTGTTGAACGCGCCCTCCGCGAAGAAGCGCCGGAACAGGTTGGGCAGCGAGAAGGCCACGAGGAAGGCCTCGGCCACCGGGCCTGCGCCGAGGAAGGCCGCGATCATCATGTCGCGCGCAAACCCGAGGATGCGGCTCGCCATGGTCCAGCCGCCCACCGTGAGGAAGCCGCGCACCAGCCGGATTGGTTTCATGTCAGTTGCCCGCCCGTTTCGCGCCCGACGCGATGGCGTCCATCAACTTCTTCTCGAGCGCTTCCTGGCGGGGTTTGGAATGCAGTTTCAGGCCGAACATGTCTTTCACATAGAAGCTGTCCACGACCTGCGCGCCATAGGTGGCGATCACCGCCGAGGAGATCGAGATGTTGTTCGACGCCAGCGCCCGGGTCAGGTCGTAGAGAAGGCCCGGCCGGTCGCGGGTATCGACTTCGATGATCGTGTAGATATCCGATCCTTCGTTGTCGATGGTGATATGGGTCGGGAATTTGAACTCGCGCTCACGCTTCTTGAGCTTGTCGCGATCCTTGAGTGCCTCGCGGGCGACGACCTCGCCTTTCAGCGTCTTCTCGATCATGCCGCGCAGCCGGGTCAGCTTCGACGCCTCATAGGGGTGACCCTCGGCATCCTGCACCCAGAAGACGGCGGTCGCATAGCCGTCCTTCGAGGTATAGGTGCGCGCGTCGACCACATTCGCGCCGACCAGTGCCAGCGCGCCGGAGAGCCGCGAGAAGATGCCGGGGTGATCGGCCAGCGCGAAGCTCACGCGGGTCGCGTCGTGATCGTCATCGGGATGCAGGTCGATGCGGATCTCGTCATCGCCCAGATCGCGCAGGAGCCGCGCGAAGATCTCGTGATTGACCGTGGCGAGCGCCTGCCAGTAGGGCGCGTAGTGCCGGGCCAGCTCGGCGCGGATTTGTGCCTTGTCCCAGCTGTCATCCGCCTCCAGAACTTCGCGCAAGGCACGCTTGGCCTCATCGGTGCGCTGCTCGCGATTGACCGCTTCCAGCCCGTGCTCCAGCGCCATCGCGGTCTCGGAATGCAGCTTGCGCAGCAGGGTGGCTTTCCAGTTGTTCCAGACATTCGGGCCGACGCCGCGAATGTCGCAGACGGTCAGAACGGTCAGCAGGTCGAGCCGCTTGCGCGACTTCACGCGCTTGGCGAAATCGCGGATCGTGCGCGGGTCCGAGAGGTCGCGCTTCTGCGCCACGTCGGACATCAGCAGGTGGTGGCGCACAAGCCATTCGACGGTCTCGGAATCCTCCTGGTTCAGCCCCAGCCGCGGCGCGACCTTGCGGGCGATCTTCGCGCCGAGGATCGAATGATCCTCGGGTCGCCCCTTGCCGATGTCGTGCACCAGCAGCGCGACATAGAGGACCTTGCGATTGATGCCTTCTTCGAGGATGTGCGACGACAGCGGCAGATCCTCGACCAGCTCGCCGCGCTCGATCTGCGCCAGCGTGGAGACGACCTGAATCGTGTGCTCGTCCACCGTGTAGCTGTGATACATGTTGAACTGCATCATCGCGACGATCGGTTCGAATTCCGGGATGAAGGCCGCCAGCACGCCCAGTTCGTTCATCCGCCGCAGCGCGCGTTCCGGGTTGCCGTGCTTGAGCAGCAGATCGAGGAAGATGCGCTGCGCTTCGCGATTGGTGCGCACCTTGTCGTCGATCAGGTCGAGATTGGCCGAGACGAGCCGCATCGCGTCGGGGTGGATCAGCATCCCCGAGCGCAGCCCTTCCTCGAACAGCCGCAGCAGGTTTACCGGATCGGAGAGGAACGCCTGCTCGTCGGCGACATTTATCCGCCCGTTCTCTTCGCAATAGGGGGCTTTCAGCTTGCGCCGCCTGCGGAAAATCCGCTGCAGCATCGGCGCGCTTTTCACATGCTGCGCTTCGAGCTTGGTCAGGAAGATGCGGGTCACGTCGCCCACGGCGGTCGCGTGGCGGAAGTAATCCTGCATGAAGACCTCGACCGCGCGGCGGCCCGCCAGATCGCGATAGCCCATGCGCTCGGCCACTTCGACCTGCATGTCGAAGGTCAGCTGATCCGAGGCGCGGCCCGAGATCAGATGCAGGTGGCAGCGCACCGCCCAGAGGTAATTCTCGGCCTCGTGGAAGGTCTCGTATTCCTCGGGCGAGAAGGCGCCGATCTTCATCAATTCGCGGGCGCGGCCGACGTGATGGATATATTTGCCGATCCAGTAGAGAGTCTGCAGGTCGCGCAACCCGCCCTTGCCCTCTTTCACATTGGGTTCGAGCACGTAACGCTGCCCGCCCTGACGGCGGTGGCGCTGCGAGCGTTCCTCCAGCTTGGCCTCGATGAACTCGGCCTCGCTGCCCTCGAAGAGATCGTGACGAAGGCGTAGCGACAGCGCCTCGGCCAGCTTCTCGTCGCCGCCCACGCAGCGATGTTCGAGAAGAGCGGTGCGGATCGTGATGTCTTCGCGCCCGAGCCGGATGCAGTCGTCGAGCGTGCGGGACGAGTGACCGACCTTCAGCTTCAGATCCCAGAGCATGTAGAGCATCGACTCGATGACGCTCTCGGCCCACGGGGTGACCTTGTATGGGGTGAGAAACAGCAGATCGACATCGGAATGCGGCGCCATCTCGGCACGGCCATAGCCGCCCACGGCGAGCACTGCGAAGCGCTCCGCCTCGGTGCGGATGCCGCTGGGGTGCAGGCGCTCCGTCGCGATGCGGAGCACCGAGCGGACGATGCCGTCGGTCATCTGCGCATAGGCTTCGACCGTGTCGCGCGCGGCGCGCGGATGGGTCTCGAAATCGGCCTCGATCGCGGCGGCGGCGGCGCGGCGTTCCTCGGAGAGGAATGTCACCGTCGCGGCCCGGATGTCTTTCGGGTCGCTGGCGTCGGAGGTCGCTGCATCGAGCGCGTCGAACAGACGCTGCTGATCCAGAAGGAGGGGCGCCCCGGTCGCTGCCGGGGCGGTGTCTGTCATGCGGGTCACTGCGCGATCTTGTCCCTTACCGGGCCCTTTCGTTTGGGGGCGGTCCGGATCAGGATCCGAAGCCGCCGAAGTTGCGCGGCGCCGGGTCGATCACGACCGCCTGGCCGTTGCGGACCTGTGCCACGGCGAGGCCGCGCTCGTTGGTGCCGTCGGGCAGGAAGCGGAAGACGCCGTTGACGCCCACGAAGCCCGAACGCTGGGTCAGGCCCTGCTTGGTCAGCGCATCCGGGTTGCCGGACTTCACCAGCGCGCCGATTGCTGCAATCCCGTCATAGGCGAGGCCTGCGATCGGGTGGGGCGCTTGCCCGTAAGCGGCACCATAGCGCGAGACGAACTGCTGTTGCAGCGCCGGATCGGGCTCGGCGAACCAGCCGCTCTGGGTGCCCGGCAGCGACAGCGTCGCCGGCGGAATATCCCAGCGGGTCAGGCCGATATATTGCGTGGTCTGCGGGGTCACGCCCTGCTCGCCCATCAGCTGCGTGAGCAGCGGGAGCGCGCCTGCGGTATCGGCCGTCAGGAACAGCGCATCGACGTCACCGGACTTCACGCGGCTTGCGATCTGCGGCGTCGCATCGACCACGCCCTGCTGCGAGAACGGGTAGGAGGCCACGCCTGCGAGCGAAGCGCCCGAGCGTGCGACCGCGGTCTGGATCGCCTGTGCGCCGATCTCGCCCGCCGTGGTCTGCTCATGCACGACCATGATCCGCTTCTTGCCCTGACGTGCGGCGAAGCTCACGAGGCGGTTGGCGGTGTTCTGGAAGGTCGGGCCGAGCACGAAGACGTTGCCGCCCGCGACGTTGGTGTTGTTCGAAAACGCCAGCACGTTGATGTTGCGCGAGGCGACCGCGAGACCTGCGGCATTCGCCGATTGCGCATAGACCGGGCCGAGGATGACCTTGGCGCCCTCGTCGGCGGCCTTGGTGGCCATCGCGGCCGCTTGCTGCGGATTGCCGGCGGTGTTGTAGACCTGCAGGTCGATCCGTGCGCCTTGCAGATCCTGAATCGCGAGATTTGCCGCATTCTGCAGCGCCCGCGCGAGAGTCTCATCGCCAGCGTTGCCGGACCCGGCCGGAACCAGAAGTGCCACCTTGACCGGTGCGCTGGTGTCGATCTTCTGACCGGAATTGCCCATCGGCCCCGGCTGACAGGCCGCAAGCCAGACCAATGCGAGGAGGGCTGCGATTCGCGCGGCGAGGGCGCGGGGGTTACGAATGAGATTAAACATGATACGTCCTTTTGGGCGTTGGCGTCCGGTCCGGGCACTGAAGCAACGCCTGCGAACCGCGAGGAAATGACGCGGCTGAGACTACGCACAAGCAGGCGTGAAGTAAACGTTCCACACAAGTGATGAGGCGGGCGATGGGCGAGGGTGTTGTATCTGATGCAAACACGGAAAATAAGGGAACCAAGGGCGCTCCGGCGCCGTTGAGCCCGGGGCTTCATTTCATTGCCACACCCATCGGAGCCGCCCGCGACATCACCCTGCGCGCCCTCGACATGCTGCGCGCAGCCGACGTTCTGGCGGCCGAGGATACGCGCAGCCTGCGGCACCTGATGGAGATCCACGGCGTGCCGCTGAACGGGCGTCAGGTGCTCGCCTATCACGACCATAACGGCGCCGCGATGCGCCCGAAAATCCTCGCAGCCTTGGAGGCGGGGAAGTCGGTGGTCTACGCCTCCGAGGCAGGTACGCCACTGGTCGCCGATCCGGGCTATCAGCTCGGCCGCGCGGTGATCGAGGCTGGGCTGCCGCTCTATAGCGCGCCGGGCCCCTCGGCAGTGCTGACGGCGCTGACCCTGTCGGGCCTGCCGACGGATCGCTTCCTCTTCGCGGGGTTCGCGCCAAACAGTAAAGGGGCGCGGCGAAACTGGCTCGCGGAGTTCAAGGAAATTCCGGCGACGCTGGTTTTCTATGAAAGCCCCAAACGCGTTAGGGAAATGTTAGCTGACGCGGCCCATAGTCTGGGAAAAGAGAGACAAGCGGCGCTGTGCCGGGAGTTGACGAAACGCTTCGAAGAGGTCCGCCGGGGAACGCTGGAAGAGCTTGCGGAGAGCGTGGCCGAGGCGCCGATCAAGGGCGAGATCGTCGTCGTCGTCGACAGGCCGCACGCGGTCGAGATCGACGACGCGGAGCTGGAGCGGCGGTTGAGCGCCGCGCTTGATCGGGAGTCGCTTCGCGATGCGGTCGATGCCGTCGCAGGCGCGACCGGGTTGCCGCGTCGCAAGGTCTATCAGGCCGCTCTGGCCATGGAGAAAAAGAGATGAGTGGATCGCTGTCGTATCATTCGGGTCTCGCCGCCGAAGAGCAGGTGATGCTGCATTACGAGCGGGCAGGGCGCGCGGTCTCGGAACATCGCTGGCGGGGCAAATATGGCGGCGAGATCGATCTGATCGCACGGGAGGGCGACACCCTAATCTTCGTCGAGGTGAAGAAATCGCGCAGCCATGCCCGCGCCGCGGAACGTCTCTCGCAGCGTCAGATGCGCCGGATATGCATTTCGGTCGAAGAATATCTGATGCGCCATCCCGCTCCGGCAAACTGCAATCGCAAGGTCCGGTTCGATCTCGCATTGGTCAATGAGATCGGGGAGATCAAGGTCCTGGAGAACGCCTATTTCGGAATGTGACCGGCCCGTGGGTTGAGGTTGCATCCAGACGCGCCACATTGCATCAAGATTGCAGTCTAAAGAGGGGGCGCGGATGGGATTGAAAGTTGCGATCCAGATGGATCCGATCGAAGCGGTCAATATCGAGGCTGACAGCACGTTTAGGATCGCCGAAGAGGCGCAGGCGCGTGGGCACGAGCTATTCTACTACACGCCGGATCGCCTGATCTACCGCGAGGGGCACGTCTATGCGCGTGGCTGGCCTCTGGTGGTGCGGCGTGAGAAGGGCAACCACTTCACGCTGGGCGAAGAGACCGAGGTCGATCTGGGCGACTGGGATGTGGTTTGGCTGCGGCAGGACCCGCCCTTCGATATGGGCTATATCACGACGACCCATCTGCTGGAGCGGATCCATCCCGAGACGCTGGTCGTCAACGATCCTTTCTGGGTCCGCAACTCGCCCGAGAAGCTTCTCGTTCTGGATTTCCCTGACCTGACGCCGCCGACACTGATCGCGCGCGATCTGGAGGCCATTCGGGCTTTCAAGGCGGAGCATGGCGATATCATTCTCAAGCCGCTCTACGGCAATGGCGGGGCGGGGGTCTTCCGGCTCGATCCGAACGATCGCAACCTGTCGTCGCTGCACGAGCTGTTCATCGGCATCAACAACGAGCCTCTCATTGCGCAGAAGTTCCTGCCCGCCGTTTCGAAGGGCGACAAGCGGATCATTCTCGTCGATGGCGAGCCGGTGGGCGCGATCAACCGGGTGCCGGCGGCGGGCGAGACGCGGTCGAACATGCATGTCGGCGGACGGCCCGAGAAAGTCGAGCTGACCGCGCGCGACCGCGAAATCTGCGAGCGGATCGGCCCGTATCTGCGTGAGAAGGGGCAGATCTTCGTCGGCATCGACGTGATCGGCGACTGGCTGACCGAGATTAACGTCACCTCGCCGACGGGCATTCAGGAGCTTGAGCGTTTCGACGGCGTGAATATCACCGCCCGCATCTGGGAGGCGATCGAAGCGAAACGGAGCTGATATGTCGATCCGGCTGGTCTTTCTCAATCTTTGGCTGCGCAGCATCGCGAAACCGATGGTGCGCCGGTTCCACGGGGCTGCGCAAACGCGGCGCGCGACGGAGAGATTGGCCAGTTGGGTCGTGCGCGAGCCGACCGGGCTCTGCCGTCTGCCGACGAAGCTGGCCGGGCGCAATGCGCTGTCGCTGCGCGCGGGGCGGTCCTCGGTGGGGCGCATCATTCTCTATCTTCATGGCGGCGGTTACGTCACCGGCTCCCCGTGGATGTATCGCGGGCTCGCGGGGCGTTTGGCGAAGCTGAGCGGTCTCGAGGTGGTCGTGCCGGATTACCGCCTCGCGCCCGAGGCGCCGGTGGGCGCGGCGCTCGAGGATGCGACCGCAGCTTTCGATGCGCTGGTGGACATGGGTTACGACCCGAGCGCGATCGTGATCGCGGGCGACAGCGCGGGGGGCGGTCTGACACTGGCGCTTCTGAGCGTGCTGTGCCAGCGCGGCACGCCGCCTGCCGGGGCGATTACCTTCTGCCCGTGGACGGACCTGACCTGTTCGGGGGAGAGCCTCCGCGTCAATGCCGCGAAAGATGCGATGCTGCCGGTCGAACGGCTTGGCGATACCTGCGAGATGGTTCTGCGCGGACACGACGCGGCCGATCCGCGCTTCTCGCCGCTTTTCGCGGAGTTCCCCGATCCGCCGCCGGTGCTGATCCAGCATTCGATGGGGGAAATTCTCAGCGATGACTCGCTGCGTATGGCCGAGCGGCTGCGCAGCTTCGACGCGGATGTCACGGTGCAAAGCTGGCCCGATGCGCCGCATGTCTGGCATTTCTTCGACGGGCGGGTGCCCGAGGCGCGCGCGGCGCTGGAGGATGCTGCTGCGGCGGCGCGCCGGATGCTCACCCTGCCACCGCGCTGAGCCGATAGCTCAACGCCTCGGCGATATGGGGCTGGCGCACGTGCTCGGCATGGTCGAGATCGGCGATGGTGCGCGCGACCCGCAGAACCCGGTGGTACCCGCGCGCCGACAATCCGACCCGCTCGGCCATCCGGGCCAGCAGATCGCGCCCCTGCGCATCCGGCGTCGCGATGTCTTCCAGTAACTGTCCTTCGGCTTCGGCATTGACGCGGATCGCGGGGTGATCCGCGAAGCGCTGGGCCTGCCGCTCGCGCGCGGCCGCAACGCGGGCCGCGACCTCGGCGGAGCTGTCGCCGGAGGCTGGCAGGTCAAGATCGGCATAGCGCACCGGCGGCACTTCGATGCGCAGGTCGAACCGATCCATCAGAGGCCCCGAAATCCGCCCTAGATAATCGTCGCCGCAGCCGGGCGCGCGGGCGCAGGCGCGCTCTGCATCGCCGAGATATCCGCATTTGCAGGGGTTCGCCGCCGCGATCAGCAGGAAGCGGCAGGGATAGCGGGTATGGGCGTTGGCGCGCGAGACGACGACTTCGCCGGTCTCGATCGGCTGGCGCAGGGTCTCCAGCACGGCGCGGGGGAATTCGGGAAACTCGTCCATGAACAGCACGCCATTATGGGCGAGGCTGACTTCGCCGGGCCGCGCGCCACGCCCGCCGCCGATCATCGCGGCCATTGAGGCGGTGTGATGCGGTTCGCGGAAGGGTCGGGTGCGCGAGATGCCGCCCTCGGCCAGCAGCCCCGACAGCGACTGGATCATCGAGGTTTCCAGCATCTCCTCGGGGCGCATCTCGGGCAGGATCGAGGGCAGGCGCGCGGCCAGCATGGATTTACCCGAGCCGGGCGTGCCGATCATCATCAGGTGGTGGCGACCGGCAGCGGCGATCTCCAGCGCGCGTTTGGCTCGTTCCTGACCCTTCACATCACGCAGGTCGCGCGGGTGCGTCGTGTCGCGAACGAGACCCGGGAGCGCGGGCTCCAGCGGCAGGCGACCGCTGAGATGGTCGATCGCGGCGCCAAGCGTCGCCGGGGCCGTCACCTCGGCCGCACCGACCCAGGCCGCCTCTGCGCCCGAGCCCTTCGGGCAGATCAGCCCCTTGTCCTGCGCGGCGGCCGCCATCGCGGCGGGCAGGGCACCCGCGACCGGCAGGAGCCGCCCGTCGAGCGACAGCTCCCCCACGGCGACCAGCGCCTCGATCCTGTCGCGGGGCACGACCCCGATCGCGCCCAGCAGCGCCAGTGCGATCGGCAGGTCGAAATGCGAGCCCTCTTTCGGCAGATCGGCAGGCGAGAGGTTCACGGTGATCTTCTGCATCGGCAGTGCAATTCCCAGCGCACCAAGTGCCGCGCGCACTCGCTCGCGCGCCTCGGACACCGCCTTGTCGGGCAGACCCACGACCGCGAAGCCGGGCATCCCTTCGGAGAGCGCGCATTGCACCTCCACGAGGCGGGCCTCGCCCCCCTCGAACGCGACCGTGTAGCTCTGGCTGACCATCGGCTCTCCTGCGCCTCTTCGTCGAGGGGTAGCGCGGGCATGGTTTAGGAATGGTTAACAGGCGGCGGGACGGGCAAGGCGCGGTTCAAAACTGCGACTCGAGCAGGGGGTGCGTCGCTCGACCCGACCGCCGAGATATTCGCGAAAACCTGCGTTTCCTGCATATCTGCACAGCCCAGGCTTCAATTTCGCGCAGCAGATCAAGATGTTGCGTTACAGTCCCTCAAGTGTTCGTGAGCAGGCTTATGATATGGGATGCTCAAGAAGGAGTGATGCCTTCAGCATAGCGGTATGAATTTATTTCGTTTTTCGCTTTAAAACCTCGTCAAGTGCGCGTTGCGCACAAAGTTTCAGGCAAAATTCAACATTTCCGTGAGGAACCAATTCATGTCATTCGCATTGGGTGGGCAAAGCAACCGCCACTGCAAAGTTGCGCCGGTTTGGGCTGGACACCCCAGGGAGATTGTAAATGGCACTCGATGGTATGACCGATGAAACCCTGCCACGCCAAGCAATGCGGGCAGAGTTCCTGGATGCAGAAACCGAAGCGGAACTGGCGCGAGCGTGGCGCGACAATCGGGACGAGCAGGCGCTGCATCGGCTTGTGACAGCCTATATGCGTCTAGCGATCTCGATGGCTTCGAAGTTCCGCCGCTACGGCGCCCCGATGAACGATCTGATCCAGGAAGCCTCACTCGGTCTGATGAAAGCCGCCGACAAGTTCGACCCGGAACGCGGCGTGCGGTTCTCGACCTATGCTGTCTGGTGGATAAAAGCCTCGATCCAGGAATTCGTGATGCGCAACTGGTCGATGGTGCGCACCGGGTCCACCTCTTCGCAAAAGGCGCTGTTCTTCAACATGCGCCGCGTTCAAGCCCAGCTGACCCGCGAAGCGCAGCAAGAGGGCGAGCAGCTCGACGCAATGCAGCTGCGTCAGCGCGTGGCCGAAGTGATCGGCGTGCCGCTCTCGGATGTCGAGATGATGGAAGGCCGCCTGTCCGGCTCCGACTTCTCGCTCAACGCCACGCAGTCCAGCGAAGACGAAGGCCGCGAATGGGTCGATACGCTGGAAGATGACGGCGCGAGCCCCGAGGAAACCGTGGCCGACAGCCATGACGGTCAGACGATGAAAGTCTGGCTGGGCGAGGCGATGGGCCGCCTGACCGACCGCGAAGCCTATATCGTCCGCGAACGTCGTCTGATCGAAGATCCGCGCACTTTGGAAAGCCTCGGTGAAGAGTTGGGGCTTTCGAAAGAGCGTATCCGTCAGCTCGAAGCGCAGGCTTTCGGCAAGATGCGCAAATCGCTTGAAACCCATCAGGGCGAGGTGCAAAGCTTCTTCGTATGAGGAAGTTTCTTGCCGCGCTCTGCCTGCTGTCTCTGACCGGTCCCGCCTTTGGCGCGGAAATATCGCCCGCCCAGCTGGATACGCTGTCGGGCGATATTGTCGTTCTGGGAGAGATACATGACAACCCGACCCATCACCTCAATCAGGCGCGTGCGATCAAGGCGCTGAAGCCCGCCGCCGTGGTGTTCGAGCAATTGACGCCCGAGCAGGCGGCGAAGATTACGCCCGCGCTTTTGAAGGATGAAGGCGCGCTCGCAAAGGCGCTGGACTGGGACAATTCGGGCTGGCCCGATTTCGCGATCTATTATCCGATTTTCGCCGCTTTGGGCGATGCGAAAGTCTATGGCGCCGCGCAGCCGCGCGAGACCGTACGCGCCGCGATGACCAAGCCGCTGCCGGAGGTGTTCGGGCCGAATGCGGCACGTTACGGGCTCGATCAAGCCTATCCGGAAGACCTGCAGGCCAAGCTGGAAGCGGAGTCGCAAGAGGATCATTGCAACGCATTGCCGCCCGATCTGCTGCCCGGCATGGTCGCGGCGCAACGCTTCCGCGATGCGGCGTTTGCGCGGGTGGCGCTCGACGCGCTGAAGGAGACCGGCGGGCCGGTCGCGGTCATCACTGGGTCAGGCCATGCGAAGACCGACCTCGCCGTGCCCGCGCTTCTGCGCAAGGCGGACCCGCAGGCGAAGGTCGTGGCGATCGGTCAGATCGAGGCGGAGCCGGGCACCGATCCCGGCGCGCAGCCCTTTGACGACTGGATCATTACGCCGCCGACCGAACGCGCCGATCCCTGCGCCGCGTTCAAGTGATCCTTGCGCCAATGCGCCCCGGCGCTTAGACCATCTGAGAGAGTTTCACGGAGAGGCAAATGCTTGCGGGCAAACGCATCCTGTTGATCATCGGCGGCGGTATCGCGGCCTTCAAGGCGCCCGAGCTGATCCGTCTGCTGCGCGGGGCGGGGGCCTCGGTGAGCCCGGTCCTGACCAAGGCCGGGGCCGAGTTCGTGACGCCGCTGACCGTCTCCTCGCTTGCGGGCGAGGCGGTTCATTCCGACCTCTTCGATCTGACGCATGAATCCGAGATCGGTCATATTCAGCTGTCGCGCGCGGCCGATCTGGTGGTCGTCGTGGCCGCCACCGCCGATCTGATGGCGAAGATGGCGAACGGTCTGGCCAATGATCTCGCCTCGACCCTGTTGCTTGCCACCGACAAGCGCGTGCTGATCGCGCCCGCGATGAATGTGCGGATGTGGGAGCACCCCGCAACGCAGCGCAATATCGCGACGCTCAAATCCGATGGCGTGATCTTCGCAGGCCCGACCGAGGGCGACATGGCCTGTGGCGAGTTCGGCGAGGGCCGGATGGTCGAACCCGAGGCGATCCTGGCTGCGATCGATACCGCGCTGTCGGACGGTCCGCTGAAGGGCCGCCATATCCTCGTGACTTCGGGGCCCACCCACGAGCCGATCGACCCGGTGCGCTATATCGCGAACCGCTCCTCGGGCGCGCAGGGCACGGCCCTTGCCGCCGCGCTGCGGGACCTCGGTGCTAATGTCACCTTCGTCACCGGCCCCGCGACGGTCGCGCCGCCTGCGGGCGTGCGGGTGGTCAAGGTCGAGACCGCGCGCGAGATGCTGGACGCAGTGCAGACCGCGCTGCCCGCCGAGGCGGCGATCTTCGCTGCCGCCGTGGCCGATTGGCGCGTGGCGAACGCGGCCGAGCGGAAGATGAAGAAGGACGGCACCGGCGCACCGCCCGCGCTCGAATTCGCCGAGAACCCCGACATCCTCGCCACCGTCTCGAAAATGGGCGAAGGGCGCCCGGGCCTCGTGGTGGGCTTCGCGGCCGAGACCCATGACGTCGCGCGGTTTGCGGCCGACAAACGCGCCCGCAAGGGCTGCGACTGGATCGTCGCCAATGACGTGAGCCCCGCGACCGGGATCATGGGCGGGACCGAGAACGCGGTGACGATCATCGACGAGACCGGCGCGGAAAGCTGGGACCGGATGGGCAAGCAAGAGGTCGCGCGGCGGTTGGCTGCGCGCATCGCAGAAAGCTTGGGCGCGGCTGGCGCCTGAGGGACGCTCCGCGGCGGATATTTATGCCAAGCCGAAACGAAGCGCGCCTGTTTCGGCTTGGTCCAAATATCCCCGCCGGAGGCATCCGCATTTGACGCCCGCGCGACATCGGGCAGGAGAGAGACACGTGAGCACACCGATCATCAAGGTTCTGCGCGAGGACTGGGCCGATCCCGAGATCGCGCTGCCGCGCTATGAGACCCACGGCGCCGCCGGGGCCGATCTGCGCGCCAATCTTGCCGCAGAGGATCGCGCGCGCGGGATCACGCTCGCACCAATGCAGCGCGCGATCATCCCGACCGGGCTGCGCGTCGAGATCCCCGAAGGGTTCGAGATGCAGATCCGGCCGCGCTCGGGGTTGGCGCTGAAACACGGGATCAGCCTGCCCAACACGCCCGGCACGATCGACGCCGATTATCGCGGGCCGCTGGGGGTGCTGCTGATCAATCTCGGCCATGAGCCCTATCTGATCGAGCATGGTGCCCGCATCGCGCAGGCGATCGTCGCCCCGGTGGTGCAGGCGCGCTTCGAGGTCGCGGATGCCTTGGGCGACACCGCACGGGGCGTAGGCGGGTTCGGCTCGACCGGGAAGGTCTGAGCGATGCTCGGGCTGGTTCTGATGGCGGCGATCGTGGGGCTCGGGCTGGTGCTCAAGGCCTCCGTGCGTGCGATCTTCGGGATGCTCGTGCTGATCTGGGCGGCCTTGGTGATCGCGCATCTGCCCATCCCCGGGTTTGGTCCGCTCGGGCGCGTTCTGGGCGGCTCGCTTGCGGGTTGGATTGGCCTCGGCGTCGTCGTCGCGCTGGTGTTGATCTATCGCCGGATGCTCGGGGCGATCCGGACGAGGGCCGAGGCGAAAGAGGCTGAGGCGCCCGCGCCCAAACCGGGCAGCTTTTCCGAGGCCGAACTGGACCGCTATGCGCGCCACATCATGTTGCGCGAGATCGGCGGGCCGGGGCAGAAGCGGCTCAAGCAGGCCAAGGTTCTGGTGGTTGGGGCCGGGGGGCTCGGTTCGCCCGCGCTTTTGTATCTCGCCGCGGCCGGGGTGGGGCGGATCGGGGTCGTGGATGACGATGTCGTCTCGAATTCCAACCTGCAGCGGCAGGTGATCCATCGCGATGCCGATCTCGGGATGCCCAAGGTCTTCTCCGCGCAAAAGGCGATGCTGGCGCTCAACCCGCATATCGAGGTGCTGCCCTATAACCGTCGCCTGAGCGCCGAGGATGCCGAAGGGCTGATCGCCGAATATGACCTCGTCCTCGACGGGACCGACAATTTCGACACGCGCTATCTGGTGAATGCAGCCTGCGTGGCGACCGGAACGCCGCTGATCTCCGGCGCGATCACGCAATGGGAAGGGCAGCTGTCGCTCTACGATCCGGCGAAGGGTGCGCCCTGCTATGCCTGCGTCTTCCCCGAAGCGCCTGCCGCCGGGCTCGCGCCGAGCTGTGCCGAAGCGGGCGTGGTGGGCGCGCTGCCGGGCGTGGTGGGCTCGATGATGGCAACCGAGGCGATCAAGGAGATCACCGGCGCGGGCCAATCCGCGCGCGGGCGGCTGATGATCTATGATGCGCTTTGGGGCGAGAGCCGTCAGTTCGGCGTCAAACGGCGTGCCGATTGCGCGGTTTGCGGCGAAGGGCGCGGCGCGGGGGATGGTCAATCCTGAGCACGCGCCCTAGCTTGCGATGCAAAGGAGACCCGCCATGACCAACCCGCTTCTCGCCGACTGGACCGGCCCCTACGAACTGCCGCCCTTCGCGCAGATTTCCGATGCCGATTTTGCGCCTGCGTTCGACGCGGCGCTGGCCGAGGCGCGCGCCAATATCGCGGCGATCGCGGACTCGCCCGAGGCCCCGACATTCGCCAATACGATCGAGGCGATGGAGCTTGCGGAAGAGGCGCTCGAGAAGGTCGCGGGCGTGTTCTACAACCTCGCCGGGGCCGATGCGATGCCTGCGCGGCAGGAGCTGATGCGCGATCTGGCGCCGAAGCTCGCGGCGTTTTCCTCCGAGATCACGATGAACACCGCGCTGTTCGCGCGGATCGACCAGCTGTGGCAGAGCCGCGAGAGCCTCGGACTTGGCCCGGAGCAGGCGCGGCTTCTGGAGCAATATTATCAGATGTTCACCCGGTCGGGCGCGGCGCTGGAAGGGGACGCGGCCGAGCGGATGCGCGAGATCAAGCAGCGCTTCGCCTCGATCACCACGCAGTTCAGTCAGAACCT
Organism: Thioclava sp. ES.031; assembly: GCF_002563775.1. Taxonomy (NCBI): domain Bacteria; kingdom Pseudomonadati; phylum Pseudomonadota; class Alphaproteobacteria; order Rhodobacterales; family Paracoccaceae; genus Thioclava; species Thioclava sp. ES.031. The sequence continues at coordinate 3,294,855 of NZ_PDJO01000001.1, read as the reverse complement.
GCTGGCCGATGAGAGCGGCTGGTTCCGCCTGCTGGCCGAGGAAGACCTCGAAGGGCTGCCCGATTTCGTCGTGGACACCGCCCGCGCGGCAGGCAAGGAGCGCGGGCAGGACGGCCCGGTGCTGACGCTCTCGCGCTCGCTGATCGTGCCTTTCCTGCAATTCTCGCCCAATCGCGAATTGCGGCGCATCGCCTATGAGGCCTGGACGTCGCGCGGCGCGAACGGCGGCGAAACCGACAATCGCGAGATCGCCGCCGAGGTGCTGAAGCTGCGCGAGGAGCGTGCGAAGCTTCTGGGGTACGAGAGCTTCGCCGCCTACAAGCTGGAGCCCGAAATGGCCAAGACGCCGGAGGCCGTGCGCGGTCTTCTGATGCGGGTCTGGGAGCCTGCGAAGGCTGCCGCAGAGGCGGATGCCACGAAGCTGGCCGAGATGATGCATGCCGACGGGATCAACGGCGATCTCGAGCCGTGGGATTGGCGCTACTATGCCGAGAAGCGCCGCGTGGCCGAGCATGATTTCGACGAGGGGCAGATCAAGCCCTATCTCTCGCTCGACGCGATGATCGGCGCGGCTTTTGATACTGCGAACCGCCTCTTCGGGCTGGAGTTCAAGGAGATCGACGGGCCGTTCTATCACCCCGACGTGCGCGGCTGGGAGGTCTCGCGGGGAGGCAAAGTGCTGGCCGTGTTCCTCGGCGATTATTTCGCGCGCGGCTCGAAACGCTCGGGCGCGTGGTGCTCGGCGATGCGCTCGCAGCGCAAGCTGGGCGGCGCGCCGGTGCCGATCGTGGTCAACGTGTGCAACTTCGCGAAGGGCGATCCGGCGCTTCTGAGCCATGACGACGCGCGCACGCTGTTCCATGAATTCGGCCATGCGCTGCACCAGATGCTGTCGGATGTGACCTATCAGTTCCTGTCGGGCACCTCGGTCGCGCGCGATTTCGTGGAGCTGCCGAGCCAGCTTTACGAGCATTGGCTCGACGTGCCCGAGACGCTGGAAAAGCACGCGCGCCATTACAAGACCGGCGAGCCGATGCCGATGGAGCTGCGCGAGAAGCTGAAAGGGGCTGCCACCTTCGATCAGGGTTTCTCGACGGTGGAATATCTCGGCTCGGCGCTGGTCGATCTGGCCTTCCACGAGGGCGCGGCCCCGGAAGATCCGATGGCGAAGCAGGCCGAGGTGCTGCGCGAGATCGGCATGCCGCATGCGATCCGGATGCGCCACGCGACGCCGCATTTCGCCCATGTCTTCTCGGGCGACGGCTACTCGTCTGGCTATTACAGCTACATGTGGTCCGAGGTGATGGATGCCGATGCGTTCGAGGCTTTCGAGGAAGCAGGCGACGTGTTCGATCCGGAAACGGCGGCGAAGCTCGAACGCTTCGTGCTGTCGGCGGGCAATTCGCGGCCGCCGGAGCAGCTTTACACCGAGTTCCGGGGCAAGATGCCGGGGGTGGAACCTCTGCTGAAGGGCCGCGGGCTGCTCGATCCTGCCGCTTGAGCGGGTGGCGATGCCGGAGCCTCCGGCGGGGATATTTAAGGCAGTTGGAAGCAGGACAATCTGCTTTCCAACTGCTCGAAATATCCCGGGGGGCGGCGTAAGCCGCGGGGGCAGAGCCCCCTGTTGCGCTCAGCCCCGATAGACATCCTTGTGGATGATGACGTCGGCCTGCGGATAGGCCTCGACGATGGCGCGTTTGAGCGCGGCGCCGATGTCATGGGCCTCTTCCAGCGTCTGGTCGCCGTCGAGTTCGATATGCAGGTTCACGAAGATCTGTGCGCCTGCGGTGCGGGTCTTGAGATCGTGGAAGCCGCGCACGCCGGGCCAGTCGCGGGCGATCTTTGTGATGCCGTCGATGACCTCATCCGGGGCCGCGCGGTCCATCAGGGCGTTCCAGGCGCCGAGGAAGATTTTCGCCGCGCCGCCAAACATGATCGCGGCGGCGATCAGCGCGACGACGCTGTCCACGTCGCCCCAACCGAAAGCGTGCGAGAGCCAGAGCGCGAGGATCGCGCCCAGTGTCGGCAGCAGGTCGCCCACATAGTGCAGCCGGTCGGCGGCGACGACCTTGTTGCCGGTCTTGCGCGCCACGCGGCCCTGCCACCAGATCAGGCCGAAGGTGATCGCCGCAGAAGCGACCATGACCGCGATCCCAATACCTTCGGCGGCAAGCGGGGGCGGGGTCGGGGCCAGCAGGCGCTGAACGCCGGTGATGCCGATCGTGATGCCCGCGCCCAGCACGATCAGTGCCTGACCGAGGGCCGCGAGGTCTTCGGCGGAGCTATGCCCGAAGGCGTGATCGTCATCGGCGGGTTTCGCGGCATAGAGGATCGCCAGCAGCCCCGCGCCCGAGATCAACAGGTCCACCGAGCTGTCTGCGAGCGACGCGCCCACGGAGAGCGCGCCGGTCTGCCACAGCGCCCAGGCCTTGATCGCCACGAGCAGCGCGGCGGTGCCGACCGAGGCCAGACCCGCCGAGGTGTTCATCCGGTGTTCGTTTTCGCTATAGGCCATCGCCGCCGTCTCTACCTTTGCGCCGATGCTCTAGCGCAGGTGAGCGTCTCAGTCACGGGTCTCGTCGGGGTCGACGCCCCAGATTTCTGTCTTGGGCAGCCAGCCATCCGCGCCCGAGCCCTCGATTTCGCACCAATCATGGGTGCAGGCGCCGAGGCCCGCGATCGCTCCGGCCTGCGCCTTGGCGGTGACTGCGGATTTCGGATCGGGACGGGCGTGGAGCGAGACCATGTCCTGCAGGACGATCACGTTGCGCACGCCCGAGATCAGCGTGTAGTGAATCCATCCGCCCTGACCCTCGTTATCCTCGACCCGCCGCCAATGACCGAATTCCGCGGTGACTTTCAGCGGCATGCCGGGATGGGTGAAGACCCAGTCGATCCGGTGCGAGAGCGAGGGTCCGCGACGCACATTGCCCTTCGAGCCTTTGAGCGAGACATAGCGCGGGATCGGCAGGTGGGTGACGGGGCCGCGGCGCTGGGGTTTCGCCAGTTGCACGTCGGGGCCGTTGGGGGCGGGCTTGGCCACAGGCTTCGCTTGCGGCTTGGTGGTCTGGCTGGTTGCAGCGGGCTGAGCGGCGGGGGCGTTCGATTTCGACTGCGCGCCCGAGGCATTGCCCGACACGCTCCAGATTGCGCCGACCAGAATCGCAATTGAGGATACCGCCGCGAGGATTTTGCTGCCCGTCATCATCCGCCTCATATCCCGGCCCGCCCGCTGGCTGATCCGCGGGTCTGCAACATCCGGCGCGCAATAAAATTGCGCGCCCATGTCGATTTCGGCCATTACTGCTCTTGCCGGGCCTTGTGCCTGCCCGCGTTGAGGGGCAGTTTGCATCCAACCGCCCCGCGATGGAAGAGAGGAGAGGACCGAGATGCCTGCACCGCGCCTGAGTGTTGTCGTGACGCGACGCCTGCCCGAGGTCGTCGAGACCCGGATGAAGGAATTGTTCGAGGTCGAGCTCAATCACGACGATCGCAAGATGAGCCGGGAGGAGCTGGTCGAAGCGATGAAACGTGCCGACGTCCTCGTGCCTTGCGTGACCGACCGGATCGATGCGTCGATGATCTCGCAGGCCGGCGAGCGTCTGAAACTGATCGCGAATTACGGCGCCGGGGTCGATCATATCGACGTCTCCTCGGCGCGTCAGCGCGGGGTGCTGGTGTCGAACACGCCGGGCGTCGTCACCGACGATACGGCGGATATGACCATCGCGCTGATGCTGGCGGTGACGCGGCGCATTCCCGAGGGGCTCGCGCATATGCAGGCGGGCAATTGGGAGGGTTGGGCGCCCACCGCCTTCATGGGCCATCGCATCGGCGGTAAGCGGCTGGGCATTCTCGGTATGGGCCGGATCGGTCAGGCGGTGGCGCGGCGCGCCAAGGCCTTCGGGATGCAGATCCACTATCACAACCGCACCAAGGTTCACCCCGATATCGAGGAGGAGCTGGAGGCGACCTACTGGGACAGTCTCGACCAGATGGTGAGCCGGATGGACGTGATCTCGGTGAACTGCCCGCACACGCCCTCGACCTTCCATCTGCTCAATGCGCGGCGGCTGAAGATGCTCAAGCCCGAGGCGGTGATCGTGAACACGTCGCGCGGCGAGGTGATCGACGAGAATGCGCTGACGCGGGCGCTGCGCGCGGGCGAGCTGGCCGGGGCCGGGCTCGACGTGTTCGAGCATGGCGCGGAGGTCAATCCGCGGCTGCGCGAGCTGTCGAATGTGGTGCTGCTGCCGCATATGGGTTCGGCCACTGTCGAGGGGCGCGTCGAGATGGGCGAAAAAGTTCTGGTCAACATCAAGACCTTCGCCGACGGGCACCGCCCGCCGGATCTGGTCGTGCCGTCGATGACCTGATCCGCTCGAAAACAGCTTCGAGGCCCCGGCGTGATCCGGGGCCTTTTCATTTGGGCTTCGGTTGAGTTGGGTCACACGATGACGAAAGGCCCCGGGACGCGCCCGGGGCCTTCGCTGGGAGCAGGGCTGCCCCCGGCTCTCCGTCACATCATCCGAAGATTACTTCGCTTCGTATTTCGGAAGCTTCTTCAGTTGGTCTTCGGTCAGACCGGTATGCACGGTGATCGAGGTGTCGTTCTGCAGAACGGTCAGCTCGCTCGCCTTGATTTCGACCGGCTTGGCGCCAATGCCGAGGAAGCCACCCACGTCGATCACGACGCCCGAGACTTTACCGTCATTGCCCTGAACCAGCTCGGACACGTCGCCGACCTTGTCGTCGTTCGGGCCATAGACGCCTTCACCACGCAGCGTGTCGGGAGCGACCGAAGCGATATCGACCTTCTGGCCGTCTTCCTGGTCAGCTTGACCCATGGTGCCCACGGCAGCGGCGGTGCTGTCGACGGCGTCGTCGATGGCGTTGCCGGTCTCATTAGCGGCTTCCTTGGTCGCTTCGCCAGCGTTCTCGGCCGCGTTCTCGACGGCTTGGCCGGTCGCGTTCGCAGCTTCCTTGGTGTTCTGAGCGGCGTCTTTCGCCATCTCTTCGGTCTTGTCGCCAGCGTTATTCATCGCCTGCTCAGTTTCCTGCGCGGCGTTCTGAGCGGCGTCGGCAGTGTTCTCGGCGGCGTTGTCGATCGCTTCGCCTGCGTTATCGGCAGCCTGAGCGGTCTCGTTCGCAGCTTCGTTCGCAGCGGCGCCTGCAGCGGTGGCGGTCGCCTTGGCTGCGGCTTCGGCGTGGTCGCCGGCCTCATCCATCTGCTGCGACGCATCGGCGTTTTGCATGTCTTCGCCGTTACCGTTCTTGTCGCCATTGGCCTCCGCGCTGAACGCGGTCTGCATTTCGGCGTCATATTTCGGCGCTTGGTCCAACTGGTCCTTGCTGCCCTGAGCGACGACGAAATAGGAATTGTCGGTGTCGCCATCGGGGATCAGGTTGAGCGAATCCATCGAGATCGCGACGGTTTTCTCGCCAATACCGAGGAAACCACCCACGTCGACGAGCACGGCATCGACTTCGCCGTTGGTGCCGATCACGACGTCGCTGACTTCGCCAACGTCATCCCAGTTGTCCTGCGCTTCATTGATCGCGGTCTTCGCGTCGACCTTGTCCTTCGAGATGTAAACCCGCTTGCCCATGAGGCCCGAGGCGTTGAAGGAATCCGGAATCGACTTCATGAACATGTCGCCCGACATGTTGGCCGAAGCGTTCGCGTTGGCTTCAGCCGTCGCGTTTGCATTTGCTTTGTCTTCGGCATGTGCGGGCAGGGCAAGCATCAGGCCGATGGCGGTAGTGGTGATGAGCTTTTTCATATCTCGTCTCCCTTTCGTTTTAAGTGAGGCGCGTCGGTCCCGGTTTCCGGTTTCCCCGGCCTCTGATGGTCTGAGAACTGGTGAAACGGCGCACAGTTCCTGTGCAAACGGGGGAAAAATTTTTACAAATCGTGGGAACTAAACACGGATTCGCGACTCGCCTCACGGAAGCGTCATCGCCGGGTTCGGGCGCATCCAATGGGGCTTGAGCTTTCATAAGCGGGCCCCACAGGGCGGGCGCCGCGCCCCCGAAGCGCCGCGCGTGCGCTTTTGTCGTTTTTGTCGCGCGAATGTCGCCCGGATCGGATTGCGTTTGCGAATATGAGGGTCAATCTGCCCCTACGTCCGTATCGGCAAGGAGGCCCCGCGATGAAAACCCATGTGAAAGCTTTGGTCGTCGGTGGCGGCGCGGTCGGGTGCGGTGTCGCCTATCACCTTGCCAAGGCGGGCTGGGAGACGCTGCTGATCGAGCGCGACGAGCTGACCTCGGGCTCGACCTGGCACGCGGCGGGTCTGCTGCCGCTGTTCAACATGAGCTACGCGACGACCCATATCCACAAATACTCGGTCGATTTCTACAAGACGCTGGAAGCCGAGACCGGGCTGAATGCGGGCTTCGCGATCGTGGGCAACCTGCGCATGGCGCAGACGCAGGAGCGGATGGACGAGTACAAGCTCTATTCCTCCGTCGCCGAGACCGCGGATGTCTATCACGAGTTCCTCACGCCCGCGCAGATGAAGGAGCGCTGGCCGCTTCTGAACACCGAAGACCTCAAGGGCGCGCTGTTCCACCCGCAGGACGGCTATATCAACCCCGCCGACGTGACGCAGGCGATGGCCAAGGGCGCGCGCCAGCACGGTGCCGAGATCGCGCGCAAGCTGCAGGTCAACGCCTATCGCTGGACCGGCTCGGAATGGGTCGTCACGCTCGAGAAGATGGTCGAGAAGGGCGGCAACCTTGTCGGCTCGGGCGAAGAGATCGAGATCCGCGCCGAACATGTCGTGACCTGCACCGGCAACCACGCGCAGCGCACCGCGCGCCTGCTGGGCATCAAGATCCCCGCGATCCCGGTCGAGCACCAGTTCATCGTCACCGATGCCGACCCGGCGCTGGTGAAATGGCGCGCCGAGGGTAACCCCGAGCACCCGGTGCTGCGCGATGCCGATGCGAAATGGTATGTCCGCGAAGAGCGCGGCGGCTGGATCCTCGGCCCCTATGAGCGCAACGCCCCCGCGCGCTTCCTCTATGACGTGCCGGAGAGTTTCCGCGCCGATCTGTTCCAGCTCGATCTGGAGCGTATCGAAGAAGAATACATGTCGATGATCCATCGTCTGCCGACCTCCGAGGAAGTTGGTCTGAAGGACGATTTCAACGGCCCGATCTGCTACACCCCCGACGGCAACCCGCTGGTCGGCCCCGCGCCGGGGCTGCGCAACATGTGGCTGGCGGAAGGCTTCTCCTTCGGCATCACCGCCGCGGGCGGCACCGGTTATTACCTCGCGCAGATGATGGTCGAAGGCGAAGCCGAGATCGACATGGCTTCGCTCGATCCCAAGCGCTACGGCAGCTGGATGACCACCGAATACGCGGCGCGCAAGAACGAAGAGGCCTATGAGCACGTCTTCATCCTGCACCACCCCGATGAAGAGCGCGAAGCCTGCCGTCCGCTGCGCACTGCCCCCGCCTATGATCGCCAGATCGCGGCGGGCGCGCAGATGGGCCAGACCAATGGCTGGGAACGCCCGAACTATTATGGGCCCAAGGATGCGCCCTCGAGCTTCGACCATGACAGCCGCTCGTTCCGTCGCGGGGAATGGTGGCAATATGCCAAGGCCGAGGCCGAGGCTTTGCGCGACACGGCCGGTCTGATCGACGCCTCCGCCTTCACCAAACATATGGTGCGCGGCCCCGGCGCGACCGCCTTCCTCGATGCCTTCACCTGCAACAAGCTGCCGAAAGTGGGCCGGATCAACCTGACCTACGCGCTGACCGAAGCCGGCACGACCCGCACCGAATACACGATCGTGCGTCTGGCCGAGGATGAGTACTACCTGATCTCGGCGGGCGCCTGGACCGATTACGACGGCGACTTCCTGCGTAAATCGATCGAGGATTTCCGCGCCGCGGGCGGCGACTATGTCGATTGCCACGACGTGACCACCCAATGGGGCGTCTTCGCGCTGGCGGGTCCCAATGCGCGCAAGATCCTGCAGGAGGTGGTCAAGGACGCCTATCCGGAGACGGTGCTGTCGAACAAACGCTTCCCGTGGCTCTCGATGCGCAATATCGAGCTGGGCATGTGCCCGGTCCGCGCCGTGCGCGTGGCCTATACGGGCGAGCTGGGCTGGGAACTGCATCACCCGGTCGAATTCGGCCGCTACCTCTGGGATCTGCTGGTCGAAGCGGGCGAGAAGCACGGGATGAAGCTGGTGGGCGCGCGCGCGCAGAACTGGCTGCGTCAGGAGAAGAGCTACCGCGCTTTCGGCAACGAACTGGGCCGCGACGCGACCCCGCAGGAAGCCGGTCTCGACCGCTTCATCGACCTCGAGAAGGAGTTCACCGGCAAGCAGGCGATGCTCGACACCGGCATCCGCTCGAAATGCGTGACGCTTCTGATCGACGGGCCGGACGATGCCGATCCCTGGGGCAAGGAAGTCATCAAACAGGATGGCGAGCGCGTCGGGCGTCTGACCTCGGGCGGCTGGTCGGTGGCCTTCGGCAAGCAGATCGGCATGGGCTATGTGCGCCCCGATCTGGCCGAGCCGGGCACCAAGCTTTCCGTGCGCATCCTCGGGGCCGACTATCCGGCGGAAGTGACCGAGGACAGCCCGCACGATCCGAGCAACGCGCGAATCCGCGTCGACGGCTGAGCCTGTCTATCGATTGAGACCGGAGAAGGGGGGCGCTGCCCCCCTTTTCGCTGCGCGAATTCACCCCCCGGGATATTTGCGCCAAGGCGAAGGGGGAAACTCTGCTGTCTTCGGCTTGGTGAAAATATCCCGAGGGAGGCGCGCGTCTCGCGCCGGGGGCGGAGCCCCCTCAACTTTGGTCACATCACGCAGCGCCTTCCCGTTGGCTTGACGCAGGTCAAGGATTTCGCCCGCGCCCCGTGTCACGCCGCGAGGGACGAAATGCGAAGGAGACCTGCGATGAGCTACAAGGCGAAAATCGACGAGATGCGCAACGAGCTACGCGTGATGAACAAGACGATCCCCGACGCTGTCGGCGGCTTCGGTGTGCTGTCGAAAGCGGTGAAGGAGAACGGGCCGCTCGATGTGAAAACCAAGGAATTCATCGCGCTCGGCATGGCGGTCGTGCTGCGTTGCGAGCCCTGCATCATGTTCCATGTCGAGGCGCTGATGAAGGCGGGCGGCACGCGCGAGGAGCTGGGCGACGTGCTCGCCATGGCGATCCAGATGGGCGGTGGCCCGGGCGTGATGTATGCCGGTCACGCGCTGGCCTGCTGGGACGAGCTGGCCGCCGCGAAAGGCTGAGCGGCCCCGCTCTGCGACATGTTGTCAGGCCCGCGCCGGAAAGGCGCGGGCCGTTTCGTTTCATTAGCGACATGAGTAATGAAGGACAGACAGATGAAACGCATCGCTTCTCTCGCCGCCCCGTTTGCCGCCGCATTGCTGCTCGGTGCCGCTCCGGGCCTCGCGCAAACCGCCCCGGTGCCGGGGCAGGAATTCCTCCTGCAATGGGATCTCGATGGCGATGGTGGCGTCACGCTGTCCGAAGCCCGCGAGCGCCGCGGCGACATTTTCACGATGTTCGACGCGAACGAGGATGACACCTACTCCGTCGCGGAAATCGCGATGATCGACGAGCATAAGGAAATGGAACGCGCGGCCGGCAAAGGTCCGGGGCATCAGATGCCCGAGGGCATGGGGCAGGGGCCCGGCAAGCGACAGGGTCAGGGCCGCAACGCGATGCGCGCGGGCCACGATATCCCGACCGCCGAGGGGCTGCGGGCCTTCGATGCGAATGGCGACGGGGTGATCTCGCGCGCGGAATTCGTGGGCGGCACCGATCGGTGGTTCGCGATGCGCGATCGCAACGGTGATGGCATGCTGACCAAGGCCGATTTCGGCCCCCGGAGTTAAGCGAGCCCTCCTAGGCGAAGCCTCGCCGATGTCAAATGACGCCCGTCTGTCAGCGATGACAGGCGGGCGTTTGCATGAGAGGCTGGGAAAAAATCACGGGGGAGTGAGCATGGGGATTTCGCGCAGGTTATTCGTCTCGGGCGCAGCCTTGACCTTGGCGGGCTGCGGCGGCGCGCCCAGCGGCAAGCAGGCCAAGCTGATGCGTCCGGCGGTGTTGTCGGCGTCGAACTACCGGGCGAGCGGCATCCCTGCGCGCTTCGGCGATACCGACCCGCATGATTGGGAAGGTCTGGCGCCGGCGCGGTTGCCGGTGCACGGGATCGACGCGGCGCGCTATCAGGGCGAGATCGACTGGCGCCGGGCGCGCGCGGCGGGAGTGTCCTTTGCGTGGCTCAAGGCGACCGAGGGCGGCGATCACTCCGATCCCGGTTTCCACATCAACGCGACCCGTGCGCGGGCGGCGGGCGTGCCGGTCGGGGCCTATCACTTCTACTATTTCTGCCGCTCCCCCGAAGAGCAGGCGGATTGGTATATCCGCAACGTCCCGCGCCGCCGGGGCGATCTGCCGCCCGTGCTGGATATCGAGTGGAACCACACCTCGCGCACCTGCCAGCGTCGTCCCGCGGCCCATGTCACCCGCGCCGAGATGCACCGCTTCCTCGCGGCCCTGACGCGGCATTACGGCACGCGCCCGGTGATCTACACGACGATCGATTTCTGGCGGGACAACGACCTGTCGCGCTTCTCGGGCTATGAGATGTGGCTGCGCTCGGTCACCGCGCACCCGATGGAGCGCTACCCCGGCGCCGATTGGAGCTTCTGGCAATATAGCGGCACGGGTGTCGTGCCCGGCGTACCCGGAACGGTGGACATGAACGCGTTCGGGGGCTCTCCGGCGGCGTGGCAAAGCTGGCTCGCCCGGCGGGCGCAGCGGGCTTGACAGCTTGCGTCGCGCGCAGCGGGTATGAAAAAGGGCGGCCTTGGAGCCGCCCTTGTCGTCATCATAAGCCCTGCGGATGATCAGGCCGCGAAGCCGCCTTGTCCCGGCAGGTAGTGCAAAAGATCGCGCTGCTGGAAGGTCGCGCCTTTGTTCGGGCCGAAGGTGAATTTCGCACCGATGGAGATGAAATCCGAAGACCCGCCATAGCCCATGTCGAGATGGCCGACAGTGCCGTTCAGCGTGAGGGCGTCGTTCACACGGTAATCCATCCCGAAGGAGGCGCGGTTGGTGTTCAGGAACGAGACGTTGAAGTTGGCGAGGTCCGCTTTGAACTCGATGTGGTCATTGAGCGTGTAGCGCCCCGAGACGCCGTAGAGGTCGCCTTTCGTGCTCAGTTCCTTGACCCGCGTGAAGTAGGCTTCACCCCAGAAGGCCCCGATGCTGTGGCCGACTTCAACGCCGTGGTAGTTCGTGCCCTCGCCGTTGATCGTGTCGCGCCCGAAGAAGACGCCAAGAGCGGTCGCTTCGTTCGGATGATAGATCGTGTGCAGAGCGACATTGTTGGAATCGATGTCGAAACCGGCGCCGTTGCCGAAATTCGCATAGGCGAGGTCGCCTTGCACGGAGAAGGCCGGGCCGAAGCCGACTTCCGCGGAGCCCGTGATCGAACGTTTGCCGAGCGCGAAATAGAAATCGTTGTTCACGAGATCCGAATAGCCAAGCTCGATCGAGCCGCCTTTCAGATCCGCCGCGTTCGAAACGGTCGGTGCGAGCGCGAGCAGTGCTGCCGCGATAAGAGAGACTTTCATGATGTGTCCTGCCTATTCAAAGCGTTAAGGCGACACTCATAGGCAAGGGGCGTGCGCGAACAACGTTTGGTGTGGTGAAAAATGAATGTCCTCCGAAGCTTGTGCTTCGGAGGACACATGTTCTTTCGCCGTGGTGTGATCGCTTACTGCAGCGAACGCACGTTCACCTCGCCCTCTTTGCGGCTCTTGATCGCCGAGACGGCGGCGATGGAGGCGGCGGCGGTGGTGAAGTAGGGGATCTTGTCATAGAGCGCGACCGCGCGGATGTCACGGCTGTCCGAGATCGCCTGGCTGCCGTCGGTGGTGTTGAAGACGAGGTCGATCTCGTCATTCTTCAGCCGGTCGACGATGTTCGGGCGGCCCTCATAGACCTTCAGAACCTTCTCGCTTTCCACGCCATGCTCGGCGAGCCATGCGGCGGTGCCGCCGGTCGCGACGATGGTGAAGCCCATCGAGACCAGCGAGGCGGCGGCTTCGGCCAGATCGTCGGTCTTGTTCGAGTCCTTGATCGAGAAGAACACGCGGCCGCTTTCGGGCAGCACGGTGCCCGCGCCGAGCTGGGCTTTCCAGAAGGCCGAGGGGAAGTCGCGATCCCAGCCCATCACTTCGCCGGTGGAGCGCATTTCCGGGCCGAGCAGCGTGTCGACGCCCGGGAAACGGGCGAAGGGCAGCACGGCTTCCTTGACCGAGAACCACGGCGTTTGCGGATCGGCCAGCGTCAGCGGATCGGCGAAGGGCAGCGGCGTGTCGGGGCCGACGCCTTCGGGGTAGGGCGGGCGCGCCGGGAAGGCCGACAGCTTCTCGCCCGCCATCAGGCGCGCCGCGATCGACGCGATGGCCGAGTCGGTGGCTTTCGCGACGAAGGGCACGGTGCGCGAGGCGCGCGGGTTGACCTCGAGGACGTAGATGTCGCCGTCCTTGATCGCGAACTGCACGTTCATCAGGCCGACCACGTTGAGGCCCTTGGCCATCTTCTCGGTCTGCACCTTCAGTTCGGCCACGATCTCGGGGCTCAGCGAATAGGGCGGCAGCGAGCAGGCCGAGTCGCCCGAGTGGACGCCCGCTTCCTCGATATGCTGCATGATGCCCGCGACATGGACGCTTTCGCCGTCGCAGAGCGCGTCCACGTCGACCTCGATGGCGCCCGCCAGATAGCTGTCGAGCAGCACCGGGTTGTCGCCCGAGACTACCACGGCTTCCTTGATGTAGCGCTTGAGGTGATCGAGGTCGCGCACGATCTCCATCGCGCGGCCGCCCAGCACGTAGGACGGGCGGATCACCAGCGGATAGCCGACGCGGCCCGCGATCTCGAAGGCCTGCTCGTCCGAGCTTGCGATGCCGTTGACGGGCTGCTTCAGGTCCAGGCGGTTGAGCAGGTCCTGGAACCGTTCGCGGTCTTCGGCGAGGTCGATCGCGTCGGGCGTGGTGCCGAGGATCGGAATGCCTTCGGCTTCCAGCGCGTTCGCGAGTTTCAGCGGCGTCTGGCCGCCGAACTGCACGATCACACCGTGCAGCGTGCCGTTATCCTGCTCCACCCGCAGGATTTCGAGGACATGCTCCAGCGTGAGCGGCTCGAAATAGAGGCGATCCGAGGTGTCGTAGTCGGTCGACACGGTCTCGGGGTTACAGTTGACCATGATGGTCTCGTAACCCGCATCGGTCAGCGCGAAACAGGCGTGACAGCAGCAATAGTCGAACTCGATCCCCTGGCCGATCCGGTTCGGACCGCCGCCAAGGATGACGACTTTCTTGTTGTCGGAGGGCCGTGCCTCGCATTCGACCTCGCCCATCGCGGGGGCTTCATAGGTCGAGTACATGTAGGGTGTCTGCGCCTCGAATTCGGCGGCGCAGGTGTCGATGCGCTTGAAGACCGCGGTGACGCCGAGGTTGCGGCGGGCGCGGCGGACCTGCGCTTCGTCGCGGCCGGTCAGCGTGGCCAGACGTGCATCCGAGAAGCCCATCATCTTGAGATTGCGCAGACCCTTCTCGTCGAGCGGCAGGCCTTTCTTGCGGATCTCGTTCTCGGCCTCGACGATTTCGCGGATCCGGTCGAGGAACCACGGATCGAAGGAGGTCGCGTGCTGGATCTCGTCATTGCTCAGACCGTGGCGCATCGCCTGTGCGATCAGGCGCATCCGGTCGGGCGTCTGCTGCGAGATCGCCTTGATGACGGCGGCCTTCTCGGGCGCGCCTTCGATCTCGATTTCGTCGAAGCCGCTGAGGCCCGTTTCCATCGAGGCCAGCGCTTTCTGCACGGATTCGTGGAAGGTCCGGCCGATCGCCATCGCCTCGCCCACCGATTTCATCGCGGTGGTCAGTTCCGGCTTGGAGCCTGCGAATTTCTCGAAGGCGAAGCGCGGGATCTTGGTGACGACATAGTCGATGGTCGGCTCGAAGGAGGCGGGCGTGACCTTGGTGATGTCGTTGTCCAGCTCGTCGAGCGTGTAGCCCACGGCCAGCTTCGCCGCGATCTTCGCGATCGGGAAGCCGGTGGCCTTCGAGGCCAGCGCCGAGGAACGCGACACGCGCGGGTTCATCTCGATCACGACCATGCGGCCATCTTCGGGGTTGATCGCCCATTGCACGTTCGACCCGCCGGTCTCCACGCCGATCTCGCGCAGCACGGCGATCGAGCCGTTGCGCATGATCTGGTATTCCTTGTCGGTCAGCGTCAGCGCGGGCGCCACGGTGATCGAGTCGCCGGTATGGACGCCCATCGGATCGACGTTCTCGATGGCGCAGACGATGATGGCGTTGTCGGCCTTGTCGCGCACGACCTCCATCTCGAATTCTTTCCAGCCCAGCAGCGACTCGTCGACGAGGATCTGGCTCATCGGGGAGGCGTCGAGGCCCGAGCGGCAGATGCGCTCGTAATCTTCGCGGTTATAGGCGACGCCGCCGCCGGTGCCGCCCAGCGTGAAGGCGGGGCGGATGATCGCGGGCAGGCCGATGTGCTCCAGCTCGAGCAGCGCCTGACGCACGCCCTCGTTGACGTCATAGGTGCCGTTCTCGCGCTTGGGCGAGGACACGATGGTCGCTTTCGGGTTCTCGAGGCCGATCCGGTCCATCGCTTCGCGGAAGAGCTTCCGGTCTTCGGCCATCTCGATCGCGTCGCGGTTCGCGCCGATCAGCTCGACGCCGAATTTCTCCAGCACGCCCATATCGGCGAGCGACAGCGCGGTGTTGAGGCCGGTCTGGCCGCCCATCGTCGGCAGCACCGCGTCCGGGCGCTCGGCCTCGATGATCTTGGCGACGACTTCCGGGGTGATCGGTTCGATATAGGTGGCGTCGGCGAGCCCTGGATCGGTCATGATCGTCGCGGGGTTCGAGTTCACGAGGATGACGCGGTAGCCTTCTTCGCGAAGGGCTTTGCAGGCCTGTGCGCCCGAATAGTCGAACTCGCAGGCTTGCCCGATCACAATGGGCCCGGCGCCGATGATGAGGATTGACGTGATGTCTGTTCTCTTCGGCATGGGAATCCCCTCTGGTCACTGCGCAAATTGAGGCGCTTTATACGCAAAGGGTCAGGCGTCGCAAGAGGGTCAGGACGCGATAGCCGGGTTGCAGGGTGACGCGAGGGCGCGCGCCCAAGCCTGTCGGGCGCTGCGCCGGGGGCCGCGCGGCGTAAATTCGGCCCGGTGAGGGAGAGGCTGGCCTATTCGGCGGCCAGCCGATGTTCCTGTTCGTCTTCGTCGCGATAGAGGTAGTCGCGCGTCAGCGGCACGTCGCCCACCTCATGGGCCAGCTGATACTGGAACACGACCTGCCCGCCGTGGCGGAAGGCCATCTCCGAGGCCACGAGGTAGAAGCGCCACATCCGGCAGAACCGCTCGTCGTAAAGTTCGCAGGCCTTTTCGATATTCGCCTCGAACCGGTCGCACCAATGTCTGAGCGTTTCGGCGTAATGCAGCCGCCAGACCTCGAGATCGGTGGTAATGAGCCCTTCATGCTCGAGCGCGTTCGACGCTTCGGACATGGCCGGGCAATAGCCGC
The DNA here is from genome assembly GCF_002563775.1 of Thioclava sp. ES.031. NCBI lineage: Bacteria > Pseudomonadati > Pseudomonadota > Alphaproteobacteria > Rhodobacterales > Paracoccaceae > Thioclava > Thioclava sp. ES.031. The sequence continues at coordinate 3,279,226 of NZ_PDJO01000001.1, read as the reverse complement.
CGGGGAAGATGTATTTCGTGATGAAATCGGCGGTCGCGCCACCGGGGCCCGAGCGTCCGATGAAATGGATCAGCGAGACGCCGCCCGGTTTCAACAGCTCGCGCACCTTCGAGAAATACTCGCGGTAATGCGGTACGCCCACATGTTCGAACATGCCGACCGAGACGATCCGGTCGAACTTGTCGGTCACATCGCGGTAATCGGTCAGGCGGATGTCGATCTTGTCTTCGAGGCCGGCCTCCTTCACCCGTTTGCGGGCCAGCGCGTGCTGTTCGGTGGACAGCGTCACCCCCACCACGTTCGCGCCGAAATCGCGCGCCAGCGTCAGCGCCATGCCGCCCCAGCCGCAGCCGATATCGAGAACGGTCATGCCCGGCTCGATCAGCAGCTTCTTGGCGATATGGTGTTTCTTGGCCTCCTGCGCCTCTTCCAGCGTCATGTCGGGGCGCTCGAAATAGGCGCAGCTATATTGCCGGTCCTCATCGAGGAAGAGGTCATAAAGCTCGCCCGACAGGTCATAGTGATGCGCGACGTTGGTGCGCGCCTTGTTCACCGGGTTGAACTGGGCGAAGCGGCGTCCGAAGAAGCGGCTCGCCTCGCGGGGCTTCTCGAACCACGGCATGCCCGAGCCGGTCTGATTGCGGATCGCAAGCGCGAGGAAGCCACGCAGATCGTCATTCGCGATCGTGTAGTCGCCATTCATATATCCTTCGCCGACACCGAGATCGGGCCGCAGTACGATCCTGCGCGTCACGTCGGGGTTTTCGATGGTGACGCGGACCGGCTCTCCGGTGCCGTCGCCATAGCGTCTGAGCGTCTCGTCCGAATAGACGAGTTCGAGCGTGCCCCTGCGGATCAGGTGGCGCAACATACGGTCGAGAAGCGAGTCCCAAGCTCTCATGCGGTCTCTCCGGATCTTGCCGGGGCTTGGCAGGCTCCAGCGTTGGCCTTCACGACGGCAACCTTTGTGAAATTACCAAAGTTCCCGTTGTCTCTGAAGTTAACCGAAAATTTACATTTTTTCGAGCCACGCGCGCGTGAACAGCTCGAGACGGGTCTGTGTGCCTCCGCACAGCTTGACTTTTGCGCGCTCAACGGGTGTATCGGCGCGACTATACGCAATTCTCGATCCGGGGAGCCTCCCATGCATGCCTTTCGCAGCCATACCTGCGCCGATCTGAGCGCCGCCAACGCCGGTGAGACCGTCCGCCTTGCGGGCTGGGTCCATCGCGTGCGCGATCACGGGGGGGTGCTCTTCATCGATCTTCGCGATCATTACGGTATGACGCAGGTGCTCTGTGACGGCGACAGCCCCGCCTTCAAGACGATGGAGAAGACGCGCTCCGAATGGGTGATCCGCATCGACGGCACCGTGAAGCTGCGCGACGAGAGCCTGATCAACCCGAAGATCCCGACCGGAGAGATCGAGGTCTATGTCCGTGACATCGAAATTCTGGGCGAGTCCGAGGAACTGCCGCTGCCGGTCTTCGGCGAGCTGGAATATCCCGAAGAGACCCGTCTGGCCTATCGCTTCCTCGACCTGCGCCGCGAGAGCCTGCATGACAAGATGATCCTGCGCTCCAACGTCGTGAAATCCATGCGCAAGCGCATGTGGGACGCCGATTTCAACGAGTTCCAGACGCCGATCATCACCGCGTCGTCGCCCGAAGGCGCGCGCGACTTCCTCGTGCCCTCGCGCCTGCATCCGGGCAAGTTCTACGCGCTCCCGCAGGCGCCGCAGCAGTTCAAGCAGCTGATCATGGTCGGCGGCTTCGACAAGTATTTCCAGATCGCGCCGTGCTTCCGTGACGAAGACCCGCGCGCCGACCGCTCGCCCACCGACTTCTATCAGCTGGACGTCGAGATGAGCTTCGTCGAGCAGGAAGACATCTTCAACACGATGCAGCCGGTGATCCAGGGCGTGTTCGAGGAATTCGCCGATGACCGCACCGTCGATCCGGTCTGGCCGCGCATTCCCTACGCCGAGGCGATGCTGAAATACGGCTCGGACAAGCCCGACCTGCGCAACCCGATCGAGATGCAGGTGGTCTCCGATCACTTCCGCGACTCGGGCTTCGCGATCTTCGCCAAGCTGCTCGAGCAGGACGGCACCGAGATTCGTGCGATCCCGGCCCCCACGGGCGGCTCGCGCAAGTTCTGCGACCGGATGAACAAGTTCGCGCAGGAGCAAGGCCTGCCGGGCATGGGCTACATCTTCTGGCGCAAGGGCGAGGATGGCTCGCTCGAAGGCGCAGGCCCGCTGGCCAAGAACATCGGCCCCGAGCGGACCGAGGCGGTCCGCGCGCAGCTGGGTCTGGGCGAGGGCGATGCGGCCTTCTTCCTCGGCGGCGCGCCGTCGAGTTTTGAGGGCGTCGCAGGCCGTGCGCGCAACGTGATCGGCGAAGAGCTGGGCCTGACCGACAAGACCAAGTTCAAGTTCGCCTGGGTCGTCGACTTCCCGATGTACGAGGCCGATGACGAGGGCAAGATCGACTTCTCGCACAACCCGTTCTCGATGCCGCAAGGCGGGATGGAGGCGCTGGAGGGCGACCCGCTGCAGGTCAAAGGCTACCAGTACGACCTCGCCTGCAACGGTTACGAGATTCTCTCGGGCGCGATCCGGAACCACAAGCTCGAGACCATGTACAAGGCGTTCGAGATCGCGGGCTACCCGGCATCCGAAGTCGAGAAGCGCTTCGGCGGCATGGTCAAGGCGTTCAAATACGGCGCTCCGCCGCACGGTGGTTGCGCCGCCGGCATCGACCGGATCGTGATGATCCTCGCCGATACCGCGAATATCCGCGAAGTCATCATGTTCCCGATGAACCAGCGCGCCGAAGACCTGATGATGGGCGCGCCGTCGGAGCCGATGAACGAACAGCTGCGCGAGCTGCGCCTGCGGGTTCTGCCGCAAGAGGACTGATCCCGGCGATCGCTTGAAATCAAGAAGGCCCCGCTCCGGATCGAGCGGGGCCTTTCTTTTCGGCTTGGCGGAAATATCCCGGGGGGCTGGCGGAGCCAGCGGGGGCAGCGCCCCCTGCGCCGCGATCAGTCTTCGAGGTGATCGTTGAGCTTGTCGTCGACCAGCGTCAGTTCCTTTTTCTTGCGGCTCAGGAAGCGCTCGCCGTAGCCGTCGATCTCGGAGCTGTCGATCACCTCTTTCGCGCGCTTGAAGATGTCTTCTTCTTCCTCGTCGATATGGTGATTGTAGTCATGCGCCAGGGTGTTGAACTTGTTCAGCCAGCCGGGGCTCGACATGTCCATGCCGTTGAGCTCTTCGAGCAGGTCGTCGATCTCGGCATGTTCCTCGACCGAATGGCGCGCCGCATCCTGCCCCCAGGTCTTGGTCATCAGCTTCGAGTAGAAGGTCTCTTCCTCGGCGGCGCCGTGGGCCTTCACGTCGTTGTAGAATTCGGCCCAGGCTTTCTTGCGCGCGTCGCTCGCACCGGTGGTGTCGGCGATGGTCTTGAGAAGGGCGCGATGGTGGTCGTGGTCCTTTTTGATTTCGTCATAGATCGAGGGCATCGGGGTTCCTCCGTTGGATCGATTTTCAGTCGGAGCAACGCGATGTCGGAGAGGCGGTTCCGCAGCTGCGTCAGAACGCCCCGGCGGCCGCGATCCGCGCGTCCAGGATCTGCGTGACGCGGGTCATATCCTCGCGGGAGGGGCCGCCGGATCGTCTCAGGCGCTGCGCCGCATCGTCCAGCGCCGCATCATGGGCCGAGCGCGCGATGCTATGAAGGAAATGCGCGGCATAGGGCAGGGCGCGCGCATCCGCCCCCTTAGTGTCGCGCAGCAGTTCCGAGAGGTGCTGCAGGTCGTCGCGCAGCGCGAGCGGGTCCGGTGCGATCACAAGATCGGCAAGCGCGCGCAGGCCGAGCGGTCGCATCTCTTCGGGCAGGGTCGACAGGATCGCTTCCTGAAACACGGCGAGGCTTTCGATCGGCTTTTCCAGAAACCCGTCCGCGCCCGCAGCGAGGGCCGCGCTTTTCAGGTCGGGGTCGCCCGAGGTCCCAAGGACCACCGGATGCGGCCCGCGCGTCCCGCGTATCTCGGCGATCAGGTCGCTTCCCGAGCCATCGGGCAGGCCCATATCCACGATCACGATCGAGGGCCGATAGGTCTTGAGATGCCGATCTGCCGAGGCGAGGCAATCGGCGCGCCGGATTCGCGCCCCCGAGCGCAGGCACAGCAGCGGCACGGCTTCCGAGGCAAAGCGGCTGTCTTCCACCAGAAGTACCGTCAGCCCGGTCAGGGGGCGTTCGGGTGTCGGCATGCGGGTCAGGGTCGGGATCGTGTCGCTCATGTCATGGCCCCTTCGGCTGCGATCGGATTCGGCTTGTCCGATCAGTAGGGCGCAGATTGCCTAACACTGGGTTAATCCGAACCGGGTTCACAACTGCCACCGCAAGGCTTGCGCGAAGCCGCGCGCCCGGCTACCCCTTTTAACGCCCGCGTTACCGGAGGAGACCCAAATGATCGGACGCCTGAACCATGTCGCCATTGCCGTGCCCGACCTCGAGGCGGCCTCGGCCAAGTATCGCGACACGCTGGGTGCCAATGTCGGCGCGCCGCAGGACGAGCCCGATCACGGCGTCACGGTCGTCTTCATCGAGCTGCCCAACACCAAGATCGAACTGCTCTATCCGCTGGGCGAGGACAGCCCGATCAACGGCTTTCTGGAAAAGAACCCCGCGGGCGGCATCCATCACATGTGCTTCGAGGTGGAGGACATCCTTGAGGCGCGCGACAAGCTGAAAGCGGATGGCGCGCGGGTTCTGGGCAGCGGCGAGCCGAAGATCGGTGCGCATGGCAAGCCCGTGCTGTTCCTGCACCCGAAGGACTTCAATGGCTGCCTGGTCGAACTGGAGCAGGTCTGATGAGCCTCACCGGCGGCATCATCCTCTTCGCAGTCATCTGGTTCATGATCTTCTTCATGGTCTTGCCGGTGCGGTTGAAGACGCAAGGCGATGTGGACGAGGTCGTGCCGGGCACCCCCGCAGGCGCGCCGCATGAGGCGCATCTGGGCGCGAAGGTGAAGATCACCACCATTGTCACCATCGTGCTCTGGGCGATCATCGCGGCGGTGCTGCTGTCGGGGATCATCACCTTGGAAGATATCGACTTCTTCGGGCAGCTGCGCCGCTAGGCACGCAGGGAACCCAGTAAAGCGGAGCGAGTTGGGAGGTTATTGAAAGGAGCCTCCCATGACACCAAACTGGTTTACCGTTCTGAGCTGGTTATCGCTTGCTGTAGGCGTTCTCTCATTTCTCTATCTTCTCGTTCAGATGCGTCGGAATCCGCCACATATGGCGATCATGGCATGGGTCTGGCCGATTTGCGGGTTGTTCGGCGGACCGCTGGTCATCTGGCTGCATGGCCGCTTTCCGGGCCATGGCAATGCGCCCTTCCCGGTCTCGGTCGCGAAGGGAACGCTCCATTGCGGCGCAGGCTGCACTCTCGGCGATATTCTGGCCGAGAACCTCGCGCTCGCCGTCCCCGCGGTTCTGATCGCATTCGGCTGGCCGGGTTTTTGGGAAGACAAGATCTTTGCGGTTTGGGGGCTCGATTATGTCTTCGCCCTCGCGATCGGGATCGTGTTCCAATATTTCTCGATTGCGCCGATGCGCGGGCTTGGCCTTGTCAAAGGGCTCAAAGAGGCGGCGAAAGCCGATGTCGCTTCGCTCACCTCCTGGCAGGTCGGCATGTACGGGATGATGGCGATCTTCCAGTTCGCCGTGTTCAAAGGGCTTTGGGGCGCCGAGATCAACGCCGCCGACCCGGAATTCTGGTTCGCCATGCAGATCGCGATGATGGCCGGTTTTGTGACCGCCTATCCGGTGAACTGGCTGCTGATCCGCAAGGGCATCAAGGAAGAGATGTGAGCGGCGCCTCGGCGCCGCCCCGTCACCCGCGGCGACCGGTGATCGCGTGGAACAGGTGGGTGAAGCCCGCAGCGCCCAGAACCGGCACGAAGAGGTTCACCAGCGGGATCGAAAGCGGCACCGCCATCAGCGCGCCCGCGGCCCAGATCGTGACTTTGTTGCGCTCGTAAAGTTCGAGTGCCGCTTCGCGCTCCATCCGCCGGAAGGCCGCCATCTGGAAATATTCACGCCCCAGGAGGTAGCCGTTCAGCCCGAAGAACAGAAACGGAGCCAGCGGGATCACGAAGGGGTAGATCATCAGGGCGATGATGTTGGCCGCGAGGATCACCCCGAAAAACCGCACCGTGTCGCGCATGCCTTCGGCGAAGGTCAGTTTGCGCACCGGCGGCAGGGTCGGGTAATGGACGTCCTCCACCATCTCGGCCACGTCTTCGAGGAAGAAGCCGGTGAAGGCGGAGGCCACGGGCACCATCAGGAAGATCGAGGCAAAGAGGATCACCCCTGCCGAGACGATCGACAGCGCTGTATCGATATGGCCGACCTCGCCGATGAAGGGCAGCGAGAAGCTGTCCGGCACCAGCCAGCCGATCAGCATCACCATCGCCACATAGATCGCGACCAGAAGGCCCAGCGAGAGGGCCACGCCGAAGCCCACGACTTTCATCGCACCGGGCCGCAGCAGGTCGGCCCAGGCTTTCACATAGCTTGAGATGATCATTCCGAGATCCGCGTGGTGATCGCGTCGAGGTCGGGGCGCGGGCGTTCGGGAGGCGCGATGCCCTCGGTGCCCAGATGGATGAAGCCCGCGACGCTTTCGCCGTCCTCGAGGCCCAGCATCTCGCGCCCGAAGGCTTCGTCATGCGCGGCCCAGCCGGTGAGCCAGTTCGCGCCCCAGCCCGCGGCGAGAGCCGCATTCAGCAGCGACAGGCAGACCGCGCCCGCCGAATAGACCTGCTCGACCTGCGGCACCTTCTCGCTTTCCTTGGGCGAGAACACCACTGCCACGCAAAGCTGGCTGTCATGGAATTGCTTGCCCGCCTTGGCGATCTTCTCGTCAGTCAGGCCCTGCGCCTTCGCGCGGCTCTCGGCCTCGGCGCCCAGACGCTGCGCGGCCTCGCGGGCGATGGTGATGAAGCGCCACGGCTCCAGCTTCCCGTGATCGGGCGTGCGCGCGGCGGCGGTCAGGATCTCGCGCAGCGCGGCCGCGTCGGGGGCAGGGGCCTTCAGGGTCTTGGCCGGGCGCGACCGGCGGGTCAGAAGGAAAGCCATCGCCGCATCGTTGCGCTCGGCCGGGTTCACTTCGGGCAGTTCAGTCATGAAAATCTCCGTCTGTTGCGCCAGATATCGGGCGCTCGGCGCGCGATTGCAACCGCAGCATTGGCAACTGGCTTGTGCGCCATTGAGCAGGGTCTATGCTGCGCGGCGATGACGGATCTCAGCCACCTTGCCATTCCGGGCAGCGAAATCGCGCTGCGCGTGACGCCGAAAGCGTCGCGTAATGAGATTCGGGAAAGCGAAGAGGGGCTTCGGGCCTATGTCACGGTCGTGCCGGAGAACGGCAAGGCCAATGCGGCGGTCGTCAAATTGCTGGCGAAGGCGCTGGGCGTCGCGAAATCGCGGCTGACGCTGATCCGGGGCCAGACCGCGCGCGACAAGGTGTTCCGCCTCGATTGAGCGGGCGCTGTGGCGCGGGCAGAGGCCTCAGCCATCCTCGCTGGAGGCGCTGCCGGTCTGCTTCAGGCGATAGACGCCTTCGGGCAGGTTGAGCGCCGCCGCGAGTTCGCGCAGCTGGGCATGGCTGAAGGTGATCGTCTGCACCTGCTCGGTCTGCTCGTCGAGCTGTTCGACCACGACGCAATCCTCGAAGGAACTGATCGTGATGTCTTCCTGCAGATAATCAAGCGGATCCGCCCCCTCGTCGACAAGGGTGATCACGGTCGCGTCGAATTCGTGTTCGATGGTAAACATGCTCTCATGCTAGCGCGGCTTTTCGATCCGAAAAAGCGAAATCACGCCGGCGCTTGCAGGCGATCACGTGCAGGAGGCTATGCTGCTGCGGGCCAAGTCGTTAAGCTGGGGGAAATCCTCTTTCAGGGGCGCTTTCCCGCCGATGCCTTCCTTCCGTTTTCTCCTCGTGATCCTGTCGCTCGCCGTGACGCTGCTTTCGGGCTGCGTGCCGACGATGACGCCTATGCAGCGCGTTCCGGAGACCGAGATCTCGCCCGAAGACAGGCAACGCGCCGAAGTGGCCGTAGCGCGGCTGGTCGATGTGGGCGAGCGGATGGAGCCGCAGATCGAGCAGGAATGCCGAAAGCGCACGCGCAAGCTCAACTGCGACTACCTCTTCGTGGTCGATGACCGGCTCGATCTGGATGCGAACGCGTTTCAGACCACCGATCGCTCGGGCCGCCCGGTGATCGGGGTGACGCTCGCGATGATCGCCGAGGTGCGCAATGCCGACGAGCTGGCCTTCGTGATCGGCCACGAGGCCGCCCATCACATCGCCGGTCATATCGCTCAGCGCGAACGCGATGCGGCGGTGGGGGCGGCCTACATGGGCCGCGCGGTGCAGGCGCAGGGGGCCGATCCCCTGACCGTGCAGCGCGCGCGCAGGATCGGGGCCGAGATCGGCTCGCGGCTCTATTCCAAGGATTACGAGCTGGAGGCCGACCGGCTCGGCACGATCATCACATGGGATGCGGGCTACGATCCGCTCAAGGGCGCACAGTTCTTCCTGCGCCTGCCCGATCCGGGCGACAAGATGCTGGGCACCCATCCGCCCAATCAGCTGCGCTTCGACGTGGTGCGCGACACCGTCGCCCAGTTGCGTGCGGGCAAAATCCCGGCGGGCAGCTGAGGGAACCCGTTCAGGGCCTGCGCACTTGAGATTTGACATAGAGGCCCCCGGCAAAGGCGGGTCCGGGACGCGGGAACTGGGGACGGGAACACAGAACCAATGGCAATCTTTTCGCGACTGCGCTGGCGGCTGAAGGTCATCCTGCGCGAGATATGGGTGCGGGTGACGGCCTTCGGTGTGCTGGGGGTCCTGACCGCGCTGGGGTCGGCGGGCTTCGGCTATCTCGTGCCGGCGGATCTCGGCTACAAGATGGGGGCGGGCTCGGTGGAGCCGATCCTGAAGATCATCGCGACCGCGATGCTGACGGTCACCACCTTCTCGCTGCAGATCATGATCACCGCGTTCAGTTCGGCTCAGACGGGGGCGACGCCGCGCGCGATCAAGCTGATGCAGACTGACCGCGTCACGCAGAACGTGCTGGCGAGCTTCATCGGCTCTTTCGTCTTCTCTCTGGTCGGGATCATCGCGCTCGAGACGGATGTCTATGACGACTCGGGGCGGTTCATCCTGCTGCTGGTGACGCTTGGCGTGGTGGCGATGGTGGTGATCTCGCTGTTGCGCTGGGTGCAGCATCTGAGCGAATTCGGACGCTTGGGCGACGTGATCAGCCGCGTCGAGAGTGCCGCGAGCACGGCGCTGAAGGCACGCTGCGCGCGGCCGTGGATCGGTGGCAAGGAATGGGAAGACCCGCCCGTGGGTGTCTTCGGGATCACCTCGACGCGGACCGGCCATGTGCAGCATGTCGATATGGGCGCGCTGCAAAAGGTCGCCGAGGCGCATGACTGCCGGATCTGGCTTTGCGCGCGGCCCGGCGAATTCGTCCATGGGGCGTCTCATCTGGTCCAATGCGATGCGCTGCCGGGCGATACCGAGACCCGCGAGGAGATCGAAGAGGCCGCGCGCGACGCCTTCACCATCGACCATGCCCGCGACTATGATCAGGACCCGCAATTCGGGTTGATCGCGCTGGCCGAAATCGCCTCTCGTGCGCTTTCGCCTGCGATCAACGACCCCGGCACTGGTATCGACATTCTCGGGCGACTGGCGAGGGTTCTGGCCGAATGGCACCCGCCGAACAGCCCCGAATGCGTGTTCGACCGCGTCTATGTGCGCGCGGTGACGCCCGAGCAATATACCGAGGACGCTTTCGCTGCGATCGGACGCGACGGTGCGGGGCATCTGGAGGTCGCGCTGCGCCAGCAGGAAGTGCTGGAAGCCCTGGCCGAGATGCATCCCGCTCATTTCGGTCGTTCCGCTGCGCATCAGGCTCTGCGCGCCGCCGCCCATTCGCAATCCGCGATGACGCTGAAATCCGACCGCGCCGCGATTGCGCAGGAAGCGCAGGCGCTGGCGGCGCGTTTCGCCCCCGAAATCGACTGCAATGTCGGGCATGAAATCGACGGCGACAGTTCGGATCGCAACGCTTGATCTGAATCATGTCGAACCAACGGCCCCTGCGGCAGAGTCACCCCATCACCGGGATGACTGTTTCGAGGGAGGCTGCCATGACTGCTGCCAAACATCTCAATCGCCACGCGGCGATGATGAATCGGATGGCCCAGCAGATGGGGGGCGACCTCAGCACGGAAATGGCTGCCGGTCGGCTCAGTGCCGAAGGCTGGAGAGACGCGCTGATCCGCTGCACCAAGTGCCGCGAGGCCGGGGCCTGCCTGCTCTGGCTGGCCGAGCATGACCCTCAAAGCAACCCCGCGAAGGCCCCTCCCGCCTATTGCGAAAACCGCCTGATGATGTCGCGGCTGCGCGCCACCATCGGCGCCGAACCCCAAGGAGTGGAATGATGGGAATGCAAAGCGAAATCGATCTGAACTTCTGGGTGACGCGCGGCATGGCGCGGCGTCTTGGAGTGAATATTACCGAAGCGATGCATGACGGCTTTCTCACGCAAGCCGACTTCGCCGAGATGATCACCACCTGCCGCACCTGCGGGCGCACCGAATTCTGCCTCGCCGTTCTGGCGGAGAAGGGCGAAGGCCCGCAGGCCATCCCCACGGATTGCCCGAATTACGAAGTTCTGACCTCCCTGCGCGCCCTGCAGTAACAGGGCGCGTCGCCGTCGCGCGTCGCTTTTGCCTTTCCCTCGCTCCGCCTATGGCTATCTGATGGGCTGCAGCAGACTGAAAGGGAGCGCGCGCATGGCACATATTTACGAAGACAATTCGCTCAGCATCGGAAACACGCCGCTGGTGCGGCTCAACCGCATGACCGAGGGCGCGGGCGCGACCGTTCTGGCCAAGATCGAGGGGCGCAACCCGGCGTGGTCGGTGAAGTGCCGCGTCGGTGCGAACATGATCTGGGACGCGGAGGAGCGCGGTGTGCTCGGCCCCGGCAAGGAGATCGTCGAGCCGACCTCGGGCAATACCGGGATCGCGCTGGCCTTCGTCGCCGCCTCGCGCGGCATCCCGATCACGCTGACCATGCCCGACACGATGAGCATCGAACGGCGCAAGCTGCTTCTGGCCTATGGCGCGAAGCTCGTGCTGACCGAAGGCGCGCAGGGCATGAAGGGCGCGATTGCCAAGGCTGAGGAGATCGCGGCCTCCGATCCCGACCGCTACGTGTTGCTGCAGCAGTTCAACAACCCCGCGAACCCCGAGATTCACGCGAAGACCACCGGTCCGGAGATTTTTGAGGATACCGATGGCGTGGTCGATATCTTCGTCGCGGGCGTCGGCACGGGCGGCACGATCACCGGCGTTTCGCGCTATCTGAAAAAGGAAAAGGGCCTGTCGGTGATCTCGGTCGCGGTCGAGCCCGAGGCCAGCGCGGTTCTGTCGCAGGCCCGCGCAGGCGAGGCGCTGCAGCCCGGTCCGCACAAAATCCAAGGCATCGGGGCGGGCTTCGTGCCGCAGGTGCTCGACATGGATCTCGTGGACCGGATCGAGCAGGTCAGCAATGACGAGGCGATCGAGACCGCCCGGCGGCTGGCGCGCGAAGAGGGCATCTTGGCCGGGATCTCCTGCGGCGCGGCTGCTGCTGCGGCCCTGCGCCTCGCGCGTGAACCGGAGAACGCGGGCAAGACCATCGTCGTCGTGCTGCCGGATTCGGGCGAGCGTTACCTGTCTTCGGCGCTGTTCGAAGGGATGTTCGACGAGGCGTGAGCCGTGGCCTTCGCCGCGTCCAGCAATGCCGCCACCAGTTTCTGCGGGCGGTAGTTCAGGTCCGACGGCGTCAGCCCCATCCGCACCACGACCATATCGGCCGAGGGGATCACCGTGACGGTCTGCCCGTCATGCCCCTCGAGCCAATAGGTGTCGGCAGGCAGCCCGAACCGCGCATCATCGCCCGCTTTCTGCTGATTGCTCGGCCCCGCGAGCCAGGTCATGCCCTGCCCATAGACCCTGTCGGTCGGTGCGGGCGTATGCATCCGCTGCACGAATTCGGCGGGCAGCAATTGCCGGCCGTCCCATTTGCCATCCTGTAGCAGGAACTGGCCGAAGCGCGCCCAGTCCCGCGCGGTGGCGTAGAGGTAGGAACTGCCCACAAAGGTCCCGGAGGCATCGGTCTCGAGCGTGGCGGAGCTCATCCCGAGCGGGTCGAACAGCTTGCGGCGCGGCCAGGCGAGCGCGGTGGAGGTGTCGCCCACCGCATTTTGCCAGATGCGCGACAGCAGCACGGCGGTGCCGCTGGAATAGCTGAAATGCGTGCCGGGCGGATGATCGAGCGGCTGCGAGGCTGCGAATTTCGCCATGTCCGGCTGGAGATAGAGCATCCGCGTCACGTCCGAGACGTCGCCGTAATCCTCGTTGAAGTGCAGCCCGCTCGACATCGACATCAGCTGCGCAACGGTGATCTTCGCGCGGTCGTCGCCACGCCATTCGGGCAGCAGGTCGCTTTGGTCCATCCGCAGCTTGCCCGCCTCGATCGCGGTGCCGACAAGGGCCGCGGTGACGGTCTTCGTCATCGACCAGCCCAGAAGCGGCGTCGTCGCATCGAAGCCATCGCCGTAGCGTTCGGCGACCAGCTTGCCATCCCTGATCACCACCACCGCGCGCATCCCCGGCCCGGTCAGCGCATCGTCGCGCAAGACGGCTTCGAAGCGGCCTTGCCCGGTCAGGTCGGTCTGCGCACCGGTGGGCCAGAGAGCGGCGCTCGTGCTGGGTCCCGGCGCCGACGGGGCGCTTTGATCGCGGGCGGCGGCCAGATTGCCATCGGGGAAGGTTGCACAGCCGAGGCCCACGCGCTCTTCGGCGGTCGTGGGTGCGATGATCCCGGCGAAGGCGGACCGGACCCGGCCTGCCTGGCGGTCGGCGCTGACCCAGAAGGCGCGCAGCAACGGATTGCCCGGCGCCTGCACATCGGTTTCGAGAACCTCGTCGGGGTCGCGGCCCTGCAGCACCTGCGCCGAGCAGGTGATCTTCGCGCTATAGCCAGCGCCCACGCGCAGCAGTTCCGGCGGCACGATCACCGCGTAGAGCACCGCCACCACGACAAGCCCGCCGATCCCGGCAAGCACCGCTTTCCATCCCCGCATCTCGTCCTCCCTCGGGTTCCCGCCGCGCCGGACGCGCCAAGTCACCCGCCTGTTTGCGCTCGTGCTGTAGTTTTGGCAAAGCGCGCGGCCTTGCCAAGAGGGCGAGGCGCGGACTGACGGAAGGTCATCTTGGGGTATGGTGCGTCTTTTGACACGAAATGCGCCCCTCGATGCGGGAGCCGAGATCATGGACTGAGCGCCGCGAATGGGCTAGCGATAAGGGATGGGCGCCCTTTGCGCCCGGCTTTGAGAGTGTCATGTCGCGCGAGTCCGCACCCGATAGCCAGCACCCCTTGGACCCGACCTTGGCCGGGCTGCTGCGCCACGCGCCGGGCGCGGATGAGGGAGAGGGCGAAGACGTCTGGTTCGATGTGCTCTCGGCGGTCGACCGGACCTATGCCGATCTGGTGGACTATCAGGAGCGGCTGGAGCAGCAGAACCACGAGCTGGAGGATCTGCGGTCTTTCCTCGGGTCGATCCTCGCCTCGGTCTCGGATGCGCTGATCGTGATTTCGCGCTCGGGCGAGGTGCTGGAAACCTCGGCCTCGGTCGCGAGCCTGACGGGCGAGCCGCCCGGCGCTTGGCACGGTCGCAAGCTCGCAGGCATGTTCGATGCGCGCTCGGTCGAGGCCTTGGATCGCGGGTTGGCGGAGGCTGCGAATACCCGCAAGCCGGTAACGATCGAAGCGGCGCTGAGCGGGCCGGAAGGCCCCGCGCCGCTGGAACTGTCGATCAGCCCGCGCATGGACGAACGCTCCCGCATCGCGGGCTATGTGCTGACCGGGCGGCCCTTGGGCGAGCTGCGGCAGGCCTATTCCGAGCTGGAGCGCAGCCACGAAGAACTCAAATCGACGCAGGCGCAGCTGGTGCGCAACGAGAAGCTGGCCTCGCTGGGCCGTCTGCTTGCTGGCGTCGCGCATGAGCTGAACAACCCGATTTCTTTCGTCTACGCGAATACCCATGCGCTGGAGCGCTATGCGGGCAAGTTCGAGGCCTATTTCGAGAAAGTGCAGGCCGGAGCGGATCGCGAGGCGCTGATTGCCTTGCGCGAGGAGCTGAAGCTCGACCGTGAAATCCGCAACCTGCGTTCGGCCATCGAGGGTGCGCGCGACGGGGCCGAACGGGTGCGCGACATCGTCGAGGATCTGCGGCGGCTGAGTGCCGAAGGCTCGGGCGAGATGGTCGTCTTCGATCTGGTCGAGACCGCGCGGGTGGCGGCGAACTGGGTGCAGCGCGGCTCCAAGGCCGGGGTCGAGATCGCCTTCACCGGCGCGGAGACGCTGCAGGTTCGCGGTCGGCAGGGGCATATCCAGCAGGTCGTGATGAACCTGGTGCAAAATGCGATCGACGCGCTCTCGGGGCTGGAAGAGGGCACCGGTCGGATCGAGGTCGACGCGCGGGTGATGGAGGGGCGCGGGACATTGTCGGTTGGCGACAATGGTCCTGGCGTGACCGAGGAGCTGGCGCAGGCGATCTTTGATCCGTTCTTCACCACCAAGGCGGTGGGTGCGGGCACGGGGCTGGGCCTCGCGATCAGCCATAAGATCATCGAGGAACATGGCGGGCGTCTGCGGCTTTGCCCGAAAGGGTCGGCGCTGGGCGGGGCCTGTTTCTCCTTCGATCTGGAACTGGGCGAGGGGGCGGAATGAAGGTTCTCTGGCTGCAAGCGGCAGGCTGCGGCGGCTGCACCATGTCGCTCCTTTGCGCGGAATCCCCGAATGTCTTCGATACGCTGGGCGGCGCGGGGATCGAGTTCCTCTGGCACCCGACCGTCAGCCTCGAGACCGGCGCGGAGGTGCGCGCGATTTTCGAGGCGGTCGAGAGCGGCGAGATCGCGCTGGACGTGCTGGCCGTCGAGGGCTCCATCGCCCGCGGGCCGCGCGGGACGGGCAAGTTCCAGATGGTGTCCGGCACCGGGCGCTCGATGCTCGACTGGGTGGTGAGCCTCGCGCCAAAAGCCCGCCATGTGGTCGCGGTGGGCACCTGCGCGACCTATGGCGGCGTGACCTCGGCGGGCGGCAACCCCTCCGATGCGGTCGGCGTGCAATATGACGGGGCGCTGCCGGGCGGCGCGCTGCCGGTGGAGTTCCGCTCCGGCTCGGGGCTGCCGGTGATCAATGTGGCGGGCTGCCCGACCCATCCCGACTGGGTGACCGAGACGCTTTTGCTGCTGAATGAAGGCGCGCTCGGGGCGGAAGATCTCGACGCCTTCGGGCGGCCTTTGTTCTATGCGAAGCACCTCGTCCATCACGGCTGCTCGAAAAACGAGTTCTACGAATACAAGGCCTCGGCGGTCGAGCTGTCCGATATCGGCTGCATGATGGAGAATTTGGGCTGCATCGGCACGCAGGCCGTGGGCGATTGCAATATCCGGCCGTGGAACGGCGACGGGTCGTGTACCTCGGGCGGATACCCCTGCATCAACTGCACCGCGCCCGAATTCGAGGAGCCGCGCCATTCCTTCACCGAGACGCCGAAGATCGCGGGCATCCCGGTGGGGCTTCCGACCGATATGCCCAAAGCGTGGTTCATGGCGCTCGCCTCGCTGTCAAAGGCGGCGACGCCCGAGCGGATCGCGAAGAACGCGGTTGCCGACCGGGTCGAGGTGACGCCGACGATCCGCAAGCCGAAAGGACGCAGATGACTGAGACGCCGCGCCTCGTCGTGGGCCCGTTCAACCGGGTCGAGGGCGATCTGGAAGTGCATCTCGATCTCGCCGGTGGAGCGGTGGGCGCGGCGCGCGTGAACTCGCCGCTCTATCGCGGGTTCGAGCGGATGCTGGAAGGCAAAGACCCGCGCGACGCGCTCACGATCACGCCGCGGATCTGCGGCATCTGCTCGATCAGCCAGTCGGCGGCGGCGGCGCGCGCGCTGGGCGCAGCGATGGGGCTGGAGCCGACGCCGCAGGGCGCGGGTATGGCGGCGCTGATCCATGCGGTCGAGAATGTCTCGGACCACCTGTTTCATTTCAACCTGTTCTTCATGCCCGATTTCATCCGCCCCGTGTATGCGGACAGGCCGTGGTTCGACCGGGCCGTGGCGCGCTTTACCCCCGCCGAGGGCGGCGCGCAGCGCGCGGCGGTCGCGGCACGCGCCGAGCTGATGCATATCCTCGGGCTGATGGCGGGCAAATGGCCCCATACGCTCGCGATCCAGCCCGGCGGCGTTACCCGCGCGCCGGGACCGCGCGACAAGGTGCGCATCGAGACGACGTTGCGCGCTTTCCGGCGCTATCTGGAGGAGGTGGTTTTCGGCGGGTCGCTGGAAACCTTCTGTGCGATCGAGACCGTCGATCAGCTGATGGCGTGGGAGACGGGCGATGCGGGGTTGTTCCTGCGTATCGCGGCCGATCTGGATCTGGACCGGCTCGGGCGCGGCTCGGGGCGGTATATGAGCTTCGGAGCCTATCCGCTGACCGAAGGGTTCGGCTTTGCGCGCGGGCTGTGGGACGGGGCCTTGGGCGCGGTCGATTTCGGCGCGATCACGGAAGACCTCAGCCATGCGTGGATGCTGGGGGCGCAGGCCCATCCCTGGCAGGGCGAGACACGGCCCGACGAGGCGATGCGCGACGCCGCCTATAGCTGGTGCAAGGCGCCGCGGCTGAACGGGCAGACGGTGGAAACCGGCGCGCTCGCGCGGCAGGTCGTGGACGGGCATCCGCTGGCGCGTGCGCTGGCGGGCGGCGGCGTTCTGGCGCGGGTCGCGGGGCGGCTGTTGGAGCTGGCGCGGACGCAAGCCTTCATGGAGGGGCTTGCGAAAGGGATCGATCCGGGGGCTGCGTTCATGGAGCAGGGCGATTTGCCAGAGGCAGGGCAGGGCGCGGGGTTGGTCGAGGCGGCGCGCGGCGCGCTGGGCCATTGGCTGCGTATCGAGGACGGGCGCATCGCCTCCTATCAGATCATCGCGCCGACGACGTGGAATTTCAGCCCGCGCGACGCGGAGGGCGTGCCGGGACCGCTGGAGGCCGCGCTGGTCGGCGCGCCGGTCGGGGCGGGCGAGACCACGCCGGTCTCGGTGCAGCATATCGTGCGCAGTTTCGATCCCTGCATGGTCTGCACGGTGCATTGAGTGAGTTGGGGCTCTGTCCCTGCCGTCGCCGGAAGGCGGCAAACTTTAGATGAAAATGGGGGCTCCGCCCCCAAACCCCCGGGATATTTGAGCCAAGAGGAAGATGAAGGGTTTCGAGATCAGGGTGCGCGGGCAGGTGCAGGGGGTGGGCTTCCGCCCCTTCATCTGGCGGCTTGCGCAGGAGCGCGGGCTTTCGGGCCATGTGCTCAACGATCCCGAGGGGGTGCTGATCCGGGTGGCGGGGGCGCTGGACGGTTTGGCCGAGGCGATCTCGGATGAGGCACCGCCGCTTGCGCGGGTCGATGCGGTGGAGGTTTCGGAGTTTGTGTTCGACACCGCGCCTGAGAGTTTTGATATCGTTGCCTCGCAGGGGGCGGGGGCCGAGACGCGGGTGACGCCGGATGCGGCGACCTGCCCGGACTGTCTGGCTGAAATCCGGGGCGACGGGCGCAGGCGGCACTACGCTTTCACGAACTGCACCCATTGCGGGCCGCGTTTCACGATCCTGCACGCGCTGCCCTATGACCGGGCGCAAACGACGATGGCACCGTTTGAGATGTGCTCGGCCTGTCGCGCGGAATATGAGAACCCGGCGGATCGACGTTTTCACGCGCAGCCGATCGCCTGCCCAGACTGCGGGCCGCGGGTGTGGCTGGAGATGGGCGGGGAAGAGCGTCCTGCCGAAGAGGTCGGAGCGGTTTTGCAGGGCGGGGGCATCGTCGGGGTGAAGGGCTTGGGCGGGTTTTATCTCGCCTGCGATGCGACCAGTGCCGAGGCGGTCGCGCTGTTGCGGGCGCGCAAGCGCAGGCCCGCCAAGCCCTTCGCGCTGATGGGTGAGATCGAGACGATCCGGCGCTACGCCAAGGTCTCGGAAGCCGAGGCGGAATTGCTGTGCGATCCCGCGGCGCCGATCGTGTTGCTGCAAAAGGCGGGGGAGGTGTTGCCGGAGGCGGTGGCGCCCGGGCAGGACAGCCTCGGCTGGATGCTGCCCTATACGCCGCTCCATCATCTTCTGTTGCGCGAATGGGCGCGGGGGGAAGAGGGGCGGCCCTTGGTGATGACTTCGGGCAATCTCTCGGGCGAGCCGCAGGTGATCGGCAACGGTGAGGCGCGCGAGAAGCTGGCTGGCTTCGTCGATGCCTTCCTGATGCATGACCGCGACATTGCGCGGCGGCTCGATGACAGCGTCGTGCGGGCCGATCCGCCGATGGTGCTGCGCCGCGCGCGGGGGCAGGTGCCGGGCACCTTGCCGCTGCCCGAAGGGTTCGAAGGCGTGCCGCAGGTCGTTGGCTATGGCGGGCAGATGAAGGCCGCGATCTGCCTGATCAAGAATGGGCAGGCGCTGCTGGGCCATCACCTGGGCGAGCTGGACGAGGCGCTGACATGGGAGGCGTTCGAGCAGGCCGATGCGGATTATGCGGCGCTGTTCGATCATCGCCCCGAGGTCGTGGCGGTCGATCTGCACCCCGATTTCCGCGCCTCGCGCCACGGGGCTGAACGGGCCGCGCGCGACGGGTTGCGGCTGGTCGAGGTGCAGCATCACCATGCGCATCTCGCCGCCTGCATGGCCGAGAATGGCTGGCCGTTGGAGGGCGGCAAGGTCGCGGGGATCGTGCTCGATGGGCTTGGCTTGGGCCCCGATGGCACGGTCTGGGGCGGCGAGCTGCTGCTGGGCGATTATCATGGGTTCGCGCGATGCGGCTGGCTTGAGCCCGCGCCGCTGATCGGTGGCGACCGGGCGCAGGCAGAGCCGTGGCGCAACGCGCTGGTGCGGCTCGATGCGGCGGGGCTGGAGGGGCTGGCCGACAGTCTGTTCCCCGAGGCCCCGCGCGATCTGGCGCGTCAGGCGGCGGCGAAGGGGATCAACGCGCCGCTGTCCTCGTCGGCGGGGCGGCTCTTCGATGCGGTGGCGGCCTGCCTCGGGATTTGCCCGATGCGGCAGAGTTATGAGGGCGAGGCCGCGATGCGGCTTGAGGCGCTGGCCGCGCACGCGTTGGCTCACGGCGCCCCAGCGGAGGCCGGGGCCTATGCGTTCTCGGATGCGGGCGACGTGCTCGAGACCGGACCGCTTTTTCAGGCGCTCGCCGCCGATCTTGCTGCCGGGGTCGCGCCCGAGACCATCGCGCTACGGTTCCATGCGGCGCTGGCGCAGGGCTTTGCCCGCCGGGCGCGGTCGCTGATCGAAAGCGGAGACGCGAAAGCCGTGGCGCTAACGGGTGGCGTGTATCAGAACGCGCTGTTGCATCGGCTGACCTGCGCGGCACTGGGCGATCTGCCGGTGCTGAGCCATCGCACGCTGCCGGCGAATGACGGATCGCTGGCGCTGGGGCAGGCGGTGATTGCTGCGGCGCAGTCGGAAAGAGACTGACCGGAATCCCGGAAAGCTGGTCACTGACGTACCAGTGCGGTCCCGCGCCGCACCGGGGTTTTGACGGGCAACATATCGGAAACAAACAGGAATTCGCGCCTGCGACATCCTGTCATTATTTCGTTCTGTTCGCGGATCCGACCTGCCAATCCTGAGATCACACATGCGTATTCCCCTCGGGAGGAGGGAGAATCCGGTCATCGGGATCACAGAGGGAGGGACACTTTGCCTGCGATCGAAACCTTTTACGACGTGATGCGTCGGCAGGGGATTACCCGCCGCAGCTTCATGAAATATTGCTCGCTGACGGCGGCGGCGCTGGGTCTCGGCCCGGCCTATGTGCCTAAGATCGCCCATGCGATGGAAACCAAGCCGCGTACCCCGGTGATCTGGGTGCACGGGCTCGAATGTACCTGTTGTTCGGAAAGCTTCATCCGCTCGGCACACCCGCTGGCCAAGGATGTCGTGCTCTCGATGATCTCGCTCGACTATGACGACACGCTGATGGCGGCGGCGGGCGCGCAGGCGGAAGCCGCGCTGCAGGATACGATCGACAAGTATAAAGGGAATTACATCCTCGCCGTGGAGGGCAATCCGCCGCTCAACGAAGACGGGATGTACTGCATCGTGGGCGGCAAGCCCTTCGTGGACCAACTCCGCCACGCTGCCGAGCACGCGAAAGCCATTATCTCCTGGGGCGCCTGCGCTTCCTATGGCTGCGTGCAAGCTGCCGCCCCGAACCCGACGCGCGCCACCCCGGTGCACAAGGTCATCACCGACAAGCCGATCATCAAGGTGCCGGGCTGCCCGCCCATCGCCGAGGTGATGACCGGCGTGATCACCTACATGCTGACCTTCGACCGGATGCCCGAGCTGGACCGGCAGGGCCGGCCGCAGATGTTCTATTCGCAGCGCATCCACGACAAGTGCTACCGCCGTCCGCATTTCGACGCCGGTCAGTTCGTCGAGACGTGGGACGACGAGAACGCGCGCAAGGGCTATTGCCTCTACAAGATGGGCTGCAAAGGGCCGACCACTTACAACGCGTGCTCGACCGTGCGCTGGAATGACGGGGTCAGCTTCCCGATCCAGTCGGGTCACGGCTGTATCGGCTGTTCCGAGGACGGGTTCTGGGACCAGGGCTCCTTCTACGACCGGCTCACCAACATCAAGCAATTCGGGATCGAAGCGAATGCCGATGTGGTCGGCGGCACCACGGCGGCCGTCGTCGGCGGTGCGGTGGCAGTTCACGCTGCCGTCTCCGCGCTCAAACGCGCCCAGAAGAAGAACGAGGAGGCGTAATCCATGTCGGTTCTCAACACGCCGAACGGCTACACGATGGACAATTCGGGCAAGCGGGTCGTCGTCGACCCGGTGACCCGGATCGAAGGTCACATGCGCTGCGAAGTGAATGTGGACGAAAACAACATGATCACCAACGCGGTCTCGACCGGCACGATGTGGCGCGGGCTCGAGGTGATCCTGAAGGGTCGCGATCCGCGCGACGCCTGGGCCTTCACCGAGCGGATCTGCGGCGTCTGCACCGGCACCCACGCGCTGACCTCGGTCCGTGCGGTGGAAGACGCGCTGGGGATTCAGATCCCTGATAATGCGAACTCGATCCGGAACATGATGCAGCTCGCGCTGCAGATCCATGACCACATCGTGCATTTCTATCACCTGCATGCACTCGACTGGGTCAACCCGGTCAACGCTCTGCGCGCGGACCCGAAGGCGACTTCGGAGCTGCAGCAGAAGGTCAGCCCGAGCCACCCGCTCTCCTCCCCAGGCTATTTCCGGGACGTGCAGAACCGTCTCAAGAAATTCGTCGAAAGCGGGCAGCTCGGGCTGTTCAAAAACGGCTATTGGGACAACCCGGCCTATCTGCTGCCGCCGGAAGCGGACCTGATGGCGACGACGCACTATCTGGAGGCGCTCGATCTTCAGAAGGAGATCGTGAAGGTTCACACCATCTTCGGGGGCAAGAACCCGCACCCGAACTGGCTGGTGGGCGGCGTGCCGTGCCCGATCAATATCGACGGCGTCGGCTCGGTCGGTGCGATCAATATGGAGCGGCTGAACCTCGTCTCGTCGATCATCGACAAGTGTCAGGAGTTCAACGAGAACGTCTATATCCCCGACGTGATCGCGATCGGCGGCTTCTACAAGAACTGGCTCTATGGCGGTGGTCTGTCGTCGCAGGCCTGCCTCGCCTATGGCGACATCCCGGAGAACCCGAACGACTTCTCGCCCGAGCAGCTTCACCTGCCGCGTGGCGCGATCATCAACGGCAATCTCAACGAGGTGCATGACGTCGATCCGCGCGACCCCGAGCAGGTTCAGGAATTCGTCGATCACTCCTGGTACACCTATGGCGAACCCGGCAAGGGCCTGCACCCGTGGGATGGCGTGACCGAGCCGCAATACGAGCTCGGGCCGAACGCCAAGGGCACGCGGACCAATATCATCGAGCTTGACGAGGCTGCGAAATACAGCTGGATCAAGGCCCCGCGCTGGAAGGGGCACGCGATGGAGGTCGGACCGCTCGCGCGTTACGTCGTGGGCTACGCCAAGGGTCACGAGGACATCAAGAACCAGGTCGACGGTCTGCTGCGCAAGATGGACCTGCCGTTCAATGCGGTCTTCTCGACGCTGGGCCGGACCGCGGCGCGGGCGCTGGAATCCGAGTATTGCTCGCGTCTGCAGCGGCATTTCTTCGACAAGATGATGACCAACATCAAGAATGGCGACGAAAGCACCGCCAATGTCGAGAAATGGGATCCGTCGAGCTGGCCGAAAGAGGCCAAGGGCGTCGGCATGACCGAGGCTCCGCGCGGCGCACTGGGGCATTGGGTCAAGATCAAGGACGGGCGCATCGAGAATTACCAATGCGTCGTGCCCACCACCTGGAACGGTTCGCCCCGTGACACGCAGGGCAATATCGGTGCCTTCGAGGCCTCGCTGATGAACACCAAGGTGGAGCGTCCCGAAGAGCCGGTCGAGATCCTGCGCACCCTGCACAGCTTCGATCCGTGCCTTGCCTGTTCGACCCATGTGATGTCGCCCGACGGCGAAGAGCTCACCACCGTCAAGGTGCGCTGAGGGAGGAGGAAATCATGAAGAAACTCGCACTCGCTTTCAGCATGATCGCAGGTCCCGCGCTGGCCCATCCGGGTCACGCGGTGGCCCCCGGCGCGGAAGGGCACACCATCGCCCATGTCGCAATGGCGGCCGGCGCGATCGCCCTGGCCTATGTGGCCGTCGAGATCGCCCGCGCCGTCAAGCGCGTCCGCAAGGAGTAAGGGCGATGGAGGACACGATCCACACGCCAAACCCCAAGGCGACAGGGGCCTTCGAGGCCTCCCGCCTGACCGGCGACGCGACCGAGGAAGATCTCGACTCGATCCGCCGCCGGACCTCCGTCTATGTCTACGAGGCGCCCGTGCGCCTCTGGCACTGGCTCAACGCGCTGATGATCACGGTGCTGATCGTCACTGGCTATTTCATCGGCGCGCCCCTGCCGTCGATGCAGATCGGCGAGGCGACCGAGCAATTCGTCATGGGCTATATCCGCTTCGGCCATTTCGCGGCGGCGCAGGTCCTGACGGTGATCTTCTTCGGGCGCATCTACTGGGCCTTCGTGGGCAATCACCACGCCCGCCAGCTGTTCTACGTGCCGGTCTGGCGCAAGCGCTGGTGGAAAGAACTGGGGCACGAGCTGCGCTGGTATGCTTTCCTCGAGAAGACGCCGAAGAAATACGTGGGCCACAACCCGCTGGCACAGCTTGCGATGTTCTTTTTCATGACGCTCGGGATCACCTTCATGCTGATCACCGGCTGGGCGCTCTATGCGGAAGGCGCGGGGCAGGGCTCTTTGCCCGATACGGCCATGGGCTGGGTGCTGGGTCTCGTGCAGAATTCCCAGAGGCTGCACACGCTGCACCATCTGGGAATGTGGGCCATCGTGATCTTCATGATCGTGCACATCTACGCGGCGATCCGCGAGGACATCATGAGCCGTCAGTCGATGGTCTCCACAATGATCTCCGGCCACCGGACGTTTAAGGACGATCGTATCGAGTAACGGTTCGTGCGGTGGTAGGGCGAACGGGCGCGGGTCAATCCGCGCCCGTTCTGCATTTGGGTGCGGATTCGAGCTGTTTCCAGCGTTGCGCTGCCGGTGGAAGGCTTTATTGCGAAAGGTCTGCTTAAGTGGAAATATAGTTTCCACATTGGCGGCTTTGATAGCGACGCATTTTCCAAGAAAATTTCGTAAAAACAAATACTAGACAGATTGTCGCAGTTTCGTGCGATTTCCGTGAAATCCGCCCCTCTGCAAAGCCTATTGTCGGTTCGAGGCGAGGATGGCAACGCGCTTGCCGCCTCGGGGAGAGGGAGGAAATCATGTCGGATTTTGCACCGGACCGGGTGCTCGTTCTGGGTATCGGGAACGTTCTTTGGGCGGATGAGGGCTTCGGTGTGCGCTGCGTCGAGGTGATGGCCGAGACCCGCGCCGTGCCGGACAACGTCAAGCTCCTGGATGGCGGCACGCAGGGGCTCTATCTGCTGCCGTTTCTCGAAGAGGCCGATGCGCTGATCGTCTTCGATGCGATCGATTTCGGGCTGGAGCCGGGCGAGATGCGGGTGCTGCGCGACGACGACGTCCCCGCCTTCATGGGCGCCAAGAAAATGAGCCTGCACCAGACCGGTTTTCAGGACGTGATCGCCACCGCGCAGCTGATGAACCGCTGCCCGGCGAAGCTGACGCTGATCGGCTGCCAGCCGGTCGAGCTGGAGGATTACGGTGGAGGTTTGCGCCCCGCGGTCGCCGCCCAGATCGAGCCCGCGATCCGCGAATGCGAGGCCGAACTGGCGCGCTGGGGTATCTCGATCGCGGCAGGCGTGACGCAGGCCGATGACCTCGCCGATGCCTCGATCCGCCGCGGGGCTTACGAAGGGGGCCGCCCGACCGAGGGCGAGGCCTGCCGGATGGGCGATCACCGCTTCTTCCCCGGCGCCGAGAAGGTCCGCGCCTGATGTGCGTCGGAATCCCGGTTCAACTGGTGGCGGTCGATGGCATCCGCGGCGAGGTTCTCGAAGAGGGACAGCCCGGCATCATCGACCTGTCGCTGACGCCCGACGCCAAGCCCGGCGACTGGCTTCTGGCCTTTCTCGGGGCTTCTCGCGAGGTGATCACCGAGGACGAGGCGACCAAGATCGCGGCCGCGCTTGGCGGGCTGCGGGCTCTGATGCAGGGCGGCGATCTGGGCGATGCTTTCGCCGATCTCGACGCCCGCGAGCCGCAACTGCCGGCCCATCTGCAAGCCGCGCGCGATGCCGGCAAAACGACTGCCTGAGGAGAGACACATGCACGATTTCGCAATGCCCGATACGGCTGCGCCCTCGGGCGCGATGCACCCGCTGGTGACCCGCCTGATCGACGAGATGGGCTATCCGCTTCTGGCGAACATGTCCGATGTGGCCGAGTTCACCGCGCGTCCCGGGGCGCATTGCCTGTTCATTCCGGGCGACGCCAAGCGCAACCTCGAGACCCCCGACGCCGCCGTTGTGCTGCCGGAAATCCGCATGGCCTTTCAGCACGCCTTCGACTGCGCCGTGGTGGGCGATGCGATCGAGACCGAGCTGCGCCAGCAGACCCGCGCGCTGAAAGCCCCCGGTTTCCTGTTCTACCGCGAGGGTGAGTTTCTCGGCGCGATCGAGAAGATCCGCGACTGGGACGATTACGTCGCCCGCACCTCCCATATCCTGACCGCGAAAGGCTGAGACGATGGTTTCCAATTTCCACCTTCCGCCCATGGGCTTCGGTCCCGGCTCGCAACCCGAAGACGAGGATGCACAGCTCGAATATATGAAGCTTCCCTCCGGTATGCGCACCTATTCGGCGCATATGCCCGACATCGACGACCCTTCCAGCGTCACGCCCGCGCTCAAGACGCTCGCCGATGTGGCGAAGGCCTGCGCGGCGGCGGCGCAAGGCGGCATGGCGAGCTTCGATCTGAGCCATCTCGACGCCGAGAACCGCGCGCTCATCGCCGAGACGATGGGGCAGGGCGAGGTCGCGATGAAGATCCGCGGCATCCCGGCGCTGGCGGTGCAGGAGTCGGTCTTCGCGGGCGTCTGGATGATCGCCGGTTCGGGCGTCGACAAGATCGAGGTCGGTCCGGTCCCTTCGGCGGCGCTGAGCCGCGCCTTCGAGCCGTTCCGCAAGGCCGAAGGCAAGACCCATCCGCGCGGTCCGGGCGTCGTGAACGCGCCGGCGCTGATGGCCGAACTGGAGGATAAATCGGGCAGCTTCATGGGCGGCGAGCCGCATGTGGTGAACCTGACCCTGCTGCCCCATACCGAGGAAGACCTCGCCTGGCTCGACGCGGCGACGGGCGAAGGCGCGGTGACGATCCTGTCGCGTGGCTACGGCAATTGCCGCGTCACCGCGACCGGGCTACCCCATGTCTGGCGGGTGCAGTTCTTCAACTCGATGGACACGCTGATCCTCGACACGTTCGAAGTGACCACGATGCCCGAAGTGGCGATCGCCGCGAAAGAGGACCTCGCCGACTCCGCCGAGCGGATCGTCGAAGTGCTGGAGGCGATCCGATGAGCGTTGCGGGGTTCGAGGGAAGCTACATGGGCGCCAATGATCGGATTTCCGATCAGGCGATCATGGAATGCAAGATCTGCTGGACGCCTTACGATCCGGCGGAGGGCGACGATTTCCGTCAGGTCCTGCCCGGCACGCCGTTCTCAATGCTGCCCGAGGACTGGCATTGCCCCAATTGCGATGCGCCGAAAGAGCAGTTCATGGTGCAGACCGATCCGGGCGCGCCCGCGATGCTGGAGGCGCGCCGGATCGAGGAACAGGTGGCCAAGCTCACCGCCGATTTCCGCGAGGTCTGGCATTCGAAAATGCGCGACGTGCCCTTGGTGAACAAGGCGCTCTCGGTCGAGCCGGTGGGGTTCGTCTCCCATGAGGGGCGCGGGCTCGGTGTCCTTGTCAGCCCGTGGTTCATGAACCTGATCATGTTGCCGCGCGAGGGCGAGGATTGGTCGGCGCTGGTCCCCGGCGCCAAGGAAAACATCGATTTCCCGTCCGGCACCTATGAGTTCATCCATAACGTCCGCGAGATGGGCGGCGGCTACAAGGCGTGCTCGCTCTTCTCGCCGATGGGCGATTTCCAGACGCAGATGCAAGCGACCGATGTCGCCCGCGCGATCATGATGGAGCTGTTCAAGGACGAGAACCGCGCCGAGACGGATCGCAAATCCGAAATCCGCGCCGGTCGCGAGGCCGAGCTTGCCGCGGTCGAGGAGGCGGAGGCTGCGCAGGCGGCGGAAGATGCGCGCGTCGAGGAGATGGCGCAGCCGACCCGGCGCAAGCTGATCTCGGCCGGTCTGGCCGAGGATGCGCCGTGCGACGCGGCGGATGACGCGGAATGAACCAGACGCTCGGCATAACCATTGCGCGTGACGGCGCTCGGCTGAAGGCGGTGCTTGCGCTGCCCGCGCCGAGCCCGGTCGAGGCGATGATGCTGGGCAAGACGCCCGAAGAGGTCGCGGAACTGATGCCTCGCCTGTTCAACCTGTGCGGCATGGCGCAGGGCCTCGCGGTGCGGCTCGCGACGGGGCTGGAGACCGCCGGATGCGACCCGCGGCGCGAGATTTTGCGCGACCATCTATCCAAGCTATGCCTGCGCTGGCCTGCGCTGATCGGTCACGACCCGATGCCGCTGCCTGCGGAGTGGTCGAAGGGCGGCGCGGCGTTGCAGCGCTGGATCTGGGGCGGTGCGCGGCCCTTACAGCTCGCGGACTGGCTGAGTTCCGGCGCGGGGATTAGCCCGCTTCTGGCCGCGATCGCGGAGCGCTTCGCGCCGGGCGAAGCGGTGGCCGATCTGCCCGACCTGTCGCAGCCTTTGTCGCTGGTGCCGCAGGAAAATTCCGCCGCCGGACGGGTGCGCGACGCCGATCTGATGCGTCAGGCCGAAGCGCGCTACGGCCGCGGGCCGCTCTGGCGGTCGCTGGGGCGCGTTGTCGATCTGGATCGGCTGTGCTTCGATCGGCCACCCGCAAGCCGGATCGCGCCGGGCGTGGCCTCGGTCGCGGCGGCGCGTGGCGCTTATACCTTGCAGGTCAGACTGAGCGCCGGTCGTGTGAGCGCGCTCACGCGGATCACGCCGACCGATCATCTGACCGTGCCCGGCGGGATGTTGCAGCTCAGCTTGGAGACCCTGCCTGCAGAGAAAGCGTCTTTGGCGAGCTTGGTGGTGGACATACTCGATCCCTGCGTGCCAGTTCTGATGCGGGAGGTCGCCGATGCATGAGATGTCGATCGCCGAAGGCATCCGCGGCGTGATCGAGGATGCGGCCAAGGCCAACAGCTTTTCGCGCGTGACCACGCTGCGGCTCGAAATCGGACGCTTCGCGGGCGTCGAGAAACACGCGCTGGAATTCGCCTTCGACGTGGTGATGCGCGGCTCGCCCGCGGAAGGCGCGGAATTGCAGATTATCGACATTCCCGGCAAAGCGCTCTGCTATGATTGCGCGGAGACTGTGGAAATCGAACATCGACTGGACCCTTGCCCGAACTGCGGCGGCGGCAAATTGCTGGCGCAGGGCGGCGAGGAGATGCGGATCAAGGATATGGAGGTGCTCTGATGTGCACGGTGTGCGGATGCAGCGGACATAGCGTGGAAGATCAGTTCCGCGCCCATCTGGAAAAGAGCGGTCAGGCTGTGCCGAAAGCGACGCCTCTGGCGGTACTCGCGCAAGGAGCCCCGGCGGCCCCGGCACCCACGCAGAGCCATCATTCTCACGATCACGCCCCCCACCATCACCACCACGACCACGGCGATATCCATATCGGCCTTGGGGCGGCAGGCACCGAAGTGCCGGGCATGAGCCAGGAACGTCTGATCGAGATCGAGACCGATATCCTGTCGAAAAACAATGATTTCGCCGGGAAGAACCGGGCGCGACTGGCGCAGAAGGCTATCTTCGCGACCAATCTCGTCTCCTCTCCCGGCTCGGGCAAAACCACGCTCCTGTGCCGCACGATCGAGATGCTGGGAGATACGCCGCTCGCGGTGATCGAGGGCGACCAGCAGACGACGAACGACGCGGACCGCATCCGCGCGACAGGCGCGAAGGCCATTCAGGTGAACACCGGCAAGGGCTGTCACCTCGACGGGCGCATGGTCGAGACCGCGCTCGACCGGCTCGCGCTGCCCGAAGGGTCGCTTCTGTTCATCGAGAATGTCGGCAACCTCGTCTGCCCCGCCGCCTTCGATCTGGGCGAGGATGCGAAGGTCGCGATCCTGTCGGTCACCGAGGGCGAGGACAAGCCGCTGAAATACCCGGACATGTTCGCCGCCGCCGGTCTCGCGATCCTCAACAAGACCGATCTGGCCCCCTATTGCGATGTCGATCTCGATCTCTACGAGGCCAATATCAAGCGCGTGAATCCGGAGATCGAGGTGCTGCGCGTCTCCGCCCGCACGGGCGAGGGGATGCAGGCCTGGCTCGATTGGCTCAAGCGCGGGCTCGACCGGAAGGCCGCGTCATGACTGGCTCGACCCCGGCCATCCTCCTCGTCGATGACGAGCCCCATTCGCTTCAGGCCATGAAAATGGCGCTCGAGGACGAGTTCGAGATCCTCACCGCGCCGAGGGCTGAAGAGGCGATGGCGGTGCTCGAAGAGGAATGGGTGCAGGTGATCTTTTGCGATCAGCGCATGCCCGGCCGCTCGGGGGTCGATTTCCTCACCGAGGTGCGCGAGCGTTGGCCGGAAACCGTGCGTATCGTCATCACCGGCTATACCGACAGCGCCTCGATGGTGGCCGCGATCAACGATGCGGGCATTCACCAGTTTATCGCCAAACCCTGGCATCCCGAGCAGCTTCTGGCGGTGGCGCGCAATGCCGCGCGGATGTTCCAGCTGTCGCGCGAGAACGAACGGCTGACGCTGGAGATGCGCTTTCTCAACTCGACCACCGAGACGCGGGTCGAGAAGCGGCGGCGGTCCTTGCGCGAGGGCATGGGGTTCGAGACGATCCTGCGCTCGCCCAATTCCGCGATGAACGCGGCGGTCACGCTCGCGCGGCAATATGCCAGCTTCGACGTGCCGGTGCTGATGACGGGCGAGCCGGGTACGGGCAAGACGCAGATGGCGCGGGCGATGCATTACGGCTCGCTGCGTTCGGAGAAGCCGTTCTACGAATTGAACATTTCCGGGATGCCGGAAGATCTCGCGATGGTCGAGCTGTTCGGCGCCAAGCGCGGCGTGCTGCCCGGCGGCGTGGCCAAGATCGGGCTCGCGCAGAAGGCCGATCGCGGCACGCTCTATCTGGCGGGGATCGAGGGCGCGAGCCCGGCGTTGCAACTCGCGCTGCATCGGATGCTGCGCGACGGGACCGTGACGCCGGTGGGCGGGCAGGAGGCGGTCTCGACCAACCTGCGGCTGATCGCGGGCGCGTCGGGCGACCTGCGTGCAGGCGTCGCCGAGGGGCGGTTCCGCACCGATCTTTACTACGCGCTGAGCCTTGGCGAGATCGCGATCCCGCCGCTGCGCGCGCGGCGCGGCGACGTTGCGATGCTGGCGCAGGCGATCCTGTCCGAGGTCGCGACGAGCCATGGCAAGCCGGTGATGGGTTTCGAGGCGGCGGCGCTGGAATTTCTGGAGAATTACGACTGGCCCGGCAATCTGCGCGAACTGACCAACGAGGTCACGCGGATGCTGATCTTTGCGCAGGACAATGTGCTCGGCGCCGAGCTGATCTCGCGTCACATCCTGCAGGCCGATCCGTCGGATGAGGGCGCCGACCGCGCCGCCGAGGACGTGATGACCGCCGAGGGCACGCTCAAGGACCGGATCGAGCTGATGGAAATGCGCATCTTGCGCGAGACGCTCACTCGCAACCGCTGGAACAAGAGCCGGGCGGCGGCCGAGCTGGGCCTGTCGCGCGTGGGCCTGCGGGCGAAACTGGATCGTTACGGCATCGCCGACCCGTCGGTGGCCACTGAGGAGGAGAGTGACTGATGTGTTTGGGTATTCCGGGCCAGATCGTGGCGATCACCGATGAGACGCGCCAGATGGCGATGGCCGAGGTGTCGGGCGTGCGCCGCGAGGTGAACGTGGCCTGCGTGGCCGAGGGCGCGCTGGAGGGGCTCGTGGGGCAATGGGCGCTGATCCATGTCGGCTTCGCGATGAGCCTGATCGACGAGGACGAGGCCGAAAAGACGCTGATCGCGCTGCGCGATCTTGGCGAGGCGCAAGAGGCGCTGGAACAGATGGCCGCGGGCGACGCCGCGCTGGCAGGGGAGTGAGACAGATGAAATTCGCATCCGAATTCCGCGATCCGAAAGCCGCCAAGGTGCTGCTGGCCGAGATCGCCAAGGTGGCCGATCAGATCGGCGCGATGAAGGACAAGCCCGTCCACATCATGGAGGTCTGCGGCGGGCATACCCATTCGATCTTCCGCTACGGGCTCGACAAGCTGGTCCATGAAGGCATCGAGTTCATCCACGGCCCCGGCTGCCCGGTCTGCGTGCTGCCGCGTGCGCGGGTCGATGAATGCATCGAGATCGCCGAGCGAGAGGGCGTGATCTTCACCACTTTCGGCGATGCGATGCGTGTGCCGGGCACGAAGAAATCGCTTCTGCAGGCGAAGGCCGATGGCGCGGATATTCGCATGGTCTATTCGCCGCTCGACGCGCTGGAACTGGCGCGCCGCAACCCGGAACGCGAGGTGGTGTTCTTTGGCTTGGGCTTCGAGACCACGACCCCCTCCACGGCGCTCGCGATCCAGCAGGCCGCGCGCGAGGGGCTGGGCAATTTCAGCGTGTTCTGTAACCACATCACCGTGCCCGAGCCGATCAAGGCGCTGCTCGACGATCCGCATATGTGCCTCGACGGGTTCATCGGGCCCGGCCATGTCTCGATGGTGATCGGGATCCATCCCTACGATTTCATCGCGCAGGATTACGGCAAGCCGATCGCGGTGGCCGGGTTCGAACCGCTCGATCTGCTGCAATCGGTGCTGATGGTGCTGCGTCAGATTGCCGAAGGCCGCGCCGAGGTCGAGAACCAATATGCCCGCGTCGTGCCCGAGTATGGCAATCCGGTCAGCCTTGCCGCGATCGACGATGTCTACGAGACGCGGCCGTCTTTTGAATGGCGCGGCTTGGGCGAGATCGACAAGTCCGGCCTGCGCATCCGTACGCAATACGAGGCCTATGACGCCGAGGAGAAATTCGGCATCGGCTATGCCGCCGGTCGGCGCGAGGTCGAAGAGGCCGAGGGTTGCGCTTGCGGGCAGGTGATGACGGGGCGGATGAAGCCGGTGGAGTGCCCGCAATTCGGGCGCGGCTGCACGCCGGAAATGCCGCTTGGCGCGCTGATGGTGAGTTCCGAAGGGGCCTGTGCGGCCTATTGGCAATATGGCGGCGCGCGCGCTGTCGAGCCGGCGGAGTAGGGGGGCTCTGCCCCCGTCGCCGGAGGGCGACAGTGATTGAGGGAAGAGGGGGCTCTGCCCCCGCGCTTGCGCGCTCCCCCGGGATATTTGAACCAAGGCGAAGGTGTTTAGAATGGCTCTGCGCGACGAGCGGGTGACGCTGGCCCATGGCGGCGGCGGCAAGGCGATGCGGGATCTGATCGAGGAAGTGTTCACCTCGGTCTTCGCGCCGCCCGGCATGGAGGATCAGGCGCGGCTGCAGGCTGAGGCGCTGGCCGAGCCCGGCGCGCGGCTGGCCTTTACGACCGATAGCTATGTCGTCACGCCGATCGAGTTTCCGGGCGGTGATATCGGCAAGATCGCGGTTTGCGGTACGGTGAACGATCTGGCGGTGGGGGGCGCGAAGCCGCTCTGGCTCTCGGCGGCTTTCATCATCGAGGAAGGCACCGAGATCGCGCTTCTGCGCCGGATCGTCGCGACGATGGCGCGCGAGGCGGAGGCTGCCGGTGTGAAGATCGTCACCGGCGATACCAAAGTGGTCGGGCGCGGGGCCTGCGACGGGGTGTTCGTCACCACAGCGGGCGTCGGCGTGATCCCCGGCGGCGTCGAGATGGCCGCCGGGTTGGTCGCGCCCGGCGATGTGGCGATCGTGAACGGGGTGCTGGGCGATCACGGTGCGACGATCCTCGCTGCGCGCGGCGATCTGGCGCTGTCGAGCGCGATCGAGAGTGATTGCGCCGCTCTGGGGCATCTGATGGCGGATGTGCTGGCGGTGGCGCCGGGCGCGAAAGCCGCGCGCGATCTGACGCGGGGCGGGCTGGCCTCGGCGCTCAACGAGATTGCGGAGGCTGCGGGCTGCGGGATCGAGATCGCCGAAGATGCGTTGCCGCTGCGCACTGAGGTCGTCGGGATGTGCGAGATCCTCGGGCTCGATCCACTGTATCTGGCCAATGAGGGGCGGCTGGTGGTTTTCGTGCCCGAGGCCGAGGCGGAGGCGGCGCTGGCCGCGATGCGCGCGCGGCCCGAAGGGGCCGGCGCGGTAATCGTGGGCTGTGCGGTCGAGGGGCATAAGCAGGTGCGAATGACGACGGCGTTCGGCGGTCAGCGCATCGTCGATATGCTGGTGGGCGAGCAGTTGCCGCGTATCTGCTAAAGCGTCCTCAGCAGGGTGCGCAGCGTATTTGCGGCGGTGCTCAGCACCGGTTCGTCGAAGGCGGCATAGCCCATGAGCAGGCCTTGCGGCGGGTCGGGCAGGCGGGCATGGGCGGAGAGCGCGCGCAGCGTGAGGCCAGCCTCTTTGGCGCGCTCGGATATCGCACGGTCGCCCAGAGGGGCGAGGGCCGGGCCGAGGCCTGAGCAGAGATGCATTCCCGACGGGTCGGGCTGAAGTTGGAGATAGTCCTCCAGCCCCGCCAGTTCGCTCAGAAGGTGACGCTGGCGCTTGGCGTAATGGCGGCGCATCCGCCGCAGATGGGTCGCGAATTCGCCGCTCTCCATGAAACTCGCCAGCGCCGGTTGCGGAACCATCGAGACCCGCGATCCGGTCGTCGCAATCGCGTCGCGCATCGGGGTTAGCAGCCGCTCGGGCAACACCAGATAGCCGATCCGCAGCGCCGGGCTGAGCAGTTTCGAGAAGCTGCCCATATAGATCACGCGCTGCAACCCATCGAGCCCCGCGAGCGCCGGCAGCGGCTGGCCGCGATAGCGAAACTCGCTGTCGTAGTCATCCTCGACGATCAGCGCATCGTGCTCGCGCGCCCAGTCAAGCAGCGCCAGCCTACGCGTCAGTGGCATTGCGATCCCGGTCGGGAAATGGCGCGAGGGGGTGATGGTGATCGCGCGGGTCTCGGCCGGCAGATCGGCGGGATCGAGCCCCTCGGCGTCGATGCGTACCGGGCGCTCGGTGATCCCGCTTGCGGTCAGCACATGGCCCATCGTCGCCCAGCCGGGATCTTCGGTCGCCATCAGCGCGCCGGGGGGCAGCGCCGCCCGCGCGATCAAGTCGAACCCATCCCACGCACCACCGGTGATCACCACCTGTTCGGTCGCGCAGTCGAGGCCGCGCCATGCCGCGAGGTGGTCGCGGATCGCCTGCCGCAAAGGGTGCCAGCCGAACGGGTCGGGCCGGTCGAGAAGCGCGGGATCGGGGTTGCGCCATGCCCGTTCGAGGTGGCGCGCCCAGAGCCGGTGCGGGAACAGCGCCTGATCGGGCAGGCCGGGCTGAAAGGGCAGCCACGTCTGTGCCGCGTGCGGCTGTGAATGTGGTGCGTCCCGCGGCGCGGGCGGTGCGAGATGGGGCAGGTCCTCGGCCACATAGGTTCCGCCGCCGGGACGCGTGACCAGATAGCCCTCGGCGATCAGCTGGTCATAGGCGGTGGTCACCGTCATGCGCGAGACCGACAGCTCCTCGGCCAGAGCGCGACTTGGCGGCAGGCGCTCTCCGGCCGCGGCGGGATCGGCGCGCAGCATCTCGCGCAGCGCTTGCGTCAGCTGCGCGTGCAGCGGCAAGCCGGAGCGGCGATCCAGCGACAGGCCGAAAAGGGCGGCGTTCAGATTGGACTGGTACATTTTGGCGAAACTGGACATGTTTTCCTATCCAATAGGGCGGTATCGCTGCCGGGACAAGAGAGACCCGCTTTGATTGAGAGCCCCATGACCGAGACCCTTCCCGTGACCGACCGTTCCCGTCTGCGCCGCCTGCATGAGCGCGGCCATTTCGACCGCGAGACGATCAACGCGATCCTCGATGCGCAGCCGATGTGCCATGTGGGCTATGTGCGCGACGGCAAGCCTTACGTGACGCCGACCATGCAATGGCGCGAGGGCAATCACGTCTATTGGCATGGCTCTTCCGCGAGCCGTGCTCTGCGCAGCGAGACGCAGGCCGAGGTCTGCCTGACGGTCTCGATCCTCGACGGGTTGGTGCTGGCGCGCTCGGGGATGCATCATTCGCTGAACACGCGGTCGGTGATGCTCTACGGGACTGCGTTCAAGGTGGAGGATCCGGCGGAGAAGCTGCAGAAGCTCGGGGCGTTCGTGAACCATCTCTATCCGGGGCGCTACGAGATGCTGCGCCCCGATCACGCGCAGGATCTGAAAGCGACGACCGTGCTGGGGATGGAGATCACCGAGGGTGCCGCGAAGATCCGCACCGGCGGGCCGAGTGACGACGAGGAGGATTACGCGCTTCCGATCTGGGCCGGGGTGATCCCGGTCCGTATGGAGATGGGCGACCCGATCCCCGATCCGCGCAACCTCGAGGGCGTCGAGATGCCCGCGCATGTGCGCAATTTCCGCTATGGCGGTTAATTCGAGGCGATCTGCTCGAGCTCTCTCAGGCGTATCTCGTAGAAGTAGGTGAGGCAGTCGATCAGGCTGCGGAATTGCAGCGGATCGTTCGTGTCGATCCCGCCCGGACGACAGGCGCGGTCGCGGATCTTGAGCCAATGCCGC
Organism: Thioclava sp. ES.031; assembly: GCF_002563775.1. Taxonomy (NCBI): domain Bacteria; kingdom Pseudomonadati; phylum Pseudomonadota; class Alphaproteobacteria; order Rhodobacterales; family Paracoccaceae; genus Thioclava; species Thioclava sp. ES.031. The sequence goes on along the minus strand of NZ_PDJO01000001.1, from coordinate 3,243,639 downwards.
TGGCTCTGCTTCGTGCCGTCTGCGTCCTTCGCGACGGCGCGGGGGTAGAGCTTGCCCAGCACGCCGTCGAGCTGGCCGAGCGGGCGGATCAGGCAGATCACCTCCGCCGCCGGATCGAGCTTGCCGGTGCAGTCGAAGCTGGGGCCGGTGACATCGGGGAATTGGGCGAGGATCGGGGCGAGCTCTTCGGAGGGCTCGATGGCGGGGAAGTTGTTCCAGACGCCGTCGGGGCCGAGGATGGTGAAATCGTTGATCGGGTAAGGGCCCTTGTAGTCGAGCACATCGCGCTGCGTGGCTGTCGTCCCGTCCATCGTGAGAAACGTATCGTTGGCATGGATGTCGATATTGTAGGTTTTGACATACCAGCGCCCGTCAGCGTCCTTGAACACGTTGCAGTCGACGCGGCCGGGACCTGCGAGCTTCGCCTGCAGGTAATAGGAGTCGTCGCCCGCCGCGGGCAAAAGGACGTTCGACGTGAGCGGGCCGATCTTGGATCTCAGCAGCCGAGGGCGGGAGCCGCCGGAGGTTTTCAGGCCTTCTTCTGTCGCCTGTCCGAAGCTTGAGTAACGTGACCACAAGCGGATCAGGCCGCGCTCCGGGATGGTCTCTGAAGATACGGGCGGGCCAGTCATCACCCGGCGGCCGGTATTTGCGAATACCACGAATTCGCAGACGTTTATGGCACCCAGAATGTCCACATTGGCCGGGTTCGGGGCGCGGTCGGCAAGGACAGTCGTTTTGGTCTGATCGAGCCGGTTATAGGAATTGATCAGCAGGTACTGCTCGCCCAGCGGCCTGTCGTCGTCCTTTTGATATTGGGGGTGTCCGCAAACCGTGTTGGCGCCCGCTCGACTCCAGCACTCTTTCCGGTAACCGAGTATCTTCTTTCGCCCTTGTTGAAATAGCCCCACATTCACTCAAACGGAATGATGCAGGAGAAATCTGTCATGGACTGGAAGAAGAGGAGTCTTCGTGAGCTCGCTCGCATGATCTGCGGGGACGAGGAGGCGGGTCCGTATTTCCCTTACCGTTCCAGCTCCTTCCTTACCGAATTTTTCGAGGACTGCGACCTTGAGTATGTCCATGACGGCAGCACACGTTGGCGCTGGGTGGCGGATCGGCTTGAAGAGGTCATGGCGCTTCCTCAGCAGTCGCCACAACTTCCTCCCGACCCGTTTATTCGCATCATTCAAACACTGCTCGACAGCGGGGAAGCGCAGACAGGAGACGACGACCGCGCCAGTGCGCTGTCTGCCGTGAATACGGTGCTGCGGCGAGAAGGTTGGGAAGTTTTCTACGATGATGGCGCCATCGCCCAGATGCGGCACATCAAGACGAACACGATCGCCCAACTCGTAAATCCTCATCGTCCCTTGTCGTCAGTGGAGATCGCGCGTGGGAAGCATCTTTCCGACTATCTGGACCGGTGCTCCGAAGATGAACTGATCGAGGAAGTGCTCTTACCCCTGTTCCGACAGTTGGGTTTCCACCGCATTACTGCGGCGGGTCACAAAGATAAGGCCCTGGAATACGGCAAGGATGTCTGGATGAAATATACGCTCCCGACACTGCACGTGCTTTACTTTGGCATCCAGGCAAAGAAGGGAAAGCTGGACTCCGCTGGAGTGGGCAAGTCTGGAAATGCAAACGTCGCAGAGATTCATAACCAGGTCAGTATGATGCTGGGCCACGAAATATTCGATCCAGAGCTGAACCGGAGGGTCTTGGTTGACCATGCGTTCATCGTAGCCGGGGGCGAGATCACGAAGCAGGCCAGGAACTGGCTGGGCGGAAAGCTCGACGCTTCAAAACGATCACAGGTGATGTTCATGGATCGAGGCGATATTCTCAATCTCTTCATCACGACGAACCTTCCACTTCCTGCCGGCGCACTCCCTGAGCAACCTGCTGAGGATGATGAGATCCCTTTCTGATACTTGGGCCGTCGCTCAGGCTATCCGGAGTATGTCAGCGGGCTTCACCCCTGCAAGCCTGGCCTCCAGCCATCGTATGTAGCCGCAGAGGTTCTTCGTGGCCGGTCCACAGAAGGGCTTGATGAACCTTTTGTAGCGGGCGTGCAGGGAGTTCACATTCTGGATGTGATAGCAGCCTGAAGCCACGCGCGTGCCTGGCTTGCTGCCGACTACGAAGTGCTCCAAGCCGACCGCTGCCGCCAGGTTCATGTAGCCATTCGCGCCATCCGAACAGAGCACGGCATCGCCGGGCACCAGCGGCTTCATTGCGCGCTGGAGTGTCACGCCCTTGCGGTTGGGAAGGCGCCTGAAAAGGCGCGCCCCACCTCGGTCAGCGACCGTAAGAATCGGGAGTTGCCATCTGGAGAGCCCTCGCATCATCTTCAGCCCTTTGGTCGTGTAATCTTCCCACCTGGGACGGGGCGGCGCCGCGACATTCTTTGGATCTGCGAAGTGACGAACCCATTCGCGAGAACCCTTGCGCGACTCCCGCTGGTAGGTTTCATCCGCCTCGATGATTCCCGAGAAACTCGCCGCCACGCTGCTGTTCGCGATGATCAAGAATACGAGCATCCGCCAGCGCCAGACCGTGTATTTGTTGACGTCGAGCTGCGTGGCGAGCTTGCGCACCGACTTCGGTGCGGAGGTGCCCAGCATATCCCGCAGCGCCACCATGAACAGGTCCGGGCGATGAATGCGGCCGATGGCGCTGCCGGTGCGGCCGGAATAGGTCTTCTTGCAACCGGAGCATCGGTAGCGTTGGATCTTGGTGCGGGTGCGCCCCCACTTCTGGCGCCGTTCGTCACCGCAGAACGGACACTTGTGTTCTTGGTTTGTCCGTGCTTCGATCTCCGAGATTGCTTCCGTCTTTCTCCGGAGATCTCGGATCTTCGTTTGGGTATCCTCGATCTGGGCCGGGTTCAGGCGGTTGAGGGCGTTGAGAAAACGGCGAAAGTCGTGGTGTAGCAAGGGCATCCTCCGCGGGCAAAGCGGAGAGATATAAGCCATTTCAAAAGATCACGAAGCACACCAACACAGTTTGCGGACACCCCCTTGATATTTCTTGCCGATCATTTCGAAGACGAAGCCCGGAGCGATATTCCATGTCCCCATCCGCTTCGTGAGTTCGTTGATGGCGTCCTGAGCCTGCGCGTAGAATTGCGTGGCGATCTGATTGCCGAGCGTGCCCGAAAACGGCGTGCCATCGGGGATCATCAGCGTATTCGAGAGGCTCGAGAATGGCGCGTGAAATCCGACGACGCCCTCGGTGTGAACGTATCGCGCGTTCCACATCGGGTAGCCGCGCAGCATCCGTTCTGAGCCGCCCAGAAATGCGATCGCACAGGCAGAGAGGCACCGGTCGCCCTTTCCGACGAATGTAGCGAAGCCGCGGATCGAGTCTGAGAGTTTGAGGCCCTCATAGAAATCGCCGCCGTCACTGTCGAGAGAGACGACGACAGCGCGCATATTCACCCCGCCCGAAATCGGATCGAAGATCTCGCTGGCCTTGTCGGTGATCAGGTTTCTGAATGTTTCTGCGTCGCCGGGCGTGATTTCGCCTCTGATTTGAATGTGCAACGCGTTCTTGAAATCGAAGCTGTCGCCCGGCTTGGTCCCGGTGGCCATATCCACGCCGATATAAGGCAACACGAACTCATCCGTGATCGGCGGTGCCCAGTCTATATCGGCGGCGGGGGCCGGTGGGGCGATGCCGAGGACGCTCAGCGCGGCGAGGGCTGGGATCAGTCGTCGCATCTGGCCTCCACGAAATTCTGCAGGCCGGTCCCGAGACCCGCCGTGCCGAAGGTCTCACGGACTTGGGTGAGCGGGCCTTGGTAGAGGTCGGCGAAGTTGGCGGCGTAGCCGCAGAAGTAATCCGTGGCGATCTGCGCGTCGCAACGCTTGGTCGCGATGCACAACTCGACCTGATCGAAGAAATTCGCCATTTCCGACACGGCGGCGAATTGCATCTGGCGTTGCGGCGCCGGTTGTCTTTGGAACAGCAGATCGAGGAAGTTCCGCCGCTGCGCCGGGGGGATGCCGCCATCGACGGCCGTCACCTTCGCCAGATCGTCGGAATTCTCCCACCAGAATTGCGCGAGCTGGCGGCGCGCGCGGCCCGCATATTCGAGGTCGGAAAACCGCGCGACCATTTCGAGCGAGAGATCAGCCTTCCGGTCCTCGCGCCATTGGAAGATTTGCCAGCCGGTGAAGCCGAGGGCGATGATCGTGGCGGCCCACGACCCCGCTTCGATGATCCGTAGCAGGCTTATGCGCTCCCGGGACGCGACTTCGGGCGGGGCGGTATCCGTTTCAGGCGCGTCTCTGGGCACATTGGGGGCGTCTGCGGCAGGGGGCGGCGTCTGCCCCGCGCTCACTGCGGGCATCCCGAGAAATCAAGCTCGGCCACCGGAATTTCGGTTGTCTCGTCGAGCTTCGCGACCTGCTTGCGCGCGACGCGGTCAAACTCGTCATGTAGGCATTCGAGTTGTGCGCGCGTCAGCACCAGCACCGCCGCCTTGGGATTGGCGGGGATGACGGCGCCGGATTTCAGCCGCGGCAGGCCTTCGGAGTCGATGGCGGAATTGCGGCTCGTCCCCTTTGCGATCTCTGCGGCGGAGGGGTCGAAAATCCCGTCCTCGCAAAAGCCCACGAAGAGGATCGACGGGAAGTCATGGCGTTCGAAGTAATCGGTCGCATGATCGCGCAGGCATTCGGCCTGATCCCAGCGCAGGGCGGGGTTCTCAGCGGAGCTTTGGGCGAATGCTGCACCCGTCGATGCGAGGGCGATCCCTGCCGCGGCAAGGATCGGAAAGGCAGGAAACTGATACGACGCAACGAACATGACGATGATCCGAACCGAGTTGAACCATTTCAACAGGCTAACAAATCGGAGGGATTCGGCAAAGCGCGGCGGGGGCGGGGAGAAACATGCTCGGGCATTGCGCGGAGCTGTCGGTTTTTGTTCGGTTCTCGTCGAATCGCGCAAAAAAGCGCTTCACAAAATCGTGAGCGCTGGATCGGCCTATCTTCGAGAAACTTCGAAATTCCTATGAAAAATAGGGATTGAGGAGGCACGGCTCCGCATCGGGTAACGCGACCGAGCGTCAAAGCGAAAACGAAATCACTCTCTTGTTTTGTTCCTGTTACATCCGCACACTACGCCGCGTAGCGCGGAGGCTTCGCTTGGGGCCTCAGATCCATCCAACAATGAATCCCGCTACATATGGGAGGAAGACATGAAGAATTTTGCACTCGGTGCGGCGCTTGCGTCGGCCTCGCTCATTGCGCCCTTCACGGCCAATGCAGCGACGGAAATCCAATTCTGGCACGCCTTCACCGGCCGTCTCGGCGAGCTCGTCGATCAGCAGGTCAAGGACTTCAATGCCAGCCAGGACCAGTATGAGGTCGTGGCGACCAACAAGGGTAACTACTCGGAAACGCTGAACGCCGGGATCGCCGCGTTCCGCGCCGGTGAGCAGCCCGACATCCTGATGGTGTTCGAGGTCGGCACGGCGACGATGATGGCCGCCAAGGGCGCGATCAAGCCGGTCTATCAGGTGATGGCCGACGCGGGCGTCGACTTCAATCCCGACGATTATATCGGCGCGGTGAAGGGCTATTACACCACCACCGACGGCAAGATGCTGTCGCTGCCCTTCAACTCCTCGACGCCGGTTCTCTGGGTCAACCGCGACATGCTCGACGAGGCAGGCGTGGCCAAGGATGCGCCGCTGACCACCTGGGAAGATGTCGGCAAGGTGCTCGACCAGCTGAAGGCCTCGGGCGTCGATTGCCCGATGACCACCGCGTGGCAGAGCTGGATCCAGCTCGAGAACCTCTCGGCCTATCACAACGTGCCGTTCGCCAGCCAAGAGAACGGCTTCGCCGGTCTCGACGCGAAGCTGGAATTCAACGGCCCCGTTCAGGTCAAGCATATCCAGACGCTGGGTGACTGGGCCAAGAAGGGCGAGTTCATCTACAAGGGCCGCCGCAACGAAGGTGGCGCCGACTTCCGCGCCGGCACCTGCGCGCTCTTCACCGAGAGCTCGGCCGGCTACGCGGGCATCAAGTCCGAAGCCAAGTTCAACTTCGAAGTGCACCCGCTGCCCTATTGGGGTGACGTGGACGGTGCGCCGCAGAACACCATCATCGGGGGCGCTTCGCTCTGGGTGATGTCGGGCAAGGATGACGACCACTACAAGGGGGTCGCCGAGTTCCTGAGCTATCTCTCCTCGCCGGAAGTGCAGGCGAAGTGGCACCAGGACACCGGCTATCTGCCGATCACCAAGGCTGCGGCTGATCTGACCCGCGAGCAGGGCTTCTATGACGCGAACCCCGGCACCGATGTGGCCGTGAAGCAGATGACCGCGAATGCGCCGACCGAGAACTCGAAGGGCATCCGTCTGGGCAACTTCGACCAGATCCGCGGCATCATCGACGAGGAACTGGAAGCTGTCTGGGCCGGTGACAAGACCGCTCAGGACGCGCTCGACAACGCGGTGGAGCGTGGCAACCAGCTGCTGCGCCGCTTCGAGCAAGCCAACCGCTAACCCAAATCCGGCCGCGGGCAGGCGAGACCTGCCCGCGGCTATTTCTATTCGAAGGCCCCGATCCCGATATGGAAAAACGCGTAACCTTCAAGGGCTGGCTCTTGCCGATGCTGCTGCTTGCGCCGCAGTTGATCGTCTCGGGCGTGTTCTTCTTCTACCCGGCGGGCGAGGCGGTGTGGCAATCGCTGTTCATCCCCGATCCGTTCGGCCTGTCGATGCAATATGTGGGCCTCGGCAATTTCGAATATCTCTTCAACGACCCCTATTACCGCGCGTCCTTCGTGACGACGGCGGTGTTCTCGACCCTCGTGACACTGGTCTCGATGATCCCGGCGCTGTTCCTCGCGGTGCTGGCGGATCGGCTGGTGAAAGGGGCGGGGACCTATCGCACGCTCTTGATCTGGCCCTATGCGGTCGCGCCCGCGGTGGCCGGTGTGCTGTGGCTGTTCATGTTCAACACGCGGATCGGTGTGGTCGCCTTCTATCTCAACCAGATGGGTTACGACTGGAACCATGTGCTCAACGAGCATGAGGCGATGGGGCTCGTTGTCGTGGCGTCGGCTTGGGGGCGGATCAGCTACAACTTCCTGTTCTATTTCGCGGCGCTGCAAGCGGTGCCGAAATCGGTGATCGAGGCGGCGGCGATCGACGGGGCGCGGTTCTGGCGGCGCTTCTTCACGATCGTGCTGCCGCTCCTGTCGCCCACGACCTTCTTCCTGCTGGTCGTCAACATCGTCTACGCCTTCTTCGAGACTTTCGGCGTGATCCACACGATCACCTCCGGCGGGCCGCAACAGGCCACCACGATCCTCGTCTACAAGGTCTATGCGGACGGGTTCGTCGGTCAGGATCTCGGAAGCTCCGCCGCGCAATCCGTGGTGCTACTGGTCGTCGTGGGCTTCCTGACGGTGCTGCAATTCAAATTCGTCGAGAAGCGGGTGCATTACTGATGGCTGACATGCACAACGAACCGCCCCCGGGCATGGTGGAGAAGCGCGGCTCCGGTCTTTGGCTGACCCATGTGCTGATGATCGCGGGCGTGCTGGTGATCTTCTTCCCGATCTGGCTGGCCTTCGTGGCCTCGACGCACACGCAGCAAGAGATCGCGCAGGCGCCGATGCCGGTGATGCCGGGCTCGCACCTGATCCAGAACTACTCGGATGCGCTGTTCTCCGGTGTGAACGTGCCGGTGGCCACGATGCTGGTGAACTCGCTGGTCATGGCGCTGGGGATCGCGCTCGGCAAGATCGCGATCTCGCTCTTGTCGGCCTTCGCGATCGTCTATTTCCGCTTTCCGGGGCGGCGCTTCTTCTTCTGGATGATCTTCATCACGCTGATGCTGCCGGTCGAGGTGCGGATCGTGCCGACCTACGAGGTGGTCGCGGGATTCGGGATGCTCAACAGCTATTCCGGCCTGATCCTGCCATTGATCGCGTCGGCCACGGCGACCTTCCTGTTCCGGCAGTTCTTCCTGACGGTGCCGGACGAGCTGGCCGAGGCCGCTCGCGTCGATGGCGCGCGTCCGATGCGCTTCTTCTTCGATATCCTGCTGCCGATGAGCCGCACGAATATCGCGGCGCTCTTCGTGATCCTCTTCATCTATGGCTGGAACCAGTATCTCTGGCCGCTCCTGATCACCACCAATCCCGAGATGAACACCATCGTCATGGGGCTCAAGCAGATGTTCCCGTCGGGCGACGATATCGCCGATTGGCCGGTCATCATGGCGACCTCGATCCTCGCGATGATCCCGCCGGTGATCGTGGTGATCTCGATGCAGAAACTCTTCATTCGCGGCCTCGTGGACAGCGAGAAATAAGGGCAGACAATGGCGACCGTTGAACTCGAAAACATCAAGAAACGCTTTGGCAAGACCGAGGTTCTGCACGGGGTCTCGATCGACATTCAGGATGGCGAATTCATCGTCATCGTCGGTCCGTCGGGCTGCGGGAAATCGACGCTTCTGCGCATGGTCGCGGGGCTGGAGAGCATCTCCGAGGGCGAAATCCGCATCGGCGAAGCCCGCGTGAACGAGCGCGAGCCGATGGACCGCGACATCGCGATGGTGTTCCAGAACTACGCGCTCTACCCGCATATGTCGGTGCGCCAGAACATGGGCTACGGGCTGAAGATCGCGGGCATGGCGAAGTCCGAGATCAAGCGCCGCGTCGATGAGGCGGCGAAGCTGTTGCAGCTGTCGGACTATCTCGAGCGCAAGCCGCGCGAACTGTCCGGCGGGCAGCGGCAGCGGGTGGCGATGGGCCGCGCCATCGTGCGCGAGCCGTCGGTCTTCCTGTTCGACGAGCCGCTGTCGAACCTCGACGCCAAGCTGCGGGTGCAGATGCGCGTCGAGATCCGCGAGCTGCAGCGCAAGCTGGGCGTGACCGCGCTTTATGTGACCCACGATCAGGTCGAGGCGATGACCATGGCCGACCGGATGATCGTGATGAATGGCGGCGTGGCCGAGCAGATCGGCACGCCGCTCGAAGTCTATGAGCGCCCCGTGACGATCTTCGCCGCGCAATTCATCGGCAGCCCGTCGATGAACATTCTCGATGCCGAGGTGCGCGGCGGTCAGGTGATGCTGGGCCATGTCACGCTCGGCCCGACCGATCTGCCCGATCGCCCCGTCAGTCTCGGGATTCGGCCCGAACACCTGCATCCCGACGGTAACGGGCCGCTGACGCTGAATGTTACCCTGTCCGAGCCGCTGGGGGCGAATACGCTCCTGCACGGCACGCTCGAAGGGCGCGGCGAGGCAATGACGGCGGCGCTGCCGGGCGTGCATATGGAGAAGCAGGCGGCGGGGCAGGTGCGGCTCTCGGTGAATGCCGAGGACCTGCATCTCTTCGATCCGAAAACCGGTCAGCGGCTGAATTAAGCCGCCCCGATCCGGTGGCTGATCGCTTTCGCCGCCTGAGCGACCGCGTGCCCGAGGGCGGGCAGGCGGCTATCGGGAATTCGCTGCACGGGACCGGAGACCGAAATCCCCGCCACCGCGTCGCCATGCGCGTCGAAAATCGGCGCGGCGATGCAGCGCATGCCCAGCGTACGTTCTTCATCGTCCACCGCGTAGCCCCGCGCCGTGACCCGCGCCAGTTCGGCACGCAGCGTCGGCGCATCGCCGATCGTGCGGTCATTGAACCGCGTGAAGTCGTACTCTGCGAGGAGTTGGTCGAGCCGATCCGGGGCATAGGTGCTCAGAAGCGCCTTGCCGATGCCCGACGCGTGCAGCGGAGCGACCGTGCCTGGCGGGAAGAACGCCCGGATCGGATCATGCGTCTCCACCTGCCCGGTGAACAGCACCTGTCCCGCGCGCTCCACGCCCAGATTTGACGTCTCCCCGGTCGAGCGCATCAGATCCTGCATCAGCGGCCGCGCGCGCTCGAACACATTGGTGCGGCGCAGGAAGGCCGAGCCGATGCGGAAGGCTGCCGGGCCGATATGCCAGTCCTGCGCATCGGGCTCCACGAAATCGCGGGCATGCAACGTGGCCAGAACCCGGTGCATCGTCGCCGGAGACTGGTCCAGCTCGCGCGCGATGGCGCTCAGAGACAGCCCGCCATGCCGCGCCAGCAGGTCCAGCACGTCGAGCGCCCGGTCCAGCGCGAGGATCGTGCCCTGCGCGGGGTCCGTGTTGAAGCCTTTCGGGCGGCCCTTCCGGCGGGGCATGGTCATCGGGCGCACCTCTGAGTGGCAAAAAGAAATATCTTACACAGTATAAAACAAAATCTAATTTCACTGTATGAAAAACTCAAAGCCCTGAATTCCCTCCGAATTCTTGGCTGATGCGGCGCAAACGCCCACGATCCGTAAAAATTTCTGCGTCAGCCCCGCCATGGTAGAAACGCTTCCGACACATGGAGGAGGCGTCATGATCCATCTCAATCCCGTTTTCATTCCGGGCCCGACCAACATCCCCGAGACGTTGCGCAAAGCCGTCGATATTCCGACGATGGATCACCGCAGCCCCGGTTTCGCCGATATCATCCACCCGGCGCTGGACGGTGTGAAGAAGGTGCTCAAGACGACCACGGGCGAGGCCTTCGTCTTCCCCGCGACCGGCAGCGGGGGCTGGGAGACGGCGATCACCAATACGCTCTCGCCCGGCGACAAGGTTCTGGCCTGCCGCAATGGGATGTTCAGCCATAAATGGATCGACATGTGCCAGCGCTACGGGCTGGAGGTCGAGGTGGTCAGTGTGGCCTGGGGCGAGGGCATCCCGGTCGAGCGCTTCGCAGACATCCTCGGCGCCGATACGGGCCACCAGATCAAGGCGGTGCTCGCCACTCATAACGAGACCGCAACCGGCGTGACCTCGGATGTCGCGGGCATCCGGCGCGCGATGGATGCGGCGGGGCATCCGGCGCTGTTCTTCGTGGATGGCGTCAGCTCGATCGGGTCGATGGAGTTCCGGATGGATGACTGGGGCGTCGATGTGGCCGTCACCGGCAGCCAGAAAGGCTTCATGCTGCCGCCGGGCCTCGCCATCACCGGGTTCTCGCAAAAGGCGCTGGAGGCGGTCGAGGGCGCGAAGCTGCCGCGTTGCTTCTTCGACATTCGCGACATGCGCACGGGCTACGCGGCCAACGGTTATCCCTACACGCCGCCGGTGGGGATGCTGAACGGGTTGAAAGCGTCCTGCGACATGCTGCTGGAGGAAGGGCTGGGCAATGTCTTCGCCCGCCATGCCCGGATCGCGGAAGGCGTGCGCCGTTCGGTGGCGGCCTGGGGGATGGAGCTTTGCGCCGTCTCGCCCGATCTCTACTCCAACAGCGTCAGCGCGGTGCGTGCGCCGGACGGGTTCGACGCGAGCCGGATCGTGGCGCAGGCGCTCAACACCTATGGCGTGGCCTTCGGGGGCGGGCTGGGCGATGTCGCGGGCAAGGTCTTCCGCATCGGGCATCTGGGTCTGATGACCGATGTGATGGCGCTCTCGGGGCTGGCCACGGCCGAGATGGCGATGGTCGATCTCGGCCTGCCGGTGGAGCTGGGCAGCGGGGTTGCCGCAGCCCAGGCGCATTACCGCGAGACCGCCGCCACCCCTGTGCGACAAGCCGCCGCGTAAGAGCGGTCAGGTTCGGGCGCTGGCGAGCCTTCCCAGCATCGTCAGCGCCTGATCCATCTGCTCGAGCGAGACGAATTCGTCGGCCTTGTGGGCCTGCTCGATCGAGCCGGGCCCGCAGATCACCGCATCCATCCCGAGCGACTGGAACAGCCCGGCCTCGGTGTTGAAGGCGACGCAGCCTGCATGGTTCTGACCCGTCAGAGCGAAGACCAGATCGCGCGCGGCATTGTCGTCCATCGGCTCGAGCCCCACGACCTCGCCGATGGTCTCGGTAGCGATCCCGGCCTCTGGCGCGATGGCACGCATCTCGGGCAGCAGCGTGTCTTCGACGTAGCTCGCGATCTCGCCTTTGACGAACTCCATGTCGGCGGCGTTGATCGGGCGCATTTCCCAGGCCAGTTCGGCACGGGGCGCGATCACGTTATGCGAGATGCCGCCTTTCAGCGCGCCCACGTTGAGCGTCGTCTGCGGCGGGTCGAAGCGCGAGCCTTCGGGGCAGCGTTTGACAAGTTCGGCGCGCAGCTCGAACAGGCGGTTGATGTAGCGCACCGCGTATTCGACCGCGTTCACGCCCTTCTCGGGGGCGGAGCTGTGACCCGGCAGACCCTCGAAGCGCACGGTATATTCGCAGCAGCCCTTGTTGCCGTCGAAGACCTGCATCGAGGTCGGCTCGCCGATGATGCAAAGCGCGGGTTTGACCGGGCGTTTCGCGAGCAGCTTCACCAGTTCCTGCGCGCCCAGACAGCCGACCTCCTCGTCATGGGTGAAGGCGAAATGGATCGGGCGGGTTTTCGCGGCCTCGGCCAAGAGGTCGAGCGAGCCGAGACAGGCCGCGATGAACCCTTTCATGTCGCAGGCACCGCGCCCGTAGAGCTTGCCGTCGCGCTCGGTCATGTCGAACGGATCGCCGGTCCAGTCCTGATCGGTGACCGGCACCACGTCCGAATGGCCCGACAGCACCAGCCCGCCGTCGCGCGGCGCGCCCAGTGTCGCGAAGAGGTTCGCCTTGTGGCCGCTCTCGTCGATCATCACCTCCACTGCCGCGCCGACGGTTTCCAGCCGGTCCGCGATATAGTGGATGATCGGCAGATTGCTGTCGGTCGAAATCGTCGGGTAGGCGATCAGGTCCGAGAGGATCGCGCGGGTGGTGTCGATCCGCATGGGCTCAGTCCTTGATGAACAGTTTGCGCTCGACATTGCACAGGGGCAGGGCGGGGCCGTCCTCGGTGATCACGATGGTTTCCGTCGTCTCCATCCCCCAATGATCCATCCAGAGGCCGGGCATGAAGTGGAAGGTCATGCCGGGCTCCAGGATCGTCTCGTCGGTGTCGCGGATCGAGACGGTGTGCTCGCCCCAATCCGGCGGGTAGGAGCAGCCCACCGCATAGCCCGCGCGGTTGGGCCGTTCGATGCCGACCTTGGCGAGTTCTACATTCAGCGCGCGCGCGATGTCGCAGGCGCGGTTGCCGGCGCGGGCGACCTCGATCCCTGCGTTCAGCCCTTCGGTCAGGGCCTCGGACGCGTCGATCATGTGTTGCGGCGGTTTGCCGAGGAACACGGTGCGGCAGAGCGGCGCGTGATAGCGGCGGTAGCAGCCCGATTGTTCGACGAAGGTCGCCTCGCCCGCCTTCAGCGCCTCGCCGTTCCATGTCAGGTGCGGCGCGGAGGCGTCGGGGCCCGAGGGCAGCATCGGCACGATGGCCGGGTAATCGCCCCAGCTGTCTTCCTCGCCCTGCACGGCGGTACGATAGAGCTCGCCCACTAGATCGTGCTTGCGCAGCCCCGGCTCGGCCAGTTCCATCGCGCGTTCGATCACCAGTTCGGAAATCCGCGCGGCGCGGCGCATGAAGCGCAGCTCCTCGTCGGATTTGATCAGGCGCTGCCAGTTCACCAGCACCGAGGCGTCGAGCAGTGTGGCCTCGGGCAGCCCTTCATAGAGCGTCGCATGCGCCTTCGCGGTGTAGAAATAGGTCTCCATCTCGACACCGATCCGGGCCTTGCCGTAGCCCATGATCCGCAGGTGCGAGGCGAGGTCTTCCATCGGGTGCATGATGTCGGATTGCACCATCGCGTCGTTGTAATGAAGGATGTTCTCCTCCTCCATCCAGACGGTGCGGCGCGCGCCATTGGCATCCATGAAGCGCCCCCACCAGTAGGGCGCGCCTTCCATCGGCAGGATCACCCCCTGATGGGTGTAGAAGGACCAGCCGTCATAGCCCGTCAGCCAGAACTGGTTCGAGGGGTTGGTGATGAAGAGAATGTCGATCTCGCGTTGCGCCATCGCCGCACGCACGAGCGCGATCCGGCGGGAGTATTCGAGTTCGCTGAAGTGCACGTTTTCGATCGGCATTCGGGCTTCTTTCTGCTGGCGTTATCTCGCGCAGGTTGGGGCGCGCCCCCGAGCGAGGTCAAGGCCAAAACGAAAACGTGCGGCCCCCGGGAGGGCCGCACGTTCGTGTGATTTGGGGCGGTGGATGTAACCGCTTACGGAATGAGCCGCTCGATGATCAGATCGGCCGCTTCCTCGGGGCTGATCGCGGTGGTGTCGATCCGCATCTCGGCGTTCTCGGGCGCCTCATAGGGCGAGTCGATGCCGGTGAAGTTCTTCAGCTGACCGGCGCGTGCCTTGGCATAAAGCCCTTTCACGTCGCGCGCCTCGGCCACTTCCAGCGGCGTGTCCACGAAGACTTCGAGGAATTCGCCCGGCTGCATCATCGCGCGGACCATGTCGCGCTCGGAGCGGAAGGGCGAGATGAAGGCCGTGACCACGATCAGGCCCGCATCGGTCATCAGCTTCGCGACCTCGCCGACGCGGCGGATGTTCTCCACGCGGTCGGCCTCGGTGAAGCCCAGATCCTTGTTCAGGCCATGGCGCACGTTGTCGCCATCGAGCAGGAAGGTGTGGCGGTTCATCCGCGCCAGCTTCTTCTCGACGATATTGGCGATCGTGGATTTGCCCGAGCCCGAGAGACCCGTCAGCCAGACCACGGCGGGTTTCTGGTGCTTCATGTTGGCATGATGCTCGCGCCCGATATCGGTCGCCTGCCAGTGGATGTTCTGAGCCCGGCGCAGCGCGAAGTTGATCATCCCCGCAGCCGCCGTCTGGTTGGTCATCTTGTCGATCAGGATGAACCCGCCCAGATCGCGGTTCTCGCCATAGGGCGCGAAGGGGATCTCGCGGTCGGTGGTGATGTTGGCCACGCCGATCGCGTTCAGGTCCAGCGTTTTCGTCGCCAGATGCTCCTGCGTGTTGACGTTCACCTCGTATTTCGGCTCGTGGACGGTCGCCGAAACCGTCTGCGTGCCGATCTTCAGCCAATAGGCGCGGCCCGGCACCAGTTCGGTCTCGTCCATCCAGACGATTGTGGATTCGAACTGATCGGCGACCTCCAGCGGCTCTTTCGCGGCGACGATGACCTGACCGCGCGAGCAGTCGATCTCGTCGGCGAGCGTGATCGTCGTGGATTCGCCTGCCACCGCCATGTCGCGGTCGCCTTCGAGGCTGACGATCCGCGCGACCGTCGAGGTTTTTCCCGAGGGCAGCACACGGACCTCGTCGCCCGGTTTCACGGTGCCCGAGGCGATCAGCCCGGAGAAGCCGCGGAAATCGAGGTTCGGGCGGTTCACCCATTGCACCGGCATCCGGAAGGGGCGCTCCTGATCGGAGGTCACGTCCACTTCGACCGCTTCGAGGTAGGGCAGCAGCGAGGGGCCCTTGTACCAAGGGGTGTTCTCGCTCGGGCCGGTGATGTTGTCGCCCTTGAAACCCGAGATCGGGATCGGGGTGAAGCCTTCGATACCGATGCTGTCGGCGAAGGTTTTGTAATCGGCCACGATCTCGTCGAAGGTCGCCTGATCGTAATCGACGAGGTCCATCTTGTTCACGGCCAGCACGATATGGCGGATGCCAAGCTGGTGGACGAGATAGGAGTGGCGCCGCGTCTGGGTCAGCACGCCTTTGCGCGCGTCGATCAGGATCACGGCCAGATCGGCGGTCGAGGCACCGGTGACCATGTTGCGGGTATATTGCTCGTGGCCGGGGGTGTCCGCGACGATGAACTTGCGCTTCTCGGTTGCGAAGAAGCGGTAGGCCACGTCGATGGTGATGCCCTGTTCGCGCTCGGCGGCGAGACCGTCGACCAGCAGCGCGAAGTCGATCTCCTGGCCTTGGGTGCCGACGCGCTTGCTATCGGCCTCAAGGGCTGCCAGCTGATCCTCGAAGATCATCTTGCTGTCATAGAGCAGCCGCCCGATCAGCGTCGATTTCCCGTCATCGACCGAGCCGCAGGTGATGAAGCGCAGCATGGTCTTGTGTTGATGCGCCTCGAGATAGGCGTCGATATCCTGCGCGATCAGCGCGTCGGTCTTGTAGATCGGATCGTTGGTCGTCATGTCGGCTCACCTGATAGGGTGGAAATGAGGGCGCGCGTGCGGCTCGGGAGGGGAAGGCTCAGAAGTAGCCTTCCTGTTTCTTCTTCTCCATCGAGGCGCTCTGATCGTGGTCGATCGCGCGGCCCTGACGCTCGGAGGTGGTGGTCAGCAGCATTTCCTGAATGACTTCCGGCAGGGTCTGCGCGTCGCTCTCGACGGCCCCGGTCAGCGGGTAGCAGCCCAGCGTGCGGAAGCGGACCGAGCGCGTCACCGGCTTCTCGCCGTCGCGCAGCGGGAAACGGTCGTCGTCCACCATCAGGATCAGTCCGTCGCGTTCCACCGTCGGGCGCGGGGCCGAGAAATAGAGCGGGACGATCTCGATCCCTTCAAGGTGGATGTATTGCCAGATGTCCAGCTCGGTCCAGTTCGAGATCGGGAAGACGCGGACGCTCTCGCCCTTGGCCTTCTTGGCGTTGTAGAGACGCCAAAGCTCGGGGCGCTGGTTCTTCGGATCCCAGCGGTGATTGGCCGAGCGGAACGAGAAGACGCGTTCCTTCGCGCGGGATTTCTCCTCGTCGCGGCGCGCACCGCCGAAGGCCACGTCGAAGCCGTGCTTGTCCAGCGCCTGTTTCAGCCCTTCGGTCTTCCACATGTCGGTATGCAGCGAGCCGTGATCGAACGGGTTGATCCCCTTGGCCTTCGCCTCGGGGTTCTGATGCACGATCAGCTCCATGCCCGCATCCTTCGCGGCCTTGTCGCGCAGGTTATACATCGCCTGGAATTTCCACGTCGTGTCGACATGCATCAGCGGGAAGGGCGGCGGCGACGGGTAGAAGGCTTTTTTCGCGAGATGCAGCATCACCGCGCTGTCCTTGCCGACGGAATAGAGCATGACCGGATTATCGGCTTCGGCCACGACTTCGCGCAGGATGTGAATGCTCTCGGCTTCGAGCCGCTGCAGGTGAGTCAGGGTCTTGTTCATGAGGGAGGTCTCTGTCTGAACGCGGTTTTCCAAGATATAGGCCTCGGGTTTTGCTGGATAACCCCCCAAATGGGGGGTAAATACGGCTTATGTTGGGTCAGTCCGAGAACACACTGTTGATCAACGCGCTCTTCGCGGCGGCGAGTGAGGCGGGAAAGGCTGGCTGGGTGCGCTTTCTCGAGCGGCTGTGTGCGGTCGCTCATGCCGAGGGCGCTGCGGTGCAGATTCTCGCGAACGAGGGGGAGGGCGCGGGCTGGCAGGTTGGCAGGATTGCTTTGCCCGATGCTGCGCACCTGCACCCTATGCGTCTGGACCGCGTCTATTCGCAGATCGATCTGCCGGGCGAGCTCGAATGGCCCGGACCGCTCCGCGCGCTGAAAGTTGCGGCGGGGGCGGCGGGGCAGGCTGTGTTGATGATCGCGCGCCCGCATCGGGATTTTCGTGCGGCAGAGGCGCTGGCGCTCTCGACCCTCGCGCCGCATCTGGGGCAGGCGATGATGATCCGCGAGGCGCTCGGTGGCGAGCGAGCCCGTGCTGCGCGTGATACTGAGGCTGCCGAAGCGCTCGGCGCTGGCTGGGTGGTGCTGACGCCTGCGGGCACGGTGCTCGCATTCGATCCGCGCGTGGCGGCGAAGTTCGACGCGCAGGGCTGGTTGCGGCTGCGGATGGGCGCGCGCCCGGAATTCGTCGATCCCGACGCCGCGCTGCGCTTTCGTCAGACATTGGCGAGGCTCGGGGAGGGGCGGGAGGTCGCCCGGCCGATCCCGCTTGGCCCTGACGGGCGGGGCGTGCTGCGGCTCGCGTCGGGGCAGTGGCGGGGTAGCCCCGCGCTGATCGGCCATCTGCGTGACATGCCGCGGGCCGAAGCTTTGCCGGTTGCGCGGATCGCCGGGGCGCTCGATCTCAACCGCTCCGAGGCGCGGCTTGCGGCGCTTCTGTGCGACGGGGCGAGCCTGCGCGAGGCAGCCGAGCGGCTGGGTTGGACGCTGGAGACCGCGCGCTCGACCTCGAAGCAGATCTACGCCCGCGCCGGGGTCAGCGGCCAGACGGAGCTGTTGCGCAAGATGTTCGGCTCGGCGCTCTGGCTGGGTTAGCCGCGTGCGAAGAAGACCGCCGCCATCACCAGCCCGACCGCGATGATGAAGCCGCGCAGCAGCGCCATATTCGTGATCCGCTTCGACAGATGCGCGCCCAGATAGCCGCCGACGGCGCTTGCGACGCCCAGCACCAGCACCGCCTGCCAGTCGATCAGCCCGGCCACCGCATAGGTCACGACCGAGACCAGCGACAGCACCGCCGAGACGAGGTTCTTCAACCCGTTCATCGCGTGCAGATCGGTAAAGCCGATCAGCCCGAGCGCGGCCAGCAGCATGATCCCAAGCCCGCCGTTGAAATAGCCGCCGTAAATCGTCACCGCCATCAGCAGGGCAAAGGCCGACACCGCGCCCATCGTGCGGCCCGAGCGCTGGAGCGCTTTCAGCAGCAGCGGCCCGAAAGCGAAGGCCGCCGTCGCCAGCAACAACAGCCACGGCACCACGCCTGCGAACAGTTTCTCGGGGGTGATCAGCAGCAGGAGAGCGCCGAGGAAGCCGCCTGCGACTGCCGCGATCAGGATCGTGCGCAGCGCCATCGGGCCCTTGTGGCGCAGCTCGTGGCGGAAGGCCCATGCGCTCGACAGATAGCCGGGCAGGGCCGCCAGCGTCGCGGTCGCATTCGCGGTGATCGGCGGCACGCCGGTCCAGACGAGCGCGGGGAAGGACAGGAACGTCCCGCCGCCCGCGACCGCATTCAAAGCGCCCGCCGCGAGACCGGCGAGCGCGAGGATCAGAAAAGACAGCATTCTCTACCGTAATCAGCCAAGCTCAGGTGCGACCGGAACGACGATCCGCCCGCGGATCTTTCCTTCGAGGAATTTCGGCGCGGTTGCAATCACGTCTTCCAAGGCGACCTCGGTCTCCATCGCGGCGAGCTTGTGCATGTCGAGATCGGCGGCCAGGCGGCGCCATGCCTCGACGCGGTCGTTGATCGGGCACATCACGCTGTCGACGCCTGCGAGCGTCACGCCGCGCAGGATGAAGGGGGCCACGGAGGTCGGCAGGTTCATCGAGCCCGCCAGACCGCAGGCCGCGACGGTGCCGCGATAGGTCATCATCGACAGGACATTGGCGAGCACTTCGCCGCCGACCACGTCGACCGCACCGGCCCAGCGTTCCTTGTTCAGCGGGCGCGGTTTGCCCGAGACCTCATCGCGCGCGACGATCGAGGAAGCGCCAAGCGATTTGAGATAGGCTTCCTCTTCGGGGCGTCCGGTGACGGCGGCCACGGTGTAGCCCAGCTTGCCCAGAAGCGCGGTCGCCACGCTGCCCACGCCGCCGGTCGCGCCGGTCACGACGACCTCGCCGCTCTCGGGCGTCACGCCATGCGCCTCGAGCGCCATCACGCAGAGCATTGCCGTGTAGCCTGCAGTGCCGATCGCCATCGCCTGACGCAAGGAGATCCCGTCGGGCAACTTCACAAGCCAGTCGCCCTTCAGGTGGGCGCGCTCGGCCAGCCCGCCCCAGTGCTTCTCGCCCACGCCCCAGCCGTTGAGCACGACCCGGTCGCCCTTGGCGAAATCGGGATGCTTGCTGTCGGCCACGATGCCCGAGCAGTCGATGCCCGGCACCATCGGGAAGCTGCGCACCACGGGGCCCGCGCCGGTGATCGCCAGCGCGTCCTTGTAGTTCAGCGTCGAGTAGGCGACGTCGACGGCCACCTGTCCCTCGGCCAGATCGGGCAGGTCGATCTCCTTGAGCGCGGCGCTCTGGGTCTCTTCGGGTTTCTCGATCAGAATGGCTTTGACCATGGGGTATCCTTTCAGCTTCGGGCGAGCCGCAGGAAGCCGTCGGTAAAACGGCGCAGCGGCTCGGGGTTGCGTTGAAGTTTGGTGCGCAGGACCGCGCCTTCCCAGCCGGTCCAGAAGATTTCGGCGAGTATCTCGGGGTCTTGGGTGGCGGGCACTTCGCCCGTTGCTTGACCCGCACGCAGGCAGTCCGCGACCAGCGCCTGCCATCTTTCCAACACGGCGATGAGGCGGGCGCGATACTCCTCGGGCAGCCTGCTCATCTCCTGTCCGAGATTGCCGATCAGGCAGCCGCGGCGGAAATCGTATTTCGCCATGCCCGCCTCGGCGTCGCGGGTGAAGGCTTGCAGTCGAGCGAGTGGCGTCAGGTCGGCGCGGTCGAGCGAGCGGGAAATCTTGTCGCGGAAAAAAGCGCCGTAGGCTTCGATCAGCTCGGCGCCGAACGCGGCCTTGTTCGGGAAATAGTGGTAGAAGCTGCCCTTCGTGACACCGGCGGCCGCGGTGATCTCGTCGAGGCCGACATTGGCGTAGCCACTCTCGGTCAGCTGTGCGAGCCCCGCCCGGATCAGTGCCTTGCGTGCGGCCTGATCGTCCGGCTTGCGCGGCGGACGACCTCGGCGGCGGGGGGCGTTGGAATCGGGGGCAGTGGCGCTCATGGCCATTTAATATACCAATCGGTATGATAAATAAAGTGCCGCGACGACGGTTGTCCCTCAGCCGTCCGAGCGCAGCGCGACCGGCGAGCCGTTTTCCAACGTCACCTCGCGCAGAGCCCGTACGGAGCCTGCGTGTCAGTCAAAATCCGAAAGGATGGAGCCGCTTGGCCCGACTTATCGCCGGTTCATCGCATCGCGCAGCGCCGCGCCGAACGCGCCATTGCCGCTGTCTTTTTCCGGCGCCTTGCCTTGGCCCTTGCCGGGCCCTTTGCCACGGGGGCCTTGCGGGCCGGGTTTGCCCCGGTCCTGACCCTTGTCCTGCCGCGCCGGACCTTTGCCCCGGGCAGGAGCGCCGCCCTCGGATTGCTTGCGCATCGACAGGCCGATCCGTTTGCGCGGGATGTCGACCTCGGTCACGCGCACGCGCACCACATCGCCCGCTTTCACCACCTCATGCGGATCCTTCACGAAGCGATCCGCGAGCTGGCTGACATGCACGAGCCCGTCCTGATGCACGCCGATATCCACGAAGGCGCCGAAGGCGGCCACGTTGGTCACGGTGCCCTCGAGGCTCATCCCCGGCTTGAGGTCCTTGATATCCTCGACCCCATCGGTGAATTGCGCCGTCTTGAACGTGGGACGCGGGTCGCGGCCGGGTTTTTCCAGTTCCGCGAATATGTCGCGGATCGTCGGCAGGCCGAAATCGCCGGTCACGAATTGCTCGGCGCGCAGGTCTTTCAGCGCGGTCGGCTGGCCCATGATCTCGCGGATGTCGCGACCGCAGCTTTGCACGATCTTGCGCGCGACCGCATAGGCTTCGGGGTGAACCGAGGAGGCGTCGAGCGGCTCTTCGCCGTCACGGATACGCAGGAAACCCGCGCATTGCTCGAAGGCTTTGGGGCCGAGCCCCGCCACCTCCATCAGCGCGCGGCGCGAGGGGAAGGCGCCATGCGCGTCACGATGCGCGACGATGGCTTGCGCCAGCGCGGGCCCGAGCCCCGCCACCTGCGCCAGAAGCGGTGCGGAGGCCATGTTGAGATCGACGCCCACCGCGTTCACCGCATCTTCGACGACAGCCTCCAGTGCCTGCGACAGACGGCGCTGATCCACGTCGTGCTGATACTGGCCGACGCCGATGCTCTGCGGTTCGATCTTCACCAGTTCCGCCAGCGGGTCCTGCAGGCGCCGCGCGATCGAGACCGCCCCGCGCAGGCTCACATCCAGATCGGGGAATTCGCGCGCGGCCAGTTCCGAAGCCGAATAGACCGAGGCGCCCGCTTCCGAGACGACCACTTTCGTCGGCGCGCGCACCCCCGGCGGCAGCAGCTTCAGCGTGTCGGCGACCATGCGTTCGGTCTCGCGGCTGGCGGTGCCGTTGCCGATGGCGATCAGCTCGACCCCGTGGCGTTTGACCATGTCGATGATCTTCGCCTCCGCGCCGCGCAGATCCATTTTCGGCTGGAACGGGTAGAGCGTCGCGGTCTCCAGAACTTTGCCGGTCGCATCGACCACTGCCGCTTTCACCCCGGTGCGGATGCCGGGATCGAGGCCCAGCGTCGTGCGCGGACCGGCGGGCGCTGCCAGCAGCAGGTCATGCAGGTTGCGCGCGAAGACCTTGATCGCCTCGTCATGGGCGCGCTGGCGCAGCTCGCCCAGCAGATCGACATAGAGCGAGACCGAGAATTTCACCCGCCAGGCCCACCGCGCCACGTCGCGCAGCCACAGATCGCCGGGACGCCCGGCTTGGGTGTCAAGGGTCGCGGCGATCTTGCCGATCGCGCGGTCTTCACCGGTCTCGGGATCGGGCGCGATTTCCATCGTCACGATCTCTTCCTTCGCGGCGCGCAGAATGGCGAGCGCGCGGTGGCCGGGAATGTCGGCCCATTTCTCGCGATGGTCGAAATAGTCCGAGAACTTCGCGCCCGCCTCTTCCTTGCCGGGCACCACGCGCGCGGCGATGAAGGCCTCGGCGCGCATGAAGTCGCGCAGGGTGCCAAGCAGCTCGGCGTTTTCCGACAGTTCCTCGGTCAGGATGTCGCGTGCGCCGTTCAGGGCGTCCTTCGCCGTGGGCACGGCCTCGGTCACGTAACCCTCGGCCAGCGCCTCGGGCGCAGCGTTCCGGTCCTCCTGAATCGCGCGCAAAAGCGGCTCCAGCCCGTTCTCGCGCGCGATCATCGCCTTGGTGCGGCGCTTGGGTTTGAACGGCAGGTAGATGTCTTCGAGCGTGGCCTTGCTTTCGGCCCGCGCGATCGAGCGTGCCAGGTCGTCGGTCAGCTTGCCCTGCTCACGGATCGAATTGAGGATCGTCTCGCGCCGCGCCTCCATCTCGCGCAGATAGCCCAGCCGATCCGAGAGCTGTCGCAGCTGCGTATCGTCGAGCCCGCCCGTGACCTCTTTGCGGTAGCGCGCCACGAACGGCACGGTCGCGCCGCCATCGAGAAGCCCGATCGCCGCGGTCACCTGTGCGGGCTTCGCCGCGATATCCGTGGCGATGGTCTGCGCGATGCGGGCTTGGACGGGGGCGGAATCGGTTTGGGCCAAGGCTGTCTCCTGATGCGGTCGGGTTGCCAGCAATAGCCGCCTGCTCGGGCGGGGAAAAGGGGCAAGACCGGGGGGCGGGCGCTGCGCGCGACGACTCGCTCAAGCGGACGGATCGCGGCGCGTAGGCGTAGTGCCATGCCGTGCAGAGCGTCGACAACGTTCCGAACAATAGCGCACCGACTCCCAATCGCGGGCCCATTTCCGGCGCCAGGAAAATGGCTTTGTGCAGAATGCGCAGGTTTTCGTCGGGAGATCGGATTTCTGTCGCATTTTCATTTCTATAGCCCCTTTGCATTTTGCATTTGGGGTACGCGGGTGGTGCTTCGAGGGATCGAAACTATTATCAGAGATTTGCGTTTTGCAATCACGTGGGCGTGATGATCGCATCAAGATGAGGCGAGTTTCGAAAAGTGAATCAACTATGGGTTGATTTCACAACTTGTTGTAATTGAACGGAAAAACTATTCGTTGACATAACGTCACGTGCTTTACTAAACGTAAATCGCCTGAAGACGCATGGTGTCGGTCATCGCCGTGGATATGCCGAAAGTTCGGTCCGGGCGTTATGGCCATTTGGTTCAGTATCGGTGCTGATTTCAAATGGGTGACGCGTGCGTATTCTATCTCGATCAAAGCGATTTATTCTGCTGGGACGGTCTCGCCATTCGGCGGATTTCGTATTTCGTCGGGACGTATTTTCCATTTTGAGATTAGTGCTATTTCTCGTCCTGTCACTCGGCGGGGTCGCGGCGATGGCCGAAGCTGCGCCGCAAAGCTGGACGTTTCGCGACTGGAAGGTGAGCTGCCCGCAGGCGGCCGGGCCTTGCATCGCCGCGACCACGACCCTCGCGGCGGATCGTACCTGGCTCGCGACCCTGCGAATGCAGCCCGAACGCGACGGCGGCGCGCGTTTGCAGGTGCTTTTGCCACAGCAGATCCATATCGGCTCCGGCGCTTTCGCGAAGCTTTCGGGTGGCGCCGAGCAACGTCTGCGGCTTATCCGCTGTGTGCGCGGCGCCTGCGAGGCGCGCCTCGACCTGCCTTCGCCTGCGCTTGATGCGTGGAAGGCCGCCCGCGCAGCCCAATTGACCTATCGACCTGCCCCCAACGCACCGCCGATCCGCTTCGACGTGTCGTTGATGGGGCTGACCAATGCCCTGGCGCAGGCCCGGGACGAGGAGACGCAAAAGTGAAGTCCCTGCTGCTGACGATCCTTCTGGCTGGCGCGACGCTTACGGCGCCGCTGACGGCGGCCCATGCCGAAGCGCAGGCGAAACAGAACGCCAGCCCCGGCTCTGTCAGTGTGCAGACCTTCACCTTGTCGAAGATCGAGTTCGATCAGTCGAGCTATCTCAAGCCCGAACAGCTGCAAAAGGTCGCCGATCAATATACGGGCCGTCCGATTAGCTTCGACGATCTGACGACGATGATCAAAGAGATCAAGCGGCTCTACATCGTCGCGGGGGTGCCGACCGCAGAGCCCGTCTTGCCGCCGCAAGAAATCCGCAACGGGGTGCTGCATGTCGCGTTGATCGAGGCGAAGGTCGAGTCGGTGAAGATCGACGGCTTCCCGCGCACCAACCCGTCCTTTCTGCGAGACCGGCTCGCGCTGCCGCTCAACGAAAAGCCCGATTTCGAAGAGATCGCCCGCGATCTGCGCGTCTTCGATCTGTCCTACGATATCCAGCCCTCGCTGAAGTTTTCGCCGGGCACCGCGCCCGGGACGACCGTCGCGACGATCTATGGCGAGTCTCCCAAGCGCTTCACCGCGACCCTGTCGGCCGATAATTACGGCCGCCCCGAGACGGGTCGCGCCCGGGGCTCGCTCTTCGTGCGTTGGTCGAGCGTGACGGGCGTGCGCGATGCGCTCTCCTTCCAGGCGCAGAAGTCGAAAGGCGCTTCGGCCTATTCGCTGGGCTATTCGCGCCCGATCGGGCCGAAAGGCGGGGTCGCGACGGCAGCGATCAGCCGGTCGACCAGTTCGATCATCGGCGGCGAGTTCGTGCCGGTTCAGATCACCTCGGATTCCACCAATTTCACCGTGAATTACCGCCGCCCGTTCAAGATCGGACCGGATCGCTATTTCACCTTCGAGGGCGGCTTCGATACCGGGCGAGACAAATCCAAAGCGGGCTCGCTCGGGTTCTCGGATATCACGCTGCGCGAGATCTATGCGATCGGGCATTTCTACCGGCAATGGCCGAAAGCGCGGGCGAGCCTCGGGCTTGGAGTGCGGCTCGGGCGGGCGGATGCGAAGGCCACCTCTCAGACCGAGGGCTCGTATCAGTTGCTCTATGGCGACGCGAGCTTCAGCACGCCGCTGGGCAAGGCGCTGCAGTTCGACGCGACCGCGAATTTCCAGTTCGCGCCGGGGCAGAACCTTCCGGTGTCGCGTCTGATTACCGCAGGCGGTGTGGGCAGCGTCCGCGGCTATCCGAGCGAGGTGCGCGGCGGCGATTCCGGGGTCGTGCTGAACCTGCAGGTCTCCAAGCGCGAACCCTTCTCGTGGATGAAGGGGCGGCTGAACGTGCGGCCCTTCGCCTTCGTCGATGCGGCGGTCGTCGTGCCTTACCGCGCCTCGGGTGGCTTCGATTCCAGTCAGGACGTGCTGGCCTCCATCGGGATCGGGGCGGCGACGGCCCTGCACAAGAAAGTGGCGCTGCTGACGAGCGTCGGCGTGCCGCTGAAAAAGACACTTGGCTTCACTGATGTGGGCAACCCGACGGTCTATGTCGGACTGGATTACAAATTCTGAGGAGAAATGAGGGAATGACCAAGATGAACGAGACGGCAGGGCTGGGCGCACGGATCACGAAGGGAGCGGCCGTGGCCGTTTTCGCACTGGGCTGCCTCGCGCCTGCGGCCTTTGCCCAGACCTCCACGGCGGACGGCAAGGCCAAACCGGTGGCGAAGCCCGCCGAAGTCGCGCAGAAGGCAGCCCCCGCCCAGAGCGGAGCACAGGCCGATATCGCCAATAACACCGCCTTTGGCGACTGGGTCGTGTCCTGTCAGGCGGCGACGGTGAAGAAGACGGTCTGCCGCCTCGTGCAGGAGCAGCGCACCAAATCGTCGAACCAGCTTCTGGCTCGGTTCATTGCGATGCCAGCCAAGGATGGCGCGGTTCTGATCGCGCAGGTGCCGATGGGCGCTTACCTGCCCGGCGGCGCCGTCTATCGCTTCGAGGGCAAGGACAATGTCAAGCAGCGCGACATGGTCTGGCAGACCTGCATGAACGGCGTGTGCGAGGCCGCGGCGCCGCTCTCGACGGACGAGCTGAAGCTGTTCGCTGAAAACAAGGCGATCCTGTTCGGCTACAAGCCGACCGCCACCGGCAAGCCGGTGGTTCTGCGCGTGAGCGTGGAGCAATTCAACAAGGCGCTCGACGTGCTGAAAAAAGCGGAAGGCTGATACGCGGCCTGACGCAAAGGCGGTCGTAGGGGGCCGCCGAAAAGCGGCAGTGGGGGCCGCTTCGAAGATGGGGACACAGCGATGACGTATCGCCGGAATGACAGAACGACGACCACCTTTCGCCGCATGATGCGGAGGTTGGGGTGGTTGAGCAGCGTTTCTTCGGCGGCGATCTTCGCCGTGCTCCCCGCCTTCGCCGATGTCGTCGCGGATGGCACGACCAATACGACCATCGTCAACGCAACTGGTGCGACCAACGTCACCACCAAGACCATCCAGAACGGCACGGCGTTCAACACGTTCAGCCAGTTCAATGTGAATCCTGGCTCGACGGTCAATGTCTATCAACCGGCCAATGCAAATGCGCTGGTCAATATCATCAATGGCGGCCAGAGCACGATCGCCGGCACGCTGAATACGGGCTTCGAGGTTCCCGGAGCCGCGCCTGTCGCGACAGGCAGCAATGTGTTCTTCGTGAACTCGGACGGGTTCGTGGTCAGCGCGACCGGCACGATCAATGCAGGCCAACTGACGATGAGCGCGCCCACGCCGGGCTTCGTCAATGATCTGACGAGCGAGGCGCAAGGCAATTTCACCGCCAGCGTCGATACCCCCACGGCGCAGCTTTTCGCAGGCTCGGAACCGCTGAGCGACAGCGGTCAGATCACTGTGGATGGTCAGATCAACGCAACCCGGCTCGCGCTGAGATCGGGGGGGCTGGGGATGATGCTGAACGGGCGGATCAAGGTGGAGGACCCGACCTCCGTCGATCCGATCTCGGTCGGGGTGAATACCGATGGCACGCCGCAGGCGGCAGGGCTGGTCACGCAGGGCGGGGTGATCCGGCTCGTGTCCAAGGGTACGCTGGAGACGACGGCGAGCAGCGATATCACGGCCAAGCGGGGCACCACGGTCCTGAATGCGCAAGGCGGTGGTGTGGTGCTGGGTCAGGCCCAGAAAACGGTGACTCTCGACGGCAAGATCGACGTCTCGGCCAGCGGCACGCAGCTCGGTGCGGGCGGCACGGTCTTCCTGTTCACCCAAGGCTCTGCGGTGATGGGCAGCAGCCTCGACGTGAAAGCGACCTCCGTGGCGGGGGATGGCGGCGCCTTCGTGCTGCGCGCAGGCGGTGTGACGAGCCCGCTGCAGGCGGCGAAAGGCGATCTGAGCGCGCAGGGCGCGTTCGACATGTCCACCACCAGCGCGACGGGCCAGGCGGGGTCCGTTTTCCTGCGCGGGTTGAATATCTCGACCACCGGGCAGCTGACCACCACGGGCAGCGATCTGGTCTTTGCCGCCGACAAGACCGTGACGCTGAGCCACGATATCTCGACGCGTGCGGGCGATGCGGCCGATCCCTTCACGGGCGGCCCCGGAGCGGGCACGGCGGGCTCGATCCTCGTGGCGGCGCAGGACATCAATGTCGAGTCCGGCACGACCCTGCGCGCGGACAGCTCGGCGGCCGATGGCGGCGGGCTGATCCTGCTTTCGGCGCGCTCGTTCAACACCGGCATCGCCTGGGCGATCAACCCCGATAGCGAGACCGCTTCGATCACCATCGACAATGCGGATCTGAAATCGGGCTCGATCGTGGTGAACTCGGTCGCGACCGTGTCGAACGCGCTGGGCAGCGCCGATCCGACCGTGGAAGAGCAGCAGGTTGACGGTCTCGAAGGCGGCACGACCGAACAGAAGATGACCGATCAGATCAACAACGGTCTGACGGTGATGAGCAACCTGATCCAGCAGGGCGCCACGACGATCAACAGCCTGATCCCGCTGCAGGTGCAGCTTCTCGATGCGCAGTCGCATGTGAAGATCACCAACAGCACCCTGACGGCCGATGGCAACTGGAAGAACAAGGCGATCACGCCGACGGCCTTCTCGGATGGCACGCCCTCGAAAAACGGTCAACTCGGCGCGACGGGGTTGCTGGAGGATACCTACAGCTTCCTCTCGACCCCGCAGCTGAACTTCAACAGCAGCGTGCAGGATGTGGTCGATAACATCACCGGCAGCCTGATCGGCGGCGGTGCGCCCTATAGCCTGACGCTGAAACTGCCCTCCGCCTGGGATCCCTCGAGCGATGCGCTCGTGGTGCAGTCCCACGCCCAGACCACCTATTCGATCGCGCCCAAGGCTTATGCGCTGGGCGTCGTGATGGCCAACAGCCACATCGAGAGCCAGGTTCTGCTCGATGGTAGCGACCTGACGACCAAGGCGGGCGATATGCGCCTCGCCAGCACGGCATCCGAAGATCACACGGTGTCGATTTCGGCCAGCAAGGTGAAGGATTACGCGGGCGCGCTCGTGGTCACGACGCGCGAGCTGAAGAACCAGCTTCTGGTGAAGGGCGGCTCGCTGACCTCGGCGGGCGCGCTCAACGCGGGCGCCTTCACGGGCAAGTCGCATTCGATCACCACCGGCGCGAATGCCGGCACCGAGGGGATCGGCGCCGTGGCGATCAGCGTCGATGTCTCGCAATCGACGACCGAGGCGGCGCTGGGTGGTACGATCAATACCGGTGGGGCGCTCAACCTCGATGCCGAGACGCTTTTCTTCAACAAGGTTCACGCGACCACTGCGACGATGGGCGTGACCGCCCCGCAAAAGAAGATCGGCAAGAAGCGCGCGGCGAACAACCCGATGGTGCAGGCGATCCCGGGGGCGCAGGACAAGATTCAGGGCAAACCCGTCGATCCGAACCGCGACCCCCATATCGGGTTCGGCGTGGCCATCGACGTGCAGGTCGATAACGACAACACCTTCGCGACGCTGGGCGGCGATTACCACGACTTCAGCAATGCCGATGCGCTGACCGCGCTGGGTACGACCGTGGTTGCCGCGACCGGCCAGCCGGTCTCGGTCAACTCGGCCTATCGCTTCGCGGGCCCGACCGAGGGCGGCAGCTCGCTCTCGCGCTCGGTCTCGGCGGCGTTCGGCAAGCTGAACTTCGCGGCCAAGAAGGCGCTCGACAAGTACAACGCCGCGCATCCGAACGATCAGATCACCCAAGACGAGCTGATGGGGAAATATTCCCAGGCGCTGATGCTGACCGGCTCGGTCTCGACGATGGGCGGCACGACGCAGGCCGAGATCGGCAAGGATGCCACGGTGAATGCGGCGGCCGCGACCGTGCAATCCGTGACGCGTTTTCCCCATGCCGATCCGCTGGGCGATATCCGTGACAAGTGGAGCCAGTTCGTCGGCCAGATCACCGATTACACCGAACTGCCCAGCAACCCGAGCGATCCGACCCAGTTGACCCCGCCCGACGCGCCGGGCCTGATCGACACGATCAACCCGCTGAACTTCATCACCACGGATGTGAAATCGAAAGCGACGGCGCCGGTGCCGAAAGACGGCTCGCGCCCGGTCGTGCCCGAGGATCAACAGAAGCTCGCGATCGGGATCACAGCCAATGTCTTCAACACCGACAACACGACCGATGCGGTGGTCCGCAACGGCGCGGTGCTGAACCTCACCGGCGATCTCAATGTGCTGTCGAGCCAGGAGGGCCTGTTCCTCCATCTCGCGAACCTGCCCAAGTCGAACCCGATCAAGGGCGATGCGGAAGGCGCGATCGGGGTCGGGATCAATATCGACCGGATCGGCAGCAAGGTGTCGTCCGTCATCGAGTCCGGCGCGACGGTGAATGCCGGAACGAATGGCGTCAAAGTCGATGCCTATACCCGCAACATCGCGGGCATCCTGAGCTTCTCGGGCGGGCAGGGTAAGAGGACGGCGGTCAACGCGACGGTCGCCACCAATATCGCCCATGCCGAAACCGTGGCGCGGATCGGCGACGATGCCTCGGTCACCGGTGGCGCGGTCACGGTCTCGGCCAAGGACGAGTCCGTCGAATGGGCGGCAGCGGGCGCGATCTCGGCGTCTGAAAACGTGGGCGTCGGGGTCTCGGCGGGGCTGAATATCTCGGGTCGGAAGGTCTGGGCCGGGATCGGTCCCGCAGATGAAACCGCCACGCCGGTCGGCACTGGCAATACGATCATCGATGCCGACAGCCTGACGATCACCGCCGAGAACGCCGCGACCGATGTCGTCGTCGGCGTCGCGGGCTCGAAAGTGCAGGGCAAACCCCAGCAACAGAGCGATCCGCAATCGACCGGCGGCACGACGGACGCGAATGGCACGAATGAGGATGACATGATCATCCCTTCCTGGCTGTTTGCCGAAGACGAAAACAATGCGGTCAATGACGAGCAGAACGTTCAGACGCCGCCCGACAGCGATGGCAACACGCAACAAAGCGGCTGGGCGGTCACCGGTGTCGCCACGCTCAACCTTTCGCTCGGCAATGAGACGGTGGCGGCGCTCAATACCCAAGGAAAGATCAAACTGGGCTCGACCCTGACCCAGACGGCGAAGAACACCGCGCTGCAGATCGCGGGCGGCGGGGCTGTCTCGGCGGGGCTGGGACAGGCGCAGGATACCAACGCGCTGGCGGGCGCCTTCTCGGTCATGGTCGATACGCGCGAACTGCGCTCCGAAGTGACCGGCGCCACGATCAACGCGGGCGGTGCGGTCACCATCGGCGCCGAGGATCACGCGACGGTCGTCAACGTGGCCGTGGGCGGCGCAGGAACGTCGCGCGGCGATATCGCGCTGGCGGGGTCGGTCGCGGTGGCGGTGCTCGACGGCGGCACCACGGCGACGGTCAAGGACGCATCCATCACCTCGGATGCGCTGAGCGTGAACGCGACCGATGGCTCGACCACGGTGTCTGTCGGCGGCGCGGTCGGCATCAATATGGACAAGACCAAGGGCTCGGGCGTCGGGATCGGCATTGCCGTCAACACCGTGACCCGCAGCGCGGGCGCTTCGATCACCGGGGCGAGCACCATCGACACCGGCGTCTTCGGCATCACCGCTGACAGCACGCAGTCGGTCTACGGCTTCGGCGTCTCGGCCGGTAAGGGCAAGACCGGCATCGCAGGCTCGATCTCGGTCAACAACATCACCGGCGGTGCGCGGGCCGACGTGACCGGCAATGGTGCGGGCGCGGACCGGATGGGCATCTCGGCCAGCTCGATCAATATCGGCGTGACCGAGGCCAACACGATCTTCTCGCTCGGCGGCGCGCTGGCCAATGGCGACAATGCCGTGGGTGGGGCCGCGACGGTGAACGTCATCACCTCGACCTCCGGCGCGACGCTGACCGATGCGCTGGTGCACGGGCAGGGCGGCACGGGCGGCACCGGCGCGATCACGATGGGCGCTGACGGCTCGAGCACGATCTCCTCGATCGCCGTCGCAGGGGCCGTGGCCGATCAGCAGACCGCAGCGGGCGTGGGCCTCTCGGCGAACAACATCTCGGCCACTCTGGAAGTCTCGGCGGCCGGCACAGAAGCGCTGGATGCGGATAGCATCGCACTGACCGCGACGAATTCGCGCGAAATCAACAGTTTGGGTGGCGGCGCTGCGGTTTCGAACGGCAGCGCGGGCGGCTTTGCGAGCACGTTGAACCTGCTCACCGCGAACACCACGAGCATCGATCTCGCCAATGCGAACCTGAGCACGACCGGTGCCGGGGCGATCTCGGCCACGGCGACCGCGACGGGCAAGATCCGGTCGGCGGCCGTGGCGCTGAGCGCGTCGCGCGACACCTCGCTGGGCGGCGCGGTGACGGTGAACGTCTCGACCGCGACGACGCGGGTTTCTGCTGCGGATGCTGTGCTGAACGCAGGCGGCGCGCTGAGCCTGAATGCTGACGATACCGGCACCATCGCGAGTGTCTCGGGCGGCGCGGCGTTTAGCGCGGGGGGCTCTGGCGTCGGTGGCGCGGTCTCGGCCAACTTCATCGCCCATGACACCGGCGTGCTGACAGATGGCGCGGATATGACCGGCGAGGGCGTTACGCTGGGTGCCAAGAACGGTTCGACCATCACCAGTGGCGCTGTAGGCCTTGCGGGGGGCGGCACGACTGCGGTCGGTGGCTCGATCGCGATCGGCGATATCGGCAACACCACGGCGGTCGATGCGACGAATGCGAAGATTGACGGCGGCACCGGGGCGGTGGCGCTGTCGGCGACGCGTGAAGGCCAGATCTCGATCCTGTCGGGCGCGGCGGCGGCAGGCGGCTCCAACGCGGTGGGCGTTGCGCTGACCGTGGCCTCGATCCATGGCGGCACCACGGCTGACCTGATCACCGGCGAAGCGGTGACGGGCGACTCTCTGAGCGTCACGGCGGATGATACCGCCGGGATCGACGCCATCGCGGTCTCGGGCGCGGCCTCGGGCGAGACGAGCGCTGCCGGTTCGGTGGTCTTCACCCAGATCGGTCAGCCGGGCGCGAATGGCCCGAGCGTGGCCCCGCTGCCCGGATCGAGCAGCGAAGACCCGGTGGGCGATGCGCAGACCCGCGTCGCGGATCGGCGCGACGCGGCGGTGACCGGACTGGTCTCGCGCGTGGGGGCGACGACGCAGGCCCCGGATTTCGACGCGAGCAAGCTGTCGCTGACGCTTGATGCGGATGCGGTCACCCGCGCGCGGGTCGAGCTGTCGGGTGCAACGCCCGCGCTGCCCGCCACCACGATCACCTCCAGCACCACCGGCACGATCCGCTCGCTCGCGGGCGCGGTCGCGATTGGCGGTTCGGGTGCTGGCGTGGGCGCCGGGATCGGCGTCAATCTGCTGTTCGCGAAGACCGAGGCAGAGCTTGTCCTGCCCACCGATGCCGAGACCCAGGCGCCGAGCGTCACGGTCGGCGCGACCCAGACCGGTACGATCGAGACGGCGGCGGTCTCGGGCGGCTTCTCGGGCGGCGTCGGCGGCGCGGGCTCGATCCTCGTGAACGTGATGAACCGGCAGGCCGATGCCCATATCCGCGGCAATGGCGGATCGGGCACGCGCGCGGCGCTGCGCACCGATCGCGGCGATGTCTCCGTGACCACGACCCAGACCGGCACGATCAAGGCGCTGGCAGGCTCGGCCGGGATCGGCGGGCAGGCGGGCGCGGGCGGCGCGATCGTCGTCAACGTGATGTCGGACGATACCGAGGCGGCGGTCGAGGACGCGGCGATCCTCGCGCGCAAGCTCGATGAGAGCGCGACGGTGGATGGCCCGCTGTCGCTCGCGGGCAAGCTGACCATCGACGCCGATCAGCAGATGACGCTTGAGGCCCTGTCGGCAGCCGTCGGTGGTGGCGGCTCGGGCGCCTTCGCGGGCAGCTTCGCGGTCAATGTCGCCAATGGCGAAGTCTATGCGGGTCTGCGCCGCTCCGAGACGCAGGTCGGAACGCTGGCGCTGGCCGCTCATTCGACCCCCTCGCTGACCGCAAATGCGGGCGCGATCAGCGGCTCGGGCGGGGCCTCGGTCGGCCTCGGCATCGCGATCAACAATTCCGCGCAGACCGTGCGCGCCGATCTCACCTCGAGCACGCTGCGCACGGGCCATAACGCTTCGCTCGGCGCCTATCAGACGACGACTTTCCACGGCAATGCGATCTCGGGTGCTGGCGGCACGGTTGGCGTGACCGGCTCTGGCGTGAACAACACGGCCGCGAACACCGTCGAAGCGGTGGTGCAGGGCGGGCCGATCTCGCTGGTCGATCCGACGAGCGGTCTGGCAGAGCAGACGCGCTACGGTTCCGACATCGCGACGCGCGGCTCGCTGCTGATCGATGCGCAATCGACGACGGCGATCACGCTCTTGGGCGGCTCTGACGAGACGAAACCCGGCAATTCCACCGATGCGCGCAACGCGGCGCCCGATCTGAACCTGTCGCTCTCGGGCGGGGCGACGGCGGGTGTCGGTGTCTCGGCTTCGGTCAACACGATCGAGAACCGGGTGAAGACCCGCATCCTCGACAATGCGCGGATCGTCGCGCTGGGTCAGGAAGCGATCGACTGGACCAATGCCGACGGTATCGCCAAGTCGACCTACGGGCTTGCGATGAATGCGCAGGCGCGCAGCGGCATTTCGATGCTGACCGCGAACGGATCGGTGGGGGGCGTCGCCGGTGTGAGCGCGCTCTTCGGGATGAACCTGATCGACGACGAGGCGCTGGTGCAGCTAGGCTCCGCGCAGGGCAGCGATCTGGTGCGGCTCAATCCGCGCTACGACGCCGATTTCACGAGTGATATCGGCAGCAATACGGCCTCGGTGGCACAGGATGTGACGCTCAATGCGGATACCGCGAACGACTCCGCGCTCTATACCGTCAATGTCGCAGCGGGTGGTGCGGCTGGCGTTGGTGCGAGCGCGGGCACGACGGTCGTCACCTCGGCCGCGAAGGTCAAAACCTATGACGCGCAGGTCGCTGCGGCGCACAATATCGCGACCAATGCGACCAGCAAATCGACCCTGACGAGCTTCGTCGCGGGGATCGGTGGCGGCTTCGTCGGAGTGACCGGCAATGCCAATGTGAACGTCCTCAACTCGACCGCCGAGATCGGTATTCATGGCGGTACGTTTGATGCGGGCTGGGATCTGAGCCTGAACACGCTGATCGACAATGACCTCTATGCGATGACCGGCGGCGGATCGGGCGGCGTGGCGGCGGCTGTCGGTGGCGCGATCCAGGTCACGGTCGCCAATGGCACCTCGAAGGTCTCGGTCGGCTCGGGCCGTGCGGGCGATGCCGCGCAGCTGCAGACAGGCAACGACCTGACCGCCAAGGCCGATACGCAGCTTCTGCAAAAGGGCTTTGCCGGGGCCGGGGCCGCGGCAGGTTTGGGTGTCGCGCTTTCGGCCAATCTGGTGGTGGATCGCGCGACCACGGAAGTCGCAATCGACGACAACCAGAAACTGTCCGCGGGCGCCAAGCTGAGCCTGACCGCGAATGAGACGGCAGACCTCACCGGAGCGGCGGGCTCGATCGGCGGCGGCGCGCTCGGCGTGGGCGTGAGCCTCGACTTCGCGAGCCTGCAGGGCACGACCAAGGTCTCTGTCGGCGACGGCGCGGTGCTGAAGGCCAATGACGCGGCCAATGGCGCGCGCGGTGTCGGGCGCAACGGGATCACACTGTCGGCCACCTCCGAGCGTATGCTGGATTCGACCGTGGTTTCGGTCGGCGCGGGCGCGATCGCGGTGGGCGCCGCGATCTCGGTGGCCGATCTGGGCGGTGTGGCCGATGATGAGAGCGGCAATCTCTCGAAAGCGATGGCCTCGATCAACAGCGAGCTGGCGAGCGATCAGAACGGCAGCGGCGGGCTGGACTCGAATTCAACCGCGCAAGATCGTCAGAATACCGGCGGCTCGATCATCGGCTTCGCCGGGGCGAGCGATACGCAAAGCCAGATCGTCACCGCACGTCAGGGGCTGAACCCCAGTGCCACGGGCAGCGATCAGGTGGGGGTCGAGATCGGCTCCGCGCAACTTCTGACCAATGGCGATCTGTCGCTGATCAGCCATGCCAAGACCGATCTGTCGCAAGCGGCCGGGGCCGGGGCCGGTTCGATCTTCGGCGGCGCGTCGAGCGGGATCGTGGTCTCCAACGTGTCCACCGGCGCGGCGGTGACGCTGCACGATGGCGCGTCGCTGAGCGCGGGCGGGGCTGTGAAGCTCGGGGCCAAGACCTATGGCGGTGACGATGGCAATGTGATCGACGCCGCGGCTTCGACCGTTGCGGGCTCGCTCGGCTATACGGGTGGCGCGGGCGTCACCGTGGCCACGCTGAACGCGGGCGCGTCGGTGCAGATGGGCGCGGGCGTCTCGGTCTCGGGCTACAGCGTCGGGGTCAATGCCGATCGCACAGGCGAGGTGAAGAGCGTCACCACGAATATTACCGGCGGTCTCGGCGGCGTTGCGGGTGTCGCGGTCTCCACCGCCAAGAGCGAGGGGACCAGCGCGATCACCATCGGCCGCGCAGGCGCGGGCCTGAGCACGCTGAATAGCAGCGTGGGCACGATCTCGCTTGAGACTTCCGATGGCACCTCGGCCCATGCGGAGGGCTCGGGCAGCACGGGCGGGCTTGGCGGTTCGGCGAATTCGGTCGTCGTGACCGGCACCAATGCGGGCAACAGCGCGGTCAGAGTTCAGCACAGCAAGATCACTGCGGGCGGGGACTTCGACCTGCAGAACACCAATGGCGGCGCGGCCTATGCCGAGGCGCATGGCGTCTCGGTCGCGGCAGGTGTGTCCATTGGCGCAGGGGTTGCGACCTCGCGCGCCGATATGAGCGTCACCACCCAGTTCGCCACCGATGTCAGCGCGCGCAACATCACGATCAACAGCGAGATCAAGCGCACCGCGGATCGGATGACGAGCCAGGCGAAGGCGCAATCGACCTCGGGCGGTCTGCTGGCCGGGAACGGGGCGGCGGCCCACGCTTATTCCAGCTATGGCGTCACCTCGACGCTGAGCGGCAACCTCATCGCCAATAACGCCCTCGCGCTGAGCGCGGATGCGAGCGCGGTGAAGGTGGATGCCTTCGCGACCGGGCGCAGCGGTGGTGCGGTGGCGGTCGGCGTGACGCTGGCCTATGCCGGGCAGGATCTGACGAAGGGCGATAGCGGCGATGTGGCCTTCTCGATCAACGACTCGGTGCTGCAAGGCAAAGTCGTCACGCTGGGCGCGGGCAATGCGCCCGATATCGTCGCGGGGGCGAATTCCGGTTCGGGCGGAATCGTCTCGGGCTCGGGGGCGGAGACCCATGTCACGACCGACACGAAATCGACTTTCGATATCGGCACGACCGGGACCACGGTGATCACCGCGTCCGATCAGCTTCAGATCACGGCGGCCCAGAACGGCGCCTTCGCGAGCAATCTCGATACGACGAGCGCCGCGGCGGTCGGCTATTCGGGGGCGCTGAGCCGCAACACGATCGGCGCGGCGACCGCGCTGACGCTGGGCGGTCATACGACGATTGGTGCGCGCAATATCGAGATCGGTGCGGATACGACCTTCAAGCGTCCCGACACTGGCTACAATCTCGTGTCGGGCTCCGGCGGGGCGATCGACGTGGCCGCGATGCGCAGCTTCGTCACTGTGAACGCGTCGACCGATCTGAATATCGACGATGGCGCGATGCTGCTGCAGACCGGTGTCGCCGATGGCGGACAGACCTTCGAGCTGGGCGCCTCGACCAACATGATCTTCTTCGACCGGCTCAAGCTCGATTCCGGCGGCGCCATCGCCAGCCCGAACGGCAACAGCACGGTCGATATCCGGACCAACACGGCCCATGTGACCATCGGCGATGCGAAGCTGCTCGCGATGGACGATCTCGACGTCTATGCGGGGGGCGACGCGAATATCAAATCCGAGGTCGATACCACCTCTTACGGTCTGTCGGGTGCGGCCTCCGGCAACTCGATGGCGTCCTATAATGCCGACAACAAGATCAACCTGACCTCGGGCGCCGATCTGCAATCCTTCACCGATATCGGTCTGCGCGCGGGCTATACCTCGAAAGGGGCGCAGCAGGTCGATGTGAAGGCCGAAACGCGCGTCTTCAACAAGACCACGTTCCCGATCAACGGCACGCCGGGCGCGGATGCGCTGGCCAACACCAACCAGCGCGTGAACGTCGGCACCGGCGCCAGTGTCGCCGCCGTGCATGACGTCTATGTCTTCGCCGAGCGCGGGGGCGGTGAGGTGCTGGGCTACGGCCGCGGCAAGGACCTCTATCGCGAGGTTGCCGCCGAGATCGGCTCGGCACTGAGCACGGCCTTCGGCGGCGATCCGGTCAGCCTCGACATCGAGAGCGGCACCTCGACCGACAAGGGCGAGAACATGATCGTGGTGAACGGTTATGTCCGCGCAGGCTCGCGCAACAAGCAGATCCTGATCCTCGATGCGAATAACCACCTGAACAACCCGTCGGAGAGCTACACCAACTCGCAGGGGCAGACGGTCAATTACAGCAATGAGGACGCGAAAGGGATCCTGAACGATCCGGGCAATGCCGATCCCGAAATCCAGGCGATGATCACGCAGGGCACCGTGCAGAACGAGCTCGCGTCACGGATCGCGGACCTTCAGTCCAAGATCGCCGATCCGATCCTGAGCCAGGACACGCAGGCGGTCACCGCGTGGAAAGCCGAGATCGATGCTCTTTCGGGCCGTCTCGATACTACCAAGAACAAGACGGTCGACTTCATCAATCTGCCCGATATCCGTGCCTCCGGCGGCAGCATCTACATGCGGTCCGATACGGTTCAGGGCGCCTCGACGGGCACGCTGGATGCGCCGGGCAATGCGCAGATCGTCGTCCATGTCTATTCCGACGCTTTCGTGAATGCCGGCAGCATGGAGATCCCGTCCTCTGACGGTGGACGGATCTATTTCAACGACGTCTCGGTCAATACGCCTGCCGACGTGCAGAAACTCGCCAATCCCAAAGGCGCCCCGATCGATTACAAGATGATTTCGGGCAATGATGCGGGCGAGTCCAAGATCGAGCTGGTGACCTATGGCAAAGGCTCGATCACCCTGAAAGGCCCGCTCACCAATCTGGACGGCAAGGTTCTGGTCAACTCGAACGTCGGCGATCTCGACGTGCGCGCCGATATCTCGGCCAAGACGATCGATTTGAGAGCCGGGGGCGATTTCACCCAAGGCTACACGCCGGGCCTGCGCAACGAGGGCGGCGAGCCGCGCGCGATCTACACCGGCTATTTCAATCAGGTCGACAATGTCGTGCGGAAATACGTGGTGGCGGGTCAGACCGTCACCGGCTTTGACGGCGGTTCGATGACCGCCACTTCGGGTGGCACTAGCGTGCAGACGCCCTCCGTCCCGAATTTCACGATCGAGCCGCGCCAGAGCGAGGTCAAGGCGGGGGCGAATGTCTACATCACCGCCGACAAGCTCAATATCAACGGCCTGATCCAGGCGGGCGTCGGCAGCTATGACGTCGTGATCGGCGATGGCCTTCAATCCGATATCTCGAACTTCTCGAAGACCCAGCCGACGGTGCTGTTCGATCCGTCGACCCCGGTGAACGCCAATATCGTGCGCAAGCCCTATGTGACCGCGAATGACGTCTGGGTGAAATACGACCCGACCGCGACCAATGCAGAAGGCGTGCAGACCGGCGCGATCACTGTTTCTCCGATGGTCGTGAAGGGGGGCACGGTGGAGATCACCGGGCAGATCCTCTCGACCGGCGCGGGCAGGATCGAGTCGCTTGACGGGTTCGGCAATATCAACGTGACCAACAAGACGTCGCTCCCGGTGGTGTTCGACCGGGTCGATACCGGCGAGGCGGGCGCGAACGGGCAGGGGCTCGAAGGGCTCGTGCGGATCACCGATACCGACCCGCTCAAGAAGACGGCAGCGGGCAAGAACCTCATCACCGAATACCGGCGCATCGGTCAGACGCTGAAGGTCTATGACAACT
This sequence comes from Thioclava sp. ES.031, assembly GCF_002563775.1. NCBI lineage: Bacteria > Pseudomonadati > Pseudomonadota > Alphaproteobacteria > Rhodobacterales > Paracoccaceae > Thioclava > Thioclava sp. ES.031. The sequence continues at coordinate 3,203,939 of NZ_PDJO01000001.1, read as the reverse complement.
CCTCGACCTACGACACCATCACGAAAACCTATGGCGATGGGAACAAGCCCTTGACGGTCACGCGTGTCGTGCCGACGACCCTGATCAAGAGCAGCACGGTCGACAGTGGACGCAGCGCCAGCTACCAGCCGGTGAAGAACCGCGACCTCGTGGTTCTGCAATCCGAGCAAATCACCCAGGAGACGAATTACGACCAGACGAGATTCTACTTCTGGGCGCCGTTCAAAAAGAAGATCAAGAGCACGCTCGGCAAAGTGACGCTGACCCCGTCTGTTCCGGTCACGACTGCCGGCGCGAACGGGACCTACGTCGCCTCCGAGGATGTCAATATCAACGGTGGCGATTACAGCTACGCTTTCGATGGCGAGCGGACGAGTTATTCCACCGTCAAAGGAACCGTCAAGACGACAGACTACCGGATCCTCGGGATCGGTGACGTCAAGAAGTCGTGGACCGAGACCACGACGACAAACGTGCTCTACAAGCATCGCCTGCGGGCCGATTACCCGATCGATATCGTCTTCAGCGGTGGTGATACCGGCGCGCTGAACATCACCTCGGGCGGCGACGTGATCTTCAAGAAGACGGTCTCGAACCTCGTTGGCGATACCAACATCACCTCCAATAACGGGTCCATCGTGACCGCGAGCCCGCAGATCACCGCGACGCTCGACAATCTCGACATCAATGCCGAGAACGGTCGGATCGGTGGCGTCACGGGCGCGTTCCGCGTCGATCAGTCTGAAGGCTCGCGGTTGACGGCGGTGGGCGGCAGCGCGGTCAACATCCGCGAAATGTCGGGCTCGATGACGCTCGGCAATATCGAGGCGAAGGATCGCCCGGCCAGTACCGATGCGCCGATCACCGGCACCGTGACGCTGTTTGCCGATGGCGATATCAAGATGGCGTCCGGTTCGGACCAGATTACCGCGACCTCGATCAACCTGACTTCGCAGAACGGTTCTATCGGCAGCTTCAATGGGTCTTACGCACCCGCCTGGGTGTCGCTGAATGGCGGTGTGCTCGATGCGACGGCGAACAAGGATGTCGTGATCGGCGCCCATCAGGGCGATCTGCCGGTCCATACCGTGACCGCGCAGACCGGGTCGGCCACGCTGGCCGCGTTCAACGGTTCGATCCTCGACCGCAACAACATCGAAGTCCGCGATATCCGCTCCGAGAGCGAGCTTGCGAAGCTCTGGACGCAGGATATGGGGCTCGACAAAAAGGTGGCGCAGGACGCCCGCGCCCAGCAGCAGCTCGACGCGCTGGCTGCGAGTCGCGAGCACGACTACCGGGTCTACTGGAAGGCGCGCACCGACGCGGGTGGCGCTCCGATCAGCTACACGATGGATGCTTCCGATCAGGCGGCTCTGCTCAACAGCGGTTGGACGCAGGCGCAGCTCGACGATTACATCTCGCAGCAGCAAGGGCTCTATGCTGAATGGAATGGCGAGACCGCGGAGCAGACCAGTTTCACCTACACGCCGACGGCAGATGATCAGGCGAAACTGCTCGAAGGGATCGGCTGGACCACGGCTGAGCTCAAACACTGGATCCGCGCGGGCCTGATCAAGGGGACCGGGGACACCAATACCCGGATCGAAGACCCCAATATCAACGCCTACAAGGATATCACCTTGGGCGCGACGGGCACGATCGGGGAGATGCTCGCTCCCTATACCGTCGGCTCTGGCAAGGATCTGACGCAGGATCTGCTGGTCCTTTCGCAGGCCGAGCCTTCCGACCTGACCATCAAGCCGAACGGCGACGTCGTCGTGCGCCGGGCCGAGGATCTGAACTTCGCCTTCACCGGGCTCGATGCGAATGGCGCGCCCGTCGGCACGCTGAACGCGGTCGCGCTCGGGACGGATGTCTTCCTCGGTGCCGAGACGCCCGCCGCGATCAAGCAGGTCAACGCGGCGCGTGACGTCACGATCAAGCTCGACGGGATGATGTCGAACGCCCATGCCGGCCGCAACGCGGCGGTGACGGGCCGGATCATCGTGCTCGAGAGCGGCAATGACGCCCCGATCGCGACCCAGACGAACCCGCTTACTGTGAAGGTTCTCAATGACGGGATGCTGACCGCGCGCTCCGGCGTCGAGGTGAATATCGCAGCGACGGGCAATCTGCCGCTGGCCGAAGCCTATGCGCCGGGTCCGGTGCGGATCAGCGCGACCGGCGCGATCACCGATGCGCTGGCCACCGGCGCGGTGCGGATCAGCGCGGGCAGCCTGAAGCTGACCGGCAGGTCGATCGGCACCAGCACCGTGTCGCTGCCCTTCACCCTGACCGATACCGCGAATGGTGGCGCGCTCGACGTGACCACCACCGCGGGCGACGCCTGGCTGAGCGCAACCGGCGATCTGCCGATTTCCTCGGCCCGGATCGCGGGTGGCGGCAAGATCACGACCGATGGGCTGATGTCCTTCACCGGGATCGATACGCTTTCCTTCGGCACGGGGTCGACACTGGAGCTTGCGACCGCGTTTGGCCTCGATACCTCGGCGTCGAGTGGGACGGATGCGACGGGCGGCACGCTCTCGATCCTCACCGGCGGCCCGGTCGGCAGCCAGGCGAAGCGCTTCGAGACCGCGCTCGGCACGTTCAACTTCGCCGCGACCGGGGCCGATCCGACGCCGCTGTGGATGCATGAGGCGGACGATCTGACCATCGCGTCGCTGACCCAACTGACGGCGGGCTCGCCCACCGATATCACCGTGGGCGGCGCACTCACCATCGGCACGATCACCTCGCCGGACGAGGTGCGCCTCGACGCGGCCTCCTTCACGCAAGGCCGGATCGTGGCCGGGCGCACCAAGCTCACCGCAAGCGGCACGATCGGGAGCGTCTCGCCCCTGAGCCTGACCACCGGCAGCCTTTATGCCTCGACCGTGGATGGCGATATCCGCCTCGCGCTGAGCGACCGAGCTGCCAATCTCGAGCAGGTCACTGCGGGCGGCTCCGGGGCAATCACGCTGAGCTCGACCAACGCGCCGCTGACGCTGCTGACCGGTCCGGGGATCACCACGCAGGGCGGGGCGATCGGTCTGGATGTGACGAGCCTCAAGGCCAATGCCGATATCCTGAGCCACAACGGGGCGATCTCGATCCTCTCCGCAGGGCTGCTGCAACAGGCGGCGGGCACCTCGATCGACGCGGGCACCGGCACGATCGCTCTCGGCATCGATGGCGACATGATCGCCTCGCATGTGGTGACCCGAAGCACCGCGGACCCGGCCTTGTCCGTAACCGTCCAAGGGGCGCTGTCGATCGCGTCGGGCCAGAGCGGCACGGTGTTCGACGCGAACGCGGCGGGAGCAGGAGCGGTCCTGAACCTCGGGTCGATGATGCCGATTGGACCCGATGGGCTGCCGGTGGCCTTCGATCACGTCGTGGCGCAGGTCGCCAATGGCGCGATGCATCTCAACGAGCGCGACGCGATCCGGCTCGACCTGTTGCAGACCACGAACGGTCTGATCGACCTCTATGCTGGCGGTCCGATTACGGTACGCGACATCGATGCCCACGGTGCCTCGCCGATCGTGATCTCGGCCGGGCAGGGGGATATCCGCTCTGACGGCGCGCTGATGGCGGGGGGCGATGTGCGGCTCTTCGCCTTCAATGGCGCGATCACCGGCGAGACGGGGCCGACCTTCATGGGTGACATGTCCGACGGCGCGACCGGCCATTTCTACGCCAATGGCGACGTCAACTATCGCGAGACGGCGGGCGCTCTGCGGGCGGGCTTCGCGCTCTCGCAGAGCGGGGCACTGCATCTCGAAGCGGCGAATGGTCAGATGACGCTCGGCGCGCTGGGCGCGCGCACCGATCTGACGCTGGCCGCGGATGATGCGCTGCGCGTGACGATCGTGGGGGGCGCGACGGTCGATCTGGCCGACGAGCAGGCGATGCAGCTGATCCATCCCGAGCTCTACGGTCTGCGCGAAGCGCAATCGCCGAGCCATGCCGATCTGCGGGCGCGCAATCCGGGTTCGACCCTCTATGCGGGGCTGGTGAACGTGCGCGACACGCTCGGGCTGCATGCCGATAACATCAACGCCGATCTCTACGACATCACGCCTTCGGATGCGCTCGCGCTGACGCTGGACGGGCATGACGACGGCATGGCGGCGCAGGTCGATGTGAACTCCATCGGCGACGGCCCGGTGCTGTTCATCCCGCAATCGCAGTATTTCGACGATGTGCGCGGGCGTCTGGGTGGCCGGGACCGGGCGCGCGGCACGCTCAACCTCGTCCGAGGGCGCATCACCACGGGCTCCGTCAGCCATGCCGGGCCGGTGATCAACGGTGAGGACGTGGTGATCGGCGGCGATGTCTGGTTCTACCAGCAGGGCTTCTCGGTGCTGGCGCAGGCGGTCTATGACAAGCTCTCGACCGTGGCCGATGCGCAGACGCTTGCGATCAACGCGGGCAAATACAGCTTCAGCCAGTCGAACCGGATCGACCTGAATGTGACGGAGGGGCTCGTGCTGAACCGTCGCCTCGGCGGGACCGGGATCAATGGCGGACAGGGCTTTGGTTTCAATGTCGGCGTCGAGACCGATCTGCTGGGCTTCCCCTTCACCAGTGCGGGCGCACGCCCCGGCGTCACCCGCCCGGGGATGATCATGCGGCTGCCGAGCACGCAGCCCGAGAAGGAAGATCCGCGCGTGACCTGGGTGGTTTCCTCCGCTGGGTGAAGCCCGCGCCGGGAGCCAATGACAAAAGGGGCCGCATTTGCGGCCCCTTTCGCGTCCCTCGGTTCGGTCTTGGTCGTCAGATCGCCGAGCTATGCCCGGCTTTCGACAGATCATAGGCATCGAAATGGCGCGCGATCATCCTGGTCAGGGGGCGTGCCTTGACCGGAATGCGCAGCCCCTCCGCACTCACCTGAACCATGTCGCCGAAATGTTCGGCGCAGGTGGCGAACAGCGCGGACAGCTCCTCCGGATCGGCGCCGAAATCCTGCACCAGCTCTGCCGCGCTCACTTCGAAATCGCACATCAACGCCTCGATCAGCCGCGCGCGCATCTTGTCATCTGCGGTGAAGCGGTGCCCGCGCGAGGTCGAGAACCGATCCGCCCGGATCGCCGCCGTATGGGCCGAGGTGGCGGGCGCGTTCTGCGCATAGCCCTGCGGGAAGCGCGAGATCGACGACGCGCCGAGCCCGACCAGCGCTTCGGCCTGATCGTCGGTATAGCCCTGGAAATTGCGCCGCAGCTTGCCAGCCCTCTGCGCGATCGAGAGGCCGTCGGTCGGCAGGGCGAAATGGTCGATGCCGATCTCGTCATAGCCATCGGCCACGAACAATTCGCGCGCCACTTCGAACAGCTTCAGGCGTTCCTGCGGGGTGGGCAGGTGATCCGAGGGGATCATGGTCTGGCGTCGCGCCATCCACGGCACATGCGCGTAGCCGTATAGCGCCACCCGGTCGGGGCCGAGAGAGAGCAGCTTTTGCACCGAGTCCGCGATCTTCGTCGGCGTCTGATGCGGCAGCCCGTAGAGGATATCGGCGTTCAGGCTCGCGACATCGCGTTCGCGAATCATGTCGACCGCGGCCTTGGTGATCTCGTAGCTCTGATCGCGCCCGATAACGCCCTGAATCTGCGGGTCGAAATCCTGCACCCCGATCGAGGCGCGGTTCATCCCCGACTCGACCAGCGCATCAAGACGGGCTGCGTCGATTTCGTTGGGATCGATCTCGACCGAGAATTCCGCGCCTTCGCCCATCGGCACGGCATCGAAGACCGCATCGGCGAGGCGACGCATCATGTCGGCGGGCATCAGCGTCGGCGTGCCGCCGCCCCAATGCAGCCGCGACAGCGTGACGCCGGGAGCCAAGCGTTCCTTGAAAAGACGCAGTTCGGCCAGCAAAGTCTCGGCATAGGCGCGCACCGGTTCTTCGCTTTGCGTGCCTTGCGTGCGGCAGGCGCAGAACCAGCACAGCCGGCGACAAAACGGCACGTGCATATAGAGCGAAATGGACGCGCCTTCGGGGATCGCTTCGATCCAATGCGAGAATTCCATCGGCCCGACATCGCCCGCGAAATGGGGGGCGGTGGGGTAGCTTGTGTAGCGGGGCACCCGTGCGTCGAAGAGCCCGAGCCGGGTCAGTTGCGATTCCTGTTCCATAGGCGTATCTTTAGATGTAAGACGCGCAACAGAATTTGACCCAGATCAAGCAATATCCACATGGCACATGACGACGTTCAGCCGACTTCGCTCGCATGCGGAGACTGCCCGATCCAACATCGCGCGGTCTGCGCGCGCTGTGACGCAGACGAGCTCGCTCTGCTTGAGAAGATCAAATATTACCGAAGTTTTGAGGCGGGCCAGACGATTATCTGGGCCGGCGACCAGATGGATTTCGTGGCCTCGGTCGTCTCGGGCATCGCGACCCTGACGCAGACGCTCGAGGACGGGCGCACGCAGATGGTTGGCCTGTTGCTGCCCTCGGATTTTGTGGGCCGTCCCGGGCGCAACCGCGCCGCCTATAACGTGACCGCGACCACCGACATTCTGATGTGCTGCTTCCGCCGCAAGCCTTTCGAGGAGATGATGGAGCGCACGCCCCATATCGCGCAGCGCCTGTTGCAGATGACGCTCGACGAATTGGACGCCGCGCGCGAATGGATGCTGCTTCTGGGCCGCAAGACCGCGCGCGAGAAGATCGCCTCGCTGCTGTCGATCGTGGCGCGGCGCGATGCGTCGATCAACATGAGCCCGAGCGCCCGACATATGGTGTTCGATCTGCCGCTGACGCGCGAGGCGATGGCCGACTATCTCGGGCTGACGCTCGAGACGGTGAGCCGCCAGATGTCCGCGCTGAAACGCGACGGGGTGATCGAGCTGCAGGGCAAGCGCCATGTCACCGTCCCGGATATGGACCGGCTGCTGCTGGAAGCGGGCGATGACAGCGACGGCGGTTTCCTCATCTAAACGTCCGTCCGATCAGGGGGACACGCACTGCCGATAGGTGAGGGGCTTCATCGAGTCCCGCGTGATATCCTGACGCGAGAGATAGATGCCTGTGCTCGACAGGGTCAGCACGATGTCGCGCTGCCATTTTTCTCCTTCTCCGATAAAATTCCACGTCGCCCGCACCACGCGATCGGTCGCGCTGTCGATCTCAGTGAGCTTGGCCTGCGACTCGTAGAATTGCAGGCTGTCCGGTTTCACCACCATCAGGCCCTTGGCGTCATCGCGTGAGCTGTCGCAATCGGCTTTCGTTAGTCCCCAACGCCCGATCATGCCATCCGGCAGCGTCGTGGGCATCGCCCCGTCTTGTTTCGGCGCCATTTCCTGACAGGCGGCGAGCAGCGCGAGGCTGGCGAGAAGGGCGGGAAGCATGATGTGGCGGGTCATTGGGGGGCTCCGGTCTTTCGTCAGCCAGCCAACCCGCCAGTGCGGTTGGAGTTCCGCGCAGGGCAGGGATGTCGCGACAAGGTCGCGAATTCGTGCGGGTTCTGCCCCGGTTTCGGCACTGTCGTTAGGTAAATAAGGGTAGGCCCAACGAGGGAGGTCTTTATGCGTTTCCTGTTTGTCAGTGTCTTCCTCGTTGCCGCTCCAGGCCTGAGTGTGGCGCAGCCGTTGTCGCAGAGTATGGCGCAATGCTCGGGCCTGTTTCATGGCGTCGGCACGATGATGTCCGACCCCGCGCGGGCGGGAAAGCTCGACCGGGCGGGGATGATCTGGCGTGGCGCGGCGATCAAGCAGGCCGAGGCCGAAGGGCGCGCAGATGCTGCCAGCTGGGTCGCGGAACACCAGCGTGAAAGCTTTGACGACTGGCGTGGGCGCGGCAAGATGGCGGCCTTCTCGCAGGACTTTCGGGACTGGGCCAGCTATTGCCGGAAGCTGGGCAAGGCGAAGGGCATCGAAACCGACTTGCACCAATGAAAACGGCGCCCCGAGAGGCGCCGTCATCCGTCCTGAAAGGTGGCGCGCTCAGTGCGCCATGATCACCGGAACCTCGGCCATCTCGAGCATGTGGCGCGTCGCCCCACCCAGGATCGCTTCGCGGAAGCGCGAATGGCCGTAAGCCCCCATCACCACCGCATCGGCTTCGCTGTCGCTGATATGGCGGTTGAGCACGTCCGACACGCGCGGCATGGTTTTGGCCAGCACCGACACTTCGGCATGGACGCCGTGACGCGCCAGCATCTGGCTGAGTTGGCCACCGGGGTCGGAGCGCTCGGGCCCATGCGCCGGCGGGTCGATCACGGTGATATCGACCAGATCGGCCGATTTGAGGACGGGCAGGGCGGCGCGCACGGCGCGCATCGCCTCATGCGATTGATTCCACGCGATAACGACGCGCTTGGCGGGCATGTCGCCGTTATACCCGTCGGGCACGATCGCGACCGGAACCTGGCCCTCGAAGAGCGCGGCTTCGACCGCAGCCTCGATCTCCGGCCCGCGGCCCTCGCCATAGGGGCGGCCCATCACGACCAGATCGGCGAAACGGGCGCGCTGGCCGACAACGGTCGGCATCGCGCCGATTTGCGAGACGACCGCATCGACGCCCCAGCGGATGTCTTCGGAGTCGAGCCGCGCGCGCACCGCGGCTTCGGCATTGCGCGCATCATCCTGTGCGCGATCCATCGTTTCCTGCTGCACGAAGGCGGTCGCGCCTGCGTAATAATATCCGGTCTGCGTGCGATCCACACCGAGGCAGAGCACGTCGAGATGGGCGTCGCGCCGCCGGGCGACGGCCACGGCGGTATCGATTTGTGTCGCGGCCGCCTTGGGATCCGTGACGATCGTGAGAAGTGTCTTGTAAGCCATGGGTCCTGTCCTTGCGCCAAAAGCGAATAAGCATGTGAGACCAGAGACTAACCCGAAGAGATCGGCCGCACTTTGACGCGGATCAAGGGACGTGTTCGTCATATCACATAACTGCGACCGAATGGCGCACTGTGATCGCGAGCATTTGATGCAGATCAAGGCATCGTGCATACCCTCGGATCACAAGGACTCCAGTCAAGCCCAGGAGGATTCTCGGTTTACGAGGGTGCCGCAGGGGCAGACCAGACGAAGGGACGCACAAAATGTGGGATTATATCAAGCTGATCGCGCTTGGCCTTGTGGCGGTTCTGGCCGCCATTGCGGCCGGCTACGCGCGCGATCTTGCCTATCAGGTGAATGCCGTCGAGGTCATGCTGGCCGCGGCCATCGCATTCATCTGGGTGCTTCGCACCATGGGGAGCCGCCAGCCGGTGGCTCAGAACGAGTATTTCGACGGCGTGGTTCGCGCCGGGGTGATCGCGACGACCTTCTGGGGTGTCGTGGGCTTCCTGGTCGCCGTCATTATCGCCTTCCAGCTGGCCTATCCGGCGCTCAATTTCGAATGGGCACAGGGCTATCTGAACTTCGGCAAACTGCGCCCGCTGCATACGTCGGCGGTGATTTTCGCTTTCGGTGGCAACGCGCTGATCGCATCGTCGTTCTACGTGGTGCAGCGCACCTCGGCAGCGCGGCTGTTCGGTGGCAACAGCCTCGGCTGGTTCGTGTTCTGGGGCTATAACCTGTTCATCGTGCTCGCCGCGACCGGCTACATCCTCGGCGCGACGCAGTCGAAGGAATATGCCGAGCCGGAATGGTATGTCGACATCTGGCTGACGATCGTCTGGGTCGCTTATCTGCTTGCCTTCCTCGGCACGATCTTCAAGCGCAAGGAACCCCATATCTACGTCGCCAACTGGTTCTACCTGTCCTTCATCGTGACCATCGCGATGCTGCATATCGTGAACAACCTGTCGATCCCGGTCTCGTTCTTCGGTTCGAAGTCGGTTCAGGTCTTCTCGGGCGTGCAGGACGCGATGACGCAGTGGTGGTACGGCCACAACGCGGTGGGCTTCTTCCTGACCGCAGGCTTCCTGGGCATGATGTATTACTTCGTGCCGAAGCAGGCTGAACGTCCGGTCTACTCCTACAAGCTGTCGATCGTGCACTTCTGGGCGCTGATCTTCCTGTACATCTGGGCCGGTCCGCACCACCTGCACTACACGGCGCTGCCTGACTGGGCCTCGACGCTGGGCATGACCTTCTCGGTGATCCTGTGGATGCCCTCCTGGGGTGGCATGATCAACGGCCTGATGACGCTCTCGGGCGCATGGGACAAGCTGCGCACCGATCCGATCATCCGTATGATGGTGGTGTCGGTCGGCTTCTACGGCATGTCGACCTTCGAAGGCCCGATGATGTCGATCAAGGCGGTGAACTCGCTGTCGCACTACACCGACTGGACGATCGGTCACGTGCACTCGGGTGCGCTCGGCTGGAACGGCATGATCACCTTCGGCATGCTCTACTTCCTCGTGCCGCGTCTGTGGGCGCGTGAAGGGCTCTACTCGCTGAAACTGGTCAGCTGGCACTTCTGGCTCTCCACCATCGGGATCGTGCTCTACGCCGCTTCGATGTGGGTCGCCGGGATCATGCAGGGCCTGATGTGGCGCGAAGTGGACAGCCAGGGCTTCCTCGTGAACGCCTTCGCCGACACCGTGGCCGCCATGCATCCGATGTTCGTGGTCCGTGGTCTGGGCGGTGTGCTCTACCTCACGGGTGGCATCATCATGGCCTACAATCTGTGGATGACCGTCGCTCGTCAGCCGCGCGTGGAATCGCGTTCGGTTGCCGCCGTGCCGGCTGAATAAGGAGAGGAACAGATGGGACTTCTCGACAAGCACAGTGTTCTTGAAAAGAACGCCACGCTCCTGCTGATCTTCGCCTTCCTGGTCGTCACGATCGGCGGCATCGTGGAGATCGCACCGCTCTTCTACCTCGAAAACACCATCGAGGACGTCGAAGGGGTGCGGCCCTACACGCCGCTGGAGCTCACCGGGCGCGATATCTACATCCGCGAGGGCTGCTATGTCTGCCACTCGCAGATGATCCGCCCGATGCGCGACGAAGTGGAGCGTTACGGCCATTACTCGCTGGCAGCGGAGTCGCAATACGACCACCCGTTCCAGTGGGGTTCGAAGCGGACGGGGCCCGACCTCGCCCGCGTCGGCGGCCGCTACTCGGATGCCTGGCATGTGGATCACCTGACCAATCCGCAGTCGGTCGTGCCGGAGTCGGTGATGCCGAAATATGGCTTCCTGCTCAATCGCATGGTCGATCCCGCGCATATCGACGAGCGGCTCTCGACCGATGCGATGGTGGGCGTGCCCTATACCTCGGACATGATCGAGAACGCCAAGGCGGACTTTGCCGCTCAGGCCGATCCGAACAGCGACTATGACGGGCTGATGGAGCGTTATCCCAACGCGACGAACGTCCGTAACTTCGACGGTCGCCCGGGCATTTCCGAGATGGACGCACTCGTCGCCTATCTGCAGGTGCTCGGCACCATGGTCGATTTCTCGACCTTCGAACCCGTGGCCAGCCGGTAAGGGGAGCTGATCAATGGACTATCACATCTTCAGGGAATTCGCGGACAGCTGGTTTCTGATCTTCATGTTCGTCTTCTTCCTGGCCGTCGTGGCCTGGGTCTTCCGGCCCGGTTCGCGCAAGACCTACGAAGATACGTCCGAGATCCCGTTCCGGCACGAAGACAAACCCGCCAATGCCTCGGAGGCCGGCGAAAGCCGGTCCTCCAAGGACTGACGGCGCCACGTTGTAAGGAGGCGTGGAGAACATGAGCAAAAGACCAAGCAAGCACAAGCACGAGGTCGAGACCACGGGTCACCAGTGGGACGGCATCGAGGAATACAACAATCCGCTGCCCAAATGGTGGCTGTGGACCTTCTATGCCTGCGTCATCTGGGGGATCGGTTACTCGATCGCGATGCCGGCATGGCCGATCTTCAAGTCCGGCGCGACGCCGGGGATCATGCACTCGTCGACCCGCGCGAATGTGCAGGCCGATATCGACAAGTTCGCCGCGGCGAACAAGCCGATCCAGGAGAAGCTCGTCTCGGTCGATCTCGACCAGATTTCGAGCGATCCCGAGCTGAACAACTACACCCAGAACGCCGGTGCGGCCGTGTTCCGGACCTGGTGCGCGCAGTGCCACGGTGCGGGTGCGGGCGGCAACTCGAACCTGGGCTATCCGAACCTTCTCGACAGCGCATGGCTGTGGGGCGGCACGATGGAGGACATCCATTTCACCGTCACGCACGGCATCCGCAACGAGACGGACCCGGATGGCGAGGCGCGTTACTCGGAAATGCCCGCGTTCGGGCGTGACGAGATCCTCGAGCCCGCGCAGATCGACCAAGTCGTGCAATATGTCCGCAAGATTTCGGGCCAGGAGCATGACGAGGCAATGGCCGCCGAAGGCGAGACCGTCTTCGTGGACAACTGCACGGCCTGTCACGGTGAAGAAGGTAAGGGCGACCCGATGATGGGCGCGCCGAACCTCACCGATGCCGTCTGGCTCTATGGCGGTGACGTCGACACGCTGACCTACACGGTCACCAATGCCCGTTACGGCGTGATGCCGAACTGGAACGAGCGTCTGTCGGAAGCGGATATCCGCGCCGTGGCGGCCTACGTTCACAGCCTGGGCGGCGGCCAGTAACGGTCGAAATTACAGAGATCCCGCGGGGCTTTGGTCTGGCGGGTCGCACCGGCACCCCGTCCTGTTCGCGCGTTTCCTGGGGGTGCCGGTGCCCAATTTCAGAGGGCCCCCGTCGCGGGGCCCTCTCGCTTGTCGAGGGTTACCTATCACCTATCTTGGGGTCATCTTTGGGCAAAACAAGCTCCGCGCTGGTCTTTGCACGCCGATGTGAACGCCGATGAGTGCGGGCCGCCGGCAGGCTGGAGCGCTGATCGAGGCCCGTGGCGATGGTGAAGCTCTGCGCCCAGATCCCGATCATTTCCACATCTCCCGAAACCGTTGGCGCAGCGAGGGGCGCGGTCCGCGACGGCGCTGGCGCGAGTCTATCGGGTCCGTCAGGTGCGGCCAGTTGCTTTGCGGTGGGTAGAGGTCCATGCGGGCGAGCAGCATCAGCGTGTCGGGTGTAACTCTATCTTTCATGTCTGATCTCCTGAAGGCGGGTCAACTCTGGTCAGGATGCGTTACTTGCGCGAAGATGCGACTCAGGAAACTTTCCACTATGTAAGGTAAAGTTACGGATATGGACTGGCGAACCCTTCCCTCCCTGACCGCGCTGCGGGCCTTTTCGGCGTTTGCCGACTCCGGTTCGGTGGCTCAGGCGGGGCGTGCGCTCAACGTGTCGCATGCGGCCGTCAGTCAGCAATTGCGGGGGCTTGAAGAGCGGCTCGGTGTGACGCTTGTCGACCGGTCGGGGCCGCGGCCTGCGCTGACGCCCGACGGTCGCCGTCTTGCGCAGGCGCTCCGGGAGGGCTTCGGCACGATTGCCGAAGCGGTCGCTTCGCTGAGCGGCACCGCCGACTCCCGCCCGCTGCAAATCTCCACCACGCCAAGCTTCGCCTCGGCTTGGCTGTTGCCCCGGCTCCCGGATTTCCGCGAAGCCCATCCCGAGATCGGTCTGACCATCGACCCTACGGCGGCCGTCTCCACGCTTGCGCCGGGCGGGGTCGAGATGGCGCTGCGCTACGGATCGGGGGACTGGCCCGGCCTCGAGTCGCGGCTTCTGGTGCGCTCGCCCATCGTCGTGGTCGCGGCGCCTGCGCTGGTGGGGCAGGGACGGTATGACTGTCCGGCGGATTTGCGCGGCCTGCCGTGGCTGCAAGAGCTCTGTACTTCCGAGTCGACCGACTGGTTCGGGCGCCATGGCGTCACGCAGGATCAGGCCAAAAGCCTGACCGTGATGCCGGGGAACCTTTTGCTCGAAGCGGCGCGCGGCGGGCAGGGGGTGGCGGTGACCGCTTTGGCCTGGGTCGCAGGCGATATTGCGGCCGGACGGTTGCGGCTTCTGTTTGAAGACAGCGAGGAAAAAGGCTATTACACGGTTACGCGACCGGGCGTGAGGCGACCGGCGCTACGCCAGTTCATGTCTTGGCTCTTCAAACAAGCGGCGCATGCCGGTGACCAGTAAAAATATCAACCAGTGAAGATTTCCTGTATGGCAGACCTGTCTTTTTGACGCAGGTCAAAGCCTTCACGACTGTGTCATACCAGAAGAGCCTGTGACGCAGAGAAATATATGAACGGAGAGAGTCGTGAGCTCCACCGAACCAGTCGATCCCCCGCCGCTTTACGCCGCCCGCGAGCCGATCTTTCCGCGCCGCGTGCACGGCCAGTTCCGCAACCTGAAATGGGTGCTCATGGCGGTGATGCTTGGCATCTATTACATCACGCCTTGGATTCGCTGGGATCGTGGCCCGGAACTGCCCGATCAGGCGGTGCTTCTGGACCTCGCGAACCGCCGGTTCTTCTTCTTCATGATCGAAATCTGGCCGCATGAATTCTACTTCGTCGCGGGCCTTCTGATCATGGCGGGCCTTGGCCTGTTCCTGTTCACCTCGGCGCTAGGGCGCGTCTGGTGCGGCTATGCCTGCCCGCAGACCGTCTGGACCGACCTGTTCATCTTGGTCGAGCGGTGGGTCGAGGGCGACCGCAACGCGCGTATCCGTCTGCTGCGTCAGAAATGGAACGCCGAGAAATTCCGCAAGCGCATCACGAAATGGGTGCTCTGGCTGCTGATCGGCGTCGCCACCGGCGGGGCCTGGGTGTTCTACTTCACCGATGCGCCGACGCTGCTGACCGATCTGTTCCACGGCACCGCCTCGCCGATCGCCTATACGACGATCGCGGTGGCGACGCTCACGACCTTCGCCTTCGGCGGCTTCGCCCGCGAGCAGATCTGCATCTACGCCTGCCCGTGGCCGCGTATTCAGGCGGCGATGATGGACGAAGACACGATTACCATCGCCTATCGCGAATGGCGCGGCGAGCCGCGCGGCAAGCTCAAGAAGGGCCAGCACGATCCGACGCAGGGCGACTGCATCGACTGCATGGCCTGCTTCAACGTCTGCCCGATGGGCATCGATATCCGCGACGGCCAGCAGCTTGAATGCATCACCTGCGGCCTGTGCATCGACGCCTGCAACGAGATGATGGACAAGATCGGCAAGCCGCGCGGCCTCATCGGCTACATGGCGCTGAAGGACGAGGCGAACGAGCGCTCGGGAAATCCGGTCATCAATGTCTGGAAGCACATCATGCGCCCGCGCACGATCCTCTACTTCTCGATGTGGTCGCTGATCGGCATCGGTCTGGTGGTCGCGCTGTTCATGCGCTCGCCCATCGACTTCAACGTGACGCCGAACCGCGATCCGCTCTTCGTGGTGGAGCCCTCGGGCGCGATCCGCAACATCTACACGCTGCGGCTGCGCAACAAGGCGGGCGAGGCGACCGAGTTCAAGGTCTCCGTCAAAGCCCCCGATCCGGTCGAGCAAAGCACGCTGAGCGTGTTGCTCGAAGGTCAGGACGGAAACACCGTGACGGTGCCCGCAGATGAAACCATGACCCAAAGGGTCTATATTGTCGCCGAACCCGGTTCGTCCATCGCCACCAGCGAGCGTACCGAGCTGACGATGTGGATCGAGGACATGACCAATACTGACCGCGTGTCGGAGACGACCGTATTCAACGGAAGGGTACAATGACCGAGATGGCGAAACCGCTGACCGGAAGAAAAGTGCTGATGATCGCGGTGGGTGCCTTCGGGGTGATCATCGCGGTCAACCTCGTCATGGCGTGGCAGGCCGTCAGCACCTTCCCCGGCCTCGAGGTCGACAATTCCTATGTCGCCTCGCAGACCTTCAATGAAGAGAAACTGGCGCAGGATGCGCTCGGCTGGACGGTGTCGCCGGAGTATTCCGACGGCAAGCTGAGCTTCGTGATCCGCGACGAGGACGGGCTGCCCGCGAGGGTGGCCGAGTTCAAGGCGCTCGTCGGGCGCACCACCCATGTCCGCGATGACATGACGCCCGATTTCGACTATGTCGGCGGCATCTTCACCACGAAGCTCGATCTTGCGCCGGGCGTCTGGCTGGTGCATCTCGACGCGAAAGCCGCCGACGGCACGGAGTTCCGCCAGCGGATTGACCTGTTCGTGAAAGGCTGAGCCGATGTCGGTGTCGCCCGCTTCTCCATCGCATAGCGAACCGTTCGAGGACGAGCATGTCTCGGCCTCGGCCTGTCCCGCCTGCATCGCGGCCCCCTCGGCCGAGCAGATGGCGAAATCCGGTGACATCAAGGGCGCGCGGATCATGCTGTCGCTGCCCACGGCGCATTGTGCGGTCTGCATCACCGATGTCGAACGCGAGCTGATGAAGCAGCCGGGCGTAAAATCCGCCCGGGTGAACCTGACGCTGAAACGCGCCTCGGTCGATGCGGCGGGCGATGTCGAACCGGCGGGGCTGATCGCGGCGCTCGACAAGATTGGTTACGAGGCGCACGAGCTCGATCCCGGCATGCTGTCCGCGACCGAGGCCGACAAGCGCGGACGGGACCTGCTGATGCGCATGGGCGTCGCGGGCTTCGCGATGATGAACATCATGATGCTCTCGATCGCGGTCTGGTCGGGGGCGCAAGATTCGACGCGCGACCTCTTCCACTGGATTTCGGCGGCGATCGCGCTGCCCACCACGATCTTCGCGGGCCAGCCCTTCTTCGCCAATGCCTGGGCGAGCTTGCGCGGCGGGCGTCTCGGGATGGATGTGCCGATCTCGCTCGCGATCCTGCTCGCGCTCGGGATTTCGCTGTTCGAGACGATGCATTCCGGGGCACACGCCTATTTCGAAGCGGCGACGATGCTCACCTTCTTCCTGCTGGTGGGCCGCTATCTCGACTATCGCACCCGCGCCGTGGCGCGCTCGGCGGCCGAAGAACTGGCCGCGCTGGAAGTGCCCCGCGCGACCGTGTTGCGCGACGGTGAAGAGGTCACCGTGCCCGTGAGCGAACTGGTTCCCGGCGATCTGATCCGGGTGCGCCCGGGGGGGCGTATCCCCGCCGATGGCGAAGTGACCGAGGGCCAATCCGAGAGCGACCGCTCTCTGCTGACCGGCGAAAGCCTGCCCGTGCAGGTGCTGCCCGGCATGGCGCTCTCCGCCGGGGAGGTGAACCTGACCGGGCCGCTGACCCTGCGCGTGACGGCAGCCGGGCGCGACAGCTCGCTGCATCGGATGGCCGATCTCGTCGCGATGGCCGAGAGCGCGAAGACCAAATACACCTCGCTCGCCGAACGGGCGGCGCGGGCCTATGCACCGATCGTGCATATCCTGTCCTTCAGTGCGTTCTGCGCCTGGGCCTGGATCACGGGCGGCGATTTCCGTCTGGCGGTGAATATCGCGGCGGCGGTGCTGATCATCACCTGCCCCTGTGCGCTGGGGCTTGCAGTGCCTGCCGTGGTGACCGCCGCATCGGGCAAGCTGTTCCGCAAGGGGCTGTTGATCAAGGATGGCACCGCGCTGGAGCGTATGGCCGAGATCGACACGGTCGTCTTCGACAAGACCGGCACGCTGACCATGGGCGCGCCGCGCCCGCAGAACCTCTCCGACCTCTCGCCCGAGGCGCTGTCCGTCGCGATGGCGTTGGCCGAAGGTTCGAGCCACCCGCTCGCGCGCGCCCTGCACGAGGCGGCGGCAGTGCAGGGGGGCGTCCCCGCCACGCTGAGCGATCTGCGCGAAGTTCCCGGCTACGGCGTCGAAGGCGTCTGGCAGGGGCAGCGCGTGCGGCTCGGTCGTGCGAACTGGATCGGCGCTGCCGAGGGGGCGACCACCGCGACCCATCTCGCGATCGGTGAGACCACCCCGATCTCGATCCGTTTCGCCGACACGCTGCGCACCGGCGCCGAAGAGGCCGTGGCCGGTCTGAAGGCGCAGGGCAAGCAGGTCTGGCTGGTGTCGGGCGATGTCGAAGGCGCGGTGAGCGATCTCGCCGCACGCCTCGGGATCGACACCTACCGCGCCGGTGCTTTGCCCGCGGAGAAAGCGCAGCTCGTGAGCGATCTTACGCAACAGGGCCACCGCGTGCTCATGGTCGGCGACGGTCTCAACGACACCGCCGCGTTGGCGGCCGCCCATGTCTCGGTCTCGCCCGCCTCCGCACTGGATGCGGCGCGCACGGCGTCGGATATCGTGCTTCTGGGTAAGGATCTCGCGCCGGTTTCCGATGCCGCCTCGATCTCTGTGCGCGCCCGCCGACGGATCAAGCAGAACTTCGGCATCTCCATCGTCTACAATATCATCGCCGTACCGCTCGCGCTGACCGGGCTTGCGACGCCGCTGATGGCGGCGCTCGCGATGTCGGCCAGCTCGATCACGGTTTCGCTCAACTCGCTGCGCCTGCGCTGAAAGGAGCCCCTCATGGAGGTTCTTCTCTATTCGATTCCGATCTCCCTGCTGCTCGGCGGGATTGGCCTCGGGGCGTTTTTCTGGTCGCTGAAGAACAATCAGTATGACGACCCGAAAGGCGATGCCGAGCGTATCCTGTCCGACGAGTTCGACGATCACCCGAAGCAGGACTGAGCGCGCGACGGGCAGGGCAGGGCCGGGCGGCCCGATCCCCTCAGATCCGCGCTCGCTTCGCCTTGGCATAAATATCCCCGCCGGAGGCTCCTGCCGTGGCAACCCGTGCGGCGGGTACCAAAAGGTCCGGAAAAAGGAAAAGCCGCGCTGACCAAGCGCGGCTTTTCATATTTTGCCCCTAAGGGAAGACTCTCAGGGGCCGACCACTTTGCAGTCCATAGCGCGAGACTCGAGCCTTGCACAGGCCAGTTGTGCCATGTCTTGGGTCATTCCCACGAAATTCGCCTCATAACCGGTCTTTCGGGTGGCCACTTTGCGCAAAGCTTCGCCCAAAGTGTCGCTTTCCATCAATGCCGTGGTCAGCATGTGACGCTCCGCAGCGAATCGCGAACCGAACAGTCCGAGGCTGACACCCCAGTTGCGCCCGCCCGAGCTGGAGACGCGGGCGACCACGCGCGGCTTCTGCGCGGGGGTCGGGGCAGGGGGGGTGAGAGCGGCGAGGATGATCTCGCTTTTGCGCTTCTCGGGGGCTGCGGCCATCTGCGCGGTCTCGGGCTGCGGGTCCGTCGACTGCACGAAGCTGGACGGGGCCTTGGCGCTATCGGGCTTGCCGTTTTGGTCCAGATCGAGCGTATGCGCCTCGGCCAGTTCCATCGTCTCGGGCTGCGGCTGGGTGGACTGGACGAATTTCGGGCCGTCCGATGCGCCGGGCTCGTAGGAGGCAAGCTGCACGTCGCTCGGCTCTTCGCTGCCATCCGCGCTGGCCTTGCCTGCGGCGACGGCGGCGTCATGCGCCTGTGCCTGAGCCAGCGGGGTGGCCTTGGTCACCTCGGCCGGCAGCGCCTTCGTCGCGTCCGCAACCTGAATTTCGCGCGGGTTGCGCTGCGGGCGGGGGCTTGCGGTGATCTCCGCGCCGATCCCGAGCGTGCCGGCATCGGCCACGACGACATCTTGCGTGTCCGCAGCGTTGTCCTGCGCGCCTTCGGCCACGTCTTCGGGAATGTCGGTGCTCTCGTCCACCTGATCGGCCTGCACCGCGGCGGCGAGCGCCATCGAGATCGCATCGCTATCCGCGGTCGGTGCGGAGGGGCGGATTTCGGGACGCGGGCTCTTCTTGGGCGCGAGGTTCGCCATCAGCATCGGCGATTGCGCGGGGGCGATGTATTGCGGGATCCGGGGGCGGTTCGTCGGCGCGCGGTTCGGTGCGCGCTTGAAGCCCAGATCCAGCAGATCGGCCATTTTCGCGTTGCGCTGCGCGGTCGAAGTGCCGCCGAAGACGGTCGCGATGATGCGCTTGTTGCCGCGCTGTGCGGAGGCGGTCAGGTTGAAGCCCGAGGCCGAGGTATAGCCGGTCTTGATGCCGTCCGCGCCCTTATAGGCTGCGAGGAATTTGCGGTTCGTCGAATAGACGGTGCGCACTTTCGCATCCGCCGAGCGGCGCGAGAAAATGTTGTAATATTGCGGATAGTCGAAGAACAGGTGACGGCCCATGATCGTCATGTCATGCGCCGAGGACAGGTGGCCCTTGCGGGTCAGGCCGTTGGCGTTGACGAAATGGGTGTTCTTCATGCCTAGCTGCCGGGCGGTGCGGTTCATCCGCGCGGCGAAGCCTTCTTCCGAACCGCCGATGTAATCGCCAAGCGCCGCAGCGGCGTCATTGGCGGATTTGATCGCGGCGGCGCGGATCAGGTAGCGCACGGCGATCTTCTGGCCGGGGCGCAGGCCGAGACGCGAGGGCGGCTGGCTGGCGGCGTGCTTCGTCACGGTGACGATGGAATCGAGGCTGAACTCACCATGCTCGATCGCCTGGAAGGTGATGTAGAGTGTCATCATCTTCGTCAGCGAGGCCGGGTGCAGCGGCGTGTCGGCGTTCTTGGAGTAGAGAACTTCGCCCGATCGCATGTCCATGACCATCGCCGCGTAGGGGGCGGCCTGCGCAGCGATCGGCGCAATGAGTGTCAGAAGGATTACGAATAGCCCATCACGGACCCAGCGCATCAGCGTGGTCACGGCTTCACCTATTTCACTGCCTCAATTTGACCCCTTTGCGGTACCGATCTTGAGCCGGTTTCCGGGGTTTATATTAGCGAGAAGCGTAGCACGGGTCTCTCAGGCTGAAAACTCCCTATTTTCAAGAGCTTTCACTGCGGCATTCATGCAATACCGCAAGATGTGGTGGGGCTCTTGCGCGAATCCGTCTACTGGTGGTGGTCGGAGCACACGTGCCCGTGAGATTGGCGGAGCATGACGCCACGCAATGCAGGGCTCAATCGGTGATTTTTGCGATCAGATCGGGCAATGCGCCGAGGTCGGGCAATTCGGCGAAGCGCGGATGCTCCATCGGGGGCTCGGCATGCTCGAAGGCCCATGTCAATTCATGGGGCACATGCACGCCCCAGCCGCCCGCCTCGATCATCGGTATCACGTCGGATTTCAGCGAATTGCCCGCCATCAGACCATGCTCCGCCCCTTCGGCATGGCGCGCGAAAATCTCGGTGTAGACCGGGGCCTTCTTGTCCGAGACGATTTCGACCGCGTCGAACAACTCGCCCAAGCCCGACTGCGCCAGCTTTCGCTCCTGGTCGATCAGGTCGCCCTTCGTCACCAGAAGGATGCGGTAGTCGTCCGACAGCGCCTCGATCGTCTCCCGCGCATGGGGCAGCAGCTCGATCGGGTGAGAGTGCATCTCCCGCCCTGCCGCGAGAATCTCCGACAGGATCGTTGCGGGCACGCGGCCCTCGCTGACTTCGATCGCGGTTTCGATCATCGACAGGGTGAAGCCTTTGATGCCAAAGCCGTAATGCGCGATGTTGCGACGTTCCGCCGCGATCAGCCGCTCTGCCAGATGATCGGGCTCCGCGTGCTCGCGCAGCAAGTCGGTGAAGCGGTCATGCGTGAGTTGAAAGAAACGCTCGTTATGCCAGAGCGTATCATCCGCATCGAAGCCAATCGCCGTGAGCCGCATCGTCCCGCCTTTCTCGCCGGAGGTGTTGAAAGACTTTTCATATGTCACGAAGACCCTATATTCCGCCAGAGCCCCTCAACGATTCCTGATGCCGGAGCGCCCTTGACCGAGCCTCTTTACATGATGTCCGACGACGACCAGGACGACAGCGACAACGATGCGTCCCTCGCGACCAAGACGCGGCCGAAGACGCAGCGTCCGCCGATGTACAAAGTCATGTTGTTGAACGACGATTACACGCCGATGGAATTTGTCGTCCATATCCTCGAGCGGTTCTTCGGTCTCAATCACGCGCAGGCGTTCGAGATCATGCTGACCGTGCACAAGAAGGGCCTTGCGGTGGTCGGCGTCTTCTCTTTCGAGGTGGCCGAGACGAAGGTGGCGCAGGTGATGGATTTCGCGCGCCGCCACCAGCACCCGCTGCAATGCACGATGGAGAAGGACTAAAGGCCGCCCAAGCGGTTCCTTGCAAATTCAGTCGCGCCCGCCTATCTGGCGGGCTCGTTTCTTTCAGAGGGTTCCCTGCATGAGCCATCCGCGACTTTCGCTCGCTCTCGAGATGCCCGAGGCGCTTCCGCCCGAGGGAGACATCGCGCTGTTCGCGCCCGTGGGCACGCTGGACCTCGGCGGTCTGCCGGTCGATCGCCTCGTCGCGATCCAGCCCGAGAAGCCCGACCATGACGTGCTCGCGCAGCGCGGCGTTCGCGTTTCGCCGAGTGCCGAGGGCAGCTATGCCGCCGCGATCATCTTCGCGCCCCGCGCCAAGGCCGAAGCCCGCGCGCTGATCGCCGAAGCCTGCCAGCGCGTGGCGCCGGGCGGGCCGATCTATGTCGACGGGGTGAAGACCGAAGGGATCGACTCGTTGCTCAAGGAATTGCGGGGACGGGTGGAGCTGTCCGCGCCGATCGCGAAGGCCCATGGCAAGATCGCTTGGTTCGCCGCAGCCCCCGATCTGCTGAGCGACTGGGCGGCGCAGGATATCCATCCGGCCGAAGGCTTCGTGACCCGTCCGGGCGTGTTCTCCGCGGATGCGGTGGACGAGGGCTCGGCGCTTCTGGCCGAATGCCTGCCCGATAGCCTGCCGTCGAAAGTCGCCGATCTCGGCGCGGGCTGGGGTTGGCTCTCGGCGCAGATCCTTGCGCGCAAGGGCGTCGAACGGCTCGATCTGGTCGAGTCGGACGCGGTCGCGCTGGACTGCGCCAAACGCAACATCACTGATCCCCGCGCGCAGTTCATTTGGGCCGATGCCACGCGGCATGCGCCGGAAGAGCGCTACACGGCCGTCGTGATGAACCCGCCTTTCCACGGGGCCGCACGCGGGGCCGATCCGGCGCTGGGGCTGGCCTTCATTCAGGCCGCACGCGGGATGCTGTCGCTCTCGGGCACGCTTTGGATGGTCGCGAACCGCCATCTGCCCTATGCCGACGCGCTCGCCGCGGCGTTCCACGAGATCGAAGAGATCACGCCGCCCAGCGGACCCTCGACCCGTTTCCGCAGCATCCGCGCAGCCAAGCCGATCCCCGCTGGAAAGAGCCCGGGGAAATCGGCGGGCGTGCGCGCCACAGCCGAGCCGAAACGCCGCGTTGCCCCTCGCAAGCGGCGCTAAGCTCGCCTAACCTGCCTCCAAATCCACAGGGAGACACCCAATGTCCCTTTCTGTTTCCGGCAAGACCGTCATCGTCACGGGCGCAGCCCACGGTATCGGTCAGGCCATCGCGCGCCATTTCGTCGATCGCGGCGCGCAGGTGATGTTTGCCGATATCGATGAAGACAAGCTCGCCGCCGAACTGGGCGACACGGCCAAGACCGAAGGGCCGGTGCGCTATTTCTCGGGCGATCTGTGCGAGAAGCTGGCGGTAAAGAACCTGCTCTCGGCCACGGTGGACGCGTTCGACCGGATCGACATTCTGGTGAATTGCGCGCGCACCTTCGCGCCCTGCGACCCGCTCGAGCCGTCGGTGGACGTGCTCGATTCGATGCTGTCGCAGAACATGAAATCGGCGCTGCGGGTCAGTCAGATGACCGCCAAGCGGATGATCAAGCAGGCCGAGGACGAGGGGCGCACCGAAGGCGAGATCGGCTCGATCATCAACGTCTCGACGCTGGCCTCGAACCGCACCCAGCCCGAGCTGATGGCCTATTCGATCGCCTGCGCCGCGCAGGATCAGGCGATCCGTTCGCTCGCTGTGGCGCTCGCGCCGAAGCGGATCCGGGTGAACGGCGTCAGCTTCGCCTCGGTGATGAGCCGCTCGCTGCAGGATGCGCTGAAAGAGAATGACGACTGGCGCGAGGCGATCTGCGAAGGCACGCCGCTGGGCCGGATCGCGCCGCCGTCGGAGCTGGCCGAGACGGTGCAGTATCTTGCGTCCTCGGGGGCGAGCTTCGTCACCGGGCAGATCATCAATGTCGATGGCGGGCGCAGCCTTCTCGACCGCGTGCAGGTCCCGGCCTTCTAAGGCTCAGGATCGCGCCGCGCGCCGGTCCATCGCCCAGAGTGCGCCCGCGCCGGCTACGCCCAGAAGGGCGCCTGCGGCTGCGGCCAGTTCATAGCCCGCAAGCGCCGTGCCAATGGCGAAGATGGCCGCGGAGAACCCGTCGCCTGCCAGCTTTTGCAGCGCCATCAGCGAGGCCCCCGCGCCGGGCCGGTTCGACAGCAGGTCCTGCAGATAGGCCATCGGCTGGGTCAGCACGACCGCGCCGCCTATCGCGCCGGGCAGGGCGAGAAACCAGACGTAAGGCGTGGGCGCCAGCAGCGGCAGCAGCCCCAGATGGGTCGCGTAAAGCGCAGCCCCGATCCAGATCATCGTCGTCCGCTCTATCCGTCCCAGAACCAGCGGCAGCGCCAGCATGAAGGGCACTTCCAGCCCCGCCATTAGGCCCGCGTATAGCGCGGTATCGGCGGCCCCGCGTCCGGGCGTCGCCTCGAACACGAGCCCCATCACGACGAGATAGAGCATGATCGACCCGTTGATCGTGCCAAGCGCCACGACGCGGGCGAGGATCGGCAGGTTCGCCATCTCGTGCAGGGATTGCCGGAAGGTCAGCCCCGATTTCGGATCGGGCCAGCGGGTCGCCCCGTCGCGCGGCCAGAACAGGAAGGTCAGCGCGAGGATCGTGGCCCCGAGCGTCAGCGTCACCGGGTAGATCGAGGTCATCGCAGCGCCTCGGTCGAAGACCACCGACCAGATCGGCAGCACCACCACCCAGGGCAGCGCGAAGAGCGCGCGCAGGGTCGAGAGGATCGCAGGGCGGTCCTCTGTGGGATGGGTGGAGGCCGCCAACCGCGAGAGCGCGAAGAGCTGGCCGAAGATCGATGCCGAGAGCGGCAGGATCAGCGCGTTGGCGATCACGAAGACCACCCAGTTGTCGCCCGCCAGCACCAGCCCCGAACCCACGATCAGCATCGCCGAGGTACCAAGCGCGATGGCCCGGCGGTTCGCGCGCTGATCGGCGAGGATGCCAAGCCCGACCGAGGCCGAGACCGAGAGCACCGAGGCGACCATCAGCACACCCGAATAGGCGCGGTCCGACAGGCCGAAGACCTTGATCGCCAGCGCCGAGACATAGGGCCCCATCGTTGCCGCATGGGCGCCGAACAGCACCAGCAACACGGCGGCGAGGCGCAGGGCAGGATCGGACAGGACGAGACGGATCGGACGCAGCATGTCGCCGCTTTGCGCTTTCGGGCCGCCAAGTGCAAGAGGCAGCCACCAAGCCATACGCGTGGACCTACAAAGGCTTAGCGAAATGCTCGGCGAAAAACCGCCAAGGGCAGGGAACGGCTGCGCTGGAACACTACTTCAAAAGGCAGGGCGGGAGAGGTTGTACATGTAAAAGGAAGCATCATGCTCTCGCGTCATATCGCCCTGAAGTTCGACAATGTGATCCGTAATATCTTCGTTCGCGCCGAGGCGCCGCCTTCGCAGGTGGCGACACCGCGGCTGGGCCGTCTGGAAGATGCCGAAACCGCTCTGGAGCAGGAGTGCGCCCGCGTGGTGCTGGCGATGCCGCAAGAGGAACGCGGGGTTCTGAGCCTCACCTACGGGCTCAGCGGTCACGCCCCGATCCCGCCGCACCGCGCCGCCGATGTGCTCGGTTGGACATTGATCCAGACGATGACGATCGGGGAGGGCGCGATCCTGCGGTTGCGCAATGCCCAATCCGCGCGTGCCGCATTCGAGCCGCTTCTGCAGGCCCTGCATCCGCGCCTGCTCGCGGCGGCGGACGAGATCTACGAGATGCGTCTGGCCGATGTGCCGCGCAAGCGCCGCAACAAGGTGCTCAAGACCCTCTGGTGCGAAATCAGCCCGCTGGAACGGCTTGCGCTACGCGGCTTCGGCGACGGCGAGGTCCCCGAGATAGAGCGGGCGCTGGAGCGCCGCGCCGCCGGTCAGCTTCTGTGTTAACTCAGCGCCAGTCGAAGAACCCTTCGCCCGCCTGAGACAGCAGATCGCGCGCGAGGTGCTCGCCCATCGCAGCGCCCTCGTCGATATTGCCCCAACGCTCGCCCGCGAGCGCCTCGGACCCGTCGGGGCGCAGGATCTGGCCACGCAGCCAGAGCCGGTCGCCCTCGATCAGCGCAAGCCCCGCAATCGGCGTCTCGCAAGAGCCGTCCAGCGTCGCGAGGAAGGCACGTTCGGCCAGCAGGCGCTGCTCGGTCACCAGATCATGGATCGGTTCAAGGAGCGCCTCGGCCCGCGCATCGGCCATCCGGCGTTCGATCCCGATCGCGCCCTGCGCGACTGCCGGCAGCATCTCCTCGGGGGCGATCGGCCCGCGTGCCGAGTCCTCCATCCCCAGACGCCGCAGCCCCGCATAGGCGAGGAAGCTCGCTACCGCGACACCGTCCGCCAGTTTCTTCAGCCGGGTCTGCACATTGCCGCGGAACTCCACCAGTTTCAGATCGGGGCGCACATGGGCAAGCTGCGCCCGGCGGCGCAGGCTCGACGTGCCTACCGTCGCCCCTTCGGGCAGGGCCATGATCGAGTCGTATTCCAGACTGACGAAAGCATCGCGCACGTCTTCGCGCGGCAGGTAGCAATCGAGCACCAGCCCCTCGGGCTGCTCGGTCGGCATGTCCTTCATCGAATGCACGGCGATATCGATGCGGCCATCGACCATGGCCTCTTCGATTTCCTTCGTGAACAGGCCCTTGTTGCCGATCTCCTTGAGCGGCTTGTCCGCCGCGATCATCGCCCGGTCGTCGCCCGTGGTCTTGATCACCACGACTTCGAAAGCGTCTTCGGGCAGACCATGCGCGGCCATCAGCCGGTCTCGGGTCTCATAGGCCTGCGCCAGCGCCAGCGGCGAGCCGCGGGTGCCGATCTTGAGCGGGGATTTCGCATCGGGCATCTGTGTCATGGACCCGGAATATCCGCGACAGATGGACCTTGCAAGAAGCCCTGCGCTTGACATGACGCCACAGGTCGCGTCGAAGGGGTGCAAAGAGGAGGCGCGAGAATGACCGACAAGACGATCCTGCGAGCTTTGAAAGGCGAAGTGCTGCCTACCCCTCCGGTCTGGATGATGCGGCAGGCGGGGCGCTACCTGCCGGAATATCGCGCGACGCGGGCGAAGGCGGGCGACTTCCTGTCGCTGTGCTACAATCCCGAACTGGCCGCCGAAGTGACGCTGCAGCCGATCCGCCGCTACGGGTTCGACGCGGCGATCCTGTTTGCCGACATTTTGCTGCTGCCGCAGGCTCTGGGCGCCGATCTGTGGTTCGTCACCGGCGAGGGTCCGCGCCTCTCGACCATCACCGGGGCGGAGGGCTTCGCCAAGCTCAAGACCAAGGACGACATCCACGAGACGCTCAACCCGGTCTACGAGACCGTCTCGATCCTCTCGGAAGAACTGCCGAAAGAGACCACGCTGATCGGCTTCGCCGGCGCGCCCTGGACCGTCGCGACCTACATGATCGCGGGCCGTGGCACCAAGGATCAGGGCCCGGCCCATGCGCTGAAGGCCGAAGACCGCGAGACTTTCGTGAAGATCATCGACCTGCTGACCGTCTCGACCATCGAATACCTGTCGAAACAGGTCGAGGCCGGGGCCGAGGTCGTGAAGATCTTCGACAGCTGGGCGGGCTCGCTCAAGGGGCAGGATTTCGAGGATTTCGCCGTCGAGCCGGCGCGCAAGATCATCGCCGAGATGAAAGCGCGCTTCCCGGGTCTGCCGGTCATCGCCTTCCCGCGCGAGGCGGGCGAGGGCTATATCGGCTTCCATCAGAAGACCGGCGCCGATTGTGTTGCGCTCGACAATTCGATCACGCCGGAATGGGGCGCCGAGCATGTGCAGGTGTCCGGCTGCGTGCAGGGCAACCTCGCATCCTCGCATATGGTCACCGGCGGTCAGGCGCTGATCGACGAGACGCGCCATGTGGTGCAGGCCTTCAGCAAGGGTCCGCATATCTTCAACCTCGGCCACGGGATCACCCCCGATGCCGATCCGGAGAATGTGGCCCTGATGGTCGAGACGATCCGCAACGGCTGACGCGCGGTTTCGACCGAGAGCACGCGCGTCCGAGCCTTCGGGCGCGTGTCCTTCGCTTCCTCTTGGCCCAAATATCCCGGGGTGAATTCGCGCAAGCGAAGAGGGGCAGCGCCCCTCCAACCTTGGCCCTGTGCGCGCCTTAGCCCCTCAATACCACTTCGCGATTGGCGGTAGGCTCATCAGAACCGCATCCGCGTTATGCCCGGTCTCGAGCCCGAATTTCGTGCCCCGGTCATAGACGAGATTATATTCCGCATAGAGGCCGCGATGGCGCAGTTGGGCCTCGCGGTCCTCCTCGGACCAATCCTGTACCCGGCGCTTCTCGATCAGCGGCTGGAAGGCGGGCAGGAAGCCCGCGCCCACCGATTGGGTGAAGGCGAAATCATCCTCCCACTCGCCGGTGTTCAGATCGTCGTAGAAAATCCCGCCGACGCCGCGTGCCCGGCCGCGATGGGGGATGAAGAAATACTCGTCCGCCCAGGCCTTGAAGTGGTCGTAATAGGTCTTGTCATGGGCGTCGCAGGCGGCCTGCATCTCGGCGTGGAAATGCGCGGTGTCCTCGTCATACTCAAGGCACGGATTGAGGTCGGCACCGCCGCCGAACCACCACGCGCCGGGCGTCCAGAACATGCGGGTGTTCATGTGGACGGCGGGGCAATGCGGGTTTTGCATATGCGCGACGAGGCTGATCCCCGAGGCCCAGAAGCGCGGGTCTTCCTCCATCCCCGGCACGCCGCGCGCGGCCATCGCCTTTTGCGCGCGGGGCGCCAGTTCGCCCCAGACGGTGGAGATGTTCACGCCGACCTTCTCGAAGACGCGCCCGCCGCGCATCACGCTCATCTTGCCGCCGCCATGATCCTCGCCGTTCGGCCCCTTGCGCTCGGTGGGCGTCACCTCGAACCGGCCCGGCGCCTGATCGGAAAGCGGGCCTTGCGCATGGCTGTCCTCCAGCCCCTCGAACGCCGCGACGATCCGGTCGCGCAGGTCGGAAAACCACTGGCTCGCGCGGGCCTTGCGGGCGTCGAAATCCTCAACCGTGTCAGTCATGCGTAGGGCCTCCCAAATCTCTGGCGTGATCCTTAGCAGGCGCGGGCGGGTGCGGGAAGGGCGCGATTGATCGCGCGATTGATCGGGCGCACTTGCGAGCGTAGGCTGAGAGCGAAGGAGACCGCCCATGCGCCACGCCCTCATGCTGATCCCGCTCGTCCTGCTCGCCGCTTGTGGCACTCCGCAGGAACGCTGCATCCGTCAATCCACGGCCGAATTGCGGCGCGTCACCGATCTGGTGAGCGAGGTACAGGGCAATCTCGCGCGGGGCTATGCGTGGCAGAGCTACGAGACCACGTCGAGCCGATGGGAAATCTGCGGCTATGACACGATCACCAAGGGCGACAAGGTGATCCAGAAGCCGCGCATGTGCCTCGAGGATTACACGGTGACGCGGCAGCGCCCGATCCCGATCGACCCGGCCGCCGAGAAACGCAAGCTGGAAGCGCTGCTGAAGCGGCAGGCGGAGCTGTCGAAGGCCGCCGAGGCGCAGATCGCGGCCTGCAAGGCGGCCTATCCCGAAGAGGAGAGCTGAGCGCTCAGCTCCCCTGTTTCACTTTCGCCAGAAGCTCCAGCACCTTCGGCCCCAGAGCAGAGACCACCTTCTTCACCCCTTCGGGCGAGGGGTGGATATTGTCGGGCTGCATCAGGTCGGTCTTGGCGCGCTCTTCGATCGGGGTCTCGGTGATCGGAGCGAGCAGGTTGGGCACCAGAACGGCATCGTATTTCTGCGCCAGATCGGGATAGATCGCGTCGAAATCGTGCTGATATTTCGGCCCGAAATTCCCCGGTGCGGGCAGCCCCGCCAGCAGCGCCGGGATGCCCTTCGCCTGAAGTTTCGCCAAAATCCCATCGAGGTTCGCCCGCGCCTGTTCGGGCGGCAGTCCGCGCAGCAGGTCATTGCCGCCCAAGGCCACGATCACCGCGTCGGGCTGGGGCGTCAGCAGCCAGTCGATCCGCGACAGCCCGCCCGCCGTGGTGTCGCCCGAGACGCCCCCGTTGATCACCTTCACATCCTGCCCATGATCCTGCAGCCAGCCCTGCAGCTGCGGCACCAGCCCGTCCGCCGGATTATCGAGCCCATAGCCTTGGGTCAGCGAGTCCCCCAATGCGAGGATCGACACCTCCGCCATCGCGGGCCCGGCCCCCAGCGCCAGCCCCGCGGCGATAAAACCCGCAGCGATCCGCTTGCGTATCCCCATCCGCGGCCCATATCCCTTTGAAGCAAAAGAAAGACGGCGCATGAGTGACACGATCCTTGAGTTGAAAGACGCGCGGCTTGCGCTCGATGGCAATACCGGGCCGGTCGAGATCCTCAACGGGATCGACCTGAGCATCGCGAAAGGGGAAAGCGTCGGGCTCACGGGGCCGTCTGGATCGGGCAAATCGTCGCTCCTCATGCTGATGGGCGGGCTCGAACGCGCCACCTCCGGGTCTGTCACCGCTTTGGGCCACGATCTCTCGAAGCTGTCCGAGGATGCGCTGGCGCGGTTTCGTCGGGGTAATATGGGGGTGGTTTTCCAAAGCTTCCACCTCATCCCGACGATGACGGCGCTGGAAAACGTCGCGATGCCGCTGGAAATCGCGGGGGTGGAGCGCCCGTTCGAGCGCGCCGCGGCAGAGCTGGAGGCCGTCGGGCTGGCGCATAGGCTCGAGCATTATCCCAGCCAGATGTCGGGCGGCGAGCAACAGCGCGTGGCCCTGGCCCGCGCGGTTGCGCCCCGGCCTGCGATCCTGCTGGCGGATGAACCCACCGGCAATCTCGACAGCGCCACGGGCGAGACGATTATCGAGCTGCTCTTCGGCCTTCAGGAAAAGCACGGCGCGACGCTGGTGCTGGTGACCCACGCGCCCGAACTGGCCGCGCGCTGCGACCGCATCGTGGAGCTGCGCGACGGCGAAGTCGTGGGCGATCACATCGCAACGGACGCCCCCGCATGAGCCTCGCGCTCTCCATCGCCCGGCGCGAGCTGCGCGGCGGCATTCGCGGCTTCTGGGTGATGCTGCTCTGCCTGATGCTGGGCGTGGCGGCGATCGCCTCCGTGGGGCTGGTGCGCTCCGCCATCGAGCGCGCACTGTCGGATCAGGGCGCGGTGCTGCTGGGCGGCGACGCGCAATACGAATTCACCTATCGCCGCGCCAAGCCCGAGGAGTTGCAATGGATCACCGACCGCGCCACGGCGGTCTCCGAGGTGATCGACTTCCGCTCGATGCTGTCCACCGGCACCGATCCCGCCGACCGCGCGCTGACGCAGGTGAAGGCGGTGGACGGGGCCTATCCGTTGACCGGCAAGCTGCAGCTCGATCCGCCCGTCACGCCTGACGCGTTGACAGGGAAGGGCGGCGTGCCGGGGATTTTCCTCGATCCGATCCTCGCCGATCGTCTGGGCCTGAGCCCCGGTGATAAGGTGCAACTCGGCGGGCAGGATTTCGTGATGATGGCGCGGATCGTGCGCGAGCCGGATTCGACCGGGACAGGGATGGGGCTTGGCCCGCATTCCATCGTCTCTCTGACGGCGATCGAGAACACGCCGCTTCTCTCGCCGGGTTCTCTTTTTGAGACGGAATACCGCGCGACACTGCCGCCCGATACCGACCTCGCCACCCTGAAACAGCAGGCCGAGACCCGGTTCGACGGTGCAGGTATGCGCTGGTCCGACCGCCGTCGCGCCGCGCCGGGAGCGGAGCGTTTCGTGCAGCGGCTGGGCTCTTTCCTCGTGCTGGTGGGGCTCGCAGGGTTGGCTGTGGGTGGCGTCGGCATCTCCGCAACCGTCGCTGCCTGGATCGAACGTAAGGCGCCTACCATCGCGACCCTGCGCGCGCTCGGTGCCACCGGCAGCACGATCCGCGCGGCGTTTCTGCTGCAGCTCGCCGCCCTCGGCCTTGCGGGCATTCTCGCGGGGCTCGTCCTCGGCGCCGGTCTCGTCCTTGGCGCGTCGGGGCTGATCGAACGCTCGCTGCCGCTGCCGGTCGAGATCGGCCTCGATCCCGGCCCGCTGGGCGAGGCCGCGCTTTATGGCGCGCTGGTCGCGATGCTGTTTGCCCTCTGGCCGCTCTCGCGCATGTCGAAGATGCGCGCGGCGACGCTTTACCGCGACACCGGCGCAGGCCGCCGCCTGCCGGGCTTGCCCACGCTTCTGCTGACGGCGGCGCTTCTGACGATCATCGTGACCGTCTCGGCGTGGTTCTCGGGCCTCTGGACGCTGACGCTGGCGAGCCTCGGCGGCATCGCCGTGGCGCTTCTGATCCTGACGCTCGCCGCCAGCCTGATCCGCTGGCTGGCGCGTCGCGCCCAGCATCGCGCCCGAGGCCGCCCCGTGCTGCGCGCAGCCCTTGCCGCGATTGGCGGGCCGCGCTCCGAGGCGCGCTCGGTCATCCTCTCACTCGGCCTCGGCCTCTCGGTTCTGGCCGCGGTGGGGCAGGTCGATAGCGGCTTGCGCGGGGCGATCGACCGCGATCTGCCGAAGGTCGCGCCGGCCTATTTCGTGATCGATATCCAGCCCGACCAGATTCAGCCCTTCACCGATCTGCTGGTGGATATGCCCGAAGTCACCAAGGTCGAAAGCGTGCCGATGCTGCGCGGCGTGATCACCAAGATCAACGGCGAGGACGCGCGCAAGACGCATGGCGAGCATTGGGTGCTGCGCGGCGATCGCGGCGTGACCTATGCCGAGACCCCGCGCGAAAAGATCACCGCGGGCGAGTGGTGGCCGAAGGATTATAGCGGCCCGCCGCTGGCCAGTTTTTCGGCCAAGGAGGCGCAGGAGATCGGCCTGAAGCTCGGCGATACGATCACGGTGAACATTCTCGGGCGCGACATCACCGCGAAGGTGACTTCGTTCCGCGACGTGGATTTCTCGACCGGCGGGATCGGCTTCGTCCTCACGCTCGACCCGGCGGCATTGCGCGGCGCGCCCCATACATGGCTCGCCACGATCTACGCGCCGCCAAGCGCCGAGGCGCAGGTGATGCGCGATCTGGCGGAGCGTTTCCCCAATATCACCGCGATCCGCGTGCGCGACGCCCTGCAGCGCGTGACCGATGCGCTCTCCGCCATCGCGCGGGCGACCTCGCTGGCCGCGGGCGTGACGCTGCTCACCGGCTTCGTCGTGCTGATCGGTGCGGCGGCGGCGGGCGAGCGTGAACGCGCTTGGGAGGCGGCGATGCTCAAGACGCTCGGCGCCACGCGCGGCGCGATCCTTGCGAGCTTCGCGCTGCGCTCGGCGCTGATGGGCGCGGCGGCGGGCCTGGTTGCGATCCTGTTTGGCGGGCTCGCGGGCTGGGCCGTGGTCGATCTGGTGATGGGGGCGGAGTTCCATTTCGCCCCGATCCCCGCGCTTCTGATCGTGGCGGGCGGCGTGATCGCGACGTTGCTGGCCGGTCTCGTCTTCGCACTGCGCCCGCTTGCAGCCCGGCCTGCCGGGGTGTTGCGCGCGCCTGAGTGAGGGGCGGCTTTGCGTGGAAAGGCCGGATGCCTCCGGCGGGGATATTTCGGCCAAGCCGAAGCGAGGGCGCTTTGCTTCGCCTTGGTGCAAATATCCCCCGCGGAGCGTCCCTAAGTTTGAGGGCGCGCAGGTCGCGGGTCAGCGCAGCCCGGTTTCGCGGAGCAAGCCGCGCCGTTTTGCCTCGTAGTAATAGCCGCGCGAATACCATTTCACCGCGCGATCTTCCGAGCCGTCCGAGACAAGCCATGCGCCGCGCAGGTATTTCACCGCGTATTTCAGGTTCGTGTCGGGATCGAGCAGGTCATGCGGTTGGCCGCGAAATCCCATGCTACGCGCGGTTTGCGGCAGGATCTGCATCAGCCCGTAATAGGGGCCGTTGCGGGCATCGGCGCGGTAGCGGCTCTCGCGCTGGACCACGCGGTGGGTAAGGGTGCGCGGCACCCCGTAATGGTCCGAATAGCGGTTGATCAGGGCGCGGATTTCCGGCGTCTCGTTGCGATGGAGCGGTAGCGCATAGGCCGGTTTCGGCATCGGACGCGGCGAGCCGCCACAGGCCGCGAGGGCGCCGAGCGAGAGCAGAAAGAGGCGACGAGTCAGCATGCGGGCGCTCCGGGTGGTGGGTCGCCGTCAGCTAAGCGTCCTCCTTGCCGCTTGGGAAGGGTGGAGTTCCGGCCTCGGCGCGCTCTCGCCGATCCGCGCCCGGATCAGCGCAGGGCGCGGCGCAGGCGCAGCGCGTTGGTGACCACGAAGACCGAGGAGAACGCCATCGCGCCCGCCGCCAGCATCGGGGACAGGCCGGGCCCGCCGAAAGGCACGAGGATGCCCATCGCGACCGGGATCAGCGCGACGTTATAGGCGAAGGCCCAGAACAGGTTCTGCCGGATGTTGCGCATCACCGCGCGCGACAGTTCCAGCGCCATCGCGACGCCGTTGGGATCGCCGCGCATCAGCACGACTTCGGCAGCTTCGATGGCGACATCGGTGCCGGTGCCGATCGCGAGGCCCACATCGGCGGCCGCCAGCGCAGGCGCGTCATTGATGCCGTCGCCCACGAAGGCGACCGGGCCAATCTGGCGCAGGCTCTCGACCGCGTCGCGCTTGCCGTCGGGCAGTACCTCGGCCTCGATCCGGTCGATGCCGAGATCGTGGCCCACGGCTTCGGCCGTGGCGCGCGTGTCGCCGGTGACCATCGCCACCTGCTTGCCCGCCTTATGCAGAGCGTCGACCGCTTCGCGCGCCTCGGGTTTGATCGGGTCCGACAGCGCCATCAGCGCGACGGGGCGGTCGTCGAGCGACATCCAGACCGGGGTGCGGCCTTTCGCGGCCAGCGCCTTCGCGCGTTCGGCAAAGGGTGCGATATCGGCCCCGGCCTCTTCCATCGCACCGGCATTGCCGATCCAGAGCTTGGCCCCTTCGGCCTGCGCGCGCAGCCCCTTGCCGGACAGCGCCTTGACGCGTTTGACCGGCGCATGGGCGATGCCGCGCGTCTCGGCCTCGGCGAGGATCGCGCGGGCCAGCGGATGCTCCGAGCGCGCCTCGGCGCCTGCGGCCAGCGCGAGGATCTCCGCCTCGGGCAGATCGGCGAGCGGTTCGAGATCGGTCAGGGCGGGGTGGCCTTCGGTCAGCGTGCCGGTCTTGTCGAAGCCCACGACTGCGACTTCCGAGAGACGTTGCAGCGCGTCGCCACGGCGGAACAAAAGGCCCAGTTCGGCGCCGCGCCCGGTGCCCACGAGGATCGAGACCGGCGTCGCCAGCCCCATCGCGCAGGGGCAGGCGATGATCATCACCGAGATCGCCGCGACGAAGGCATGCGAAAAGCCCATGCCCGCGATCATCCAGATCGCGAAGGTCAGGAGCGACAGCGCCATGACCACCGGCACGAAGACGCGGGTGACCTTGTCGACCAGCGCCTGCACCGGCAGTTTCGCGCCCTGCGCGGCTTCGACCATCGCGATGATCCGCGACAGGACGGTGTCGCCGCCGGTCGCGGTGACGCGGTAGCTGAGTGCGGATTCGCCGTTCACGGTGCCGCCGGTGATCGGATCGCCTTCGGATTTCGCGACGGGGACGGGCTCGCCCGTCAGCATGCTCTCGTCGATATGGCCCGCGCCCTCGGCGATTACCCCGTCGAGCGCGACCCGTTCGCCGGGGGCGAGCAGCAGGATGTCGCCGGGCACGAGTTCCTCGATCGGACGTTCCTCGACACCATTTTCGGTCTGCACGCGCGCGGTCTTGGGCTGCAGCCCGATCAGCCGCGAGATCGCCTCGCCAGCGCGGCCCTTGGCGCGCGCCTCCAGCCAGCGACCCAGCAGGATCAGCGTGACGATGGTCGCCGCCGCCTCGAAATAGACGCCCCGCGCGGCCTCTGGCAGAAGGCCGGGCGCAAGCGTGACAAGGGCGGAATAGACAAAGGCGGCGAGCGAGCCCATCGCGACGAGCGAATTCATCTCGGGCGAGCCGCGCAGCAGGGCGGGGACGCCGATGCGCAGAAAGACGCGGCCGGGGAAGGCCAGCACCAGCGCGGTGAGGATCATCTGCACCCACCAGCTTGCTTCGATCCCGATCGTGCTGGCGATCAGGTGATGCATGCCGGGGATCATATGCGCGCCCATCGCGAGCACGAAGACCGGGGCGGTCAGCGCGAGCGCGGTCAGGAACTGACGCCGCAGCTGGCGCGCCTCCTGCATCTGGCGCTCGGCGGCGCTGGGGCCGTTGGCCATCTCCTCTTTCAGGCGCCCCGGATAGCCCGCCTGGTCGAGCGCGGTCTTGAGGCTCTCGAGATCGGCAGGCCCGTCGAATTCGACATGGGCACTGCGCGCCATCAGGTTGGCCGAGGCGTTTTGCACGCCGGGTTGTGCCAAAAGTGCGCGTTCGACCCGACCGGTGCAGGCGCCGCAATGCATGGCGTCGATGATAAATGTGGCTTCGCTCATAGGGCGTTATCTGATCCTGCGCAGGGCTGCGGTCAAGCGTCGCGCGACATATGCAGGTAATTGAATTTGACGTGAGGAGCTGTTATATTCTTTCACAACGTAACTTTTCTCGTGGAGTGCCCTCGAATGAACCTCGACCGTGCGATTTTTGCCTTCGCTGGCGTGATGATCCTGATCTCGCTGCTGCTGGCCGTCTATGTCTCGATGTATTGGCTGTGGTTCACCGCCTTCATCGGCGCGAACCTGCTGCAATCGGCCTTCACCGGCTTCTGCCCGGCGGCGATGATCTTCGGCAAGTTCGGCATCAAATCGGGCTGCGCTTTCGGTAAGTAATCGACAAAGCGGCAACGATTGGCGCTGGCCTTTTTCTGACCCGGTACCAAATTCTTGAGAGGGTGGGGCGGCTTTGCTAGCCTCACCCTTGGTTTTGTCGAACGCTTTGCCGGGAGACGCCGCAGGATTTTGCAGGAGTTTGATCATGGATCGCCGCGCTTTTCTTCTTTCGCTGGCCGCTTTGCCCTTCGCAAGCCTGCCCGCTTTCGCCGCAAGCGGACCCGCGCAGACCATCGAGACCGCGCCCGCGAAGCGCTGGCCGATCGGCTCGCAATATTACCCGACCAAGGTCACGGTGAAGCCCGATCTGGCGGTGGGCTCGATCATCATCGTCTCGGATAAGTTCTTCCTCTATCACATCACCGCGCCGGGCGTGGCGATGCGATACGGCGTGGCCGTGGGCAAGGATGAGCTGAAGTTCCGCGGCACCGCGACGGTGGCGCGCAAGGTCAAATGGCCGAGCTGGACGCCCACGCGCGAGATGATCGAACGCAATCCGGCTTACAAGAAATACGAGGACGGGATGAAGGGCGGGCCGGAAAACCCGCTCGGCGCGCGGGCGATGTATCTCTATCAGAATGGGCATGACACGGCGATCCGCATCCACGGCACGACCGAACCGGGTTCGATCGGGCACGCGGTCTCGAACGGCTGCATCCGGATGGTGAACGATCATGT
Source organism: Thioclava sp. ES.031 (assembly GCF_002563775.1). NCBI lineage: Bacteria > Pseudomonadati > Pseudomonadota > Alphaproteobacteria > Rhodobacterales > Paracoccaceae > Thioclava > Thioclava sp. ES.031. The sequence continues at coordinate 3,166,635 of NZ_PDJO01000001.1, read as the reverse complement.
CATCGATCTGTTCAACAGCGTCCCCGTCGGCACGCAGGTTACTGTCTACTGATGAAACTTACCTCGATTGCCGAGGTCGCCGCGCTCGATTTCGACACGATCATCGACGTGCGCTCACCTTCGGAATTCGCCGAGGATCATATCCCCGGCGCCATTAATCTGCCCGTGCTCGACGATGAGGAGCGCGCCCGCGTCGGCACGATCTACAAGCAGGTCGCGCCTTTTGACGCGCGCAAGATCGGCGCGGCGCTGGTGGCGCAGAATGCAGCCAAACATCTGCAGGGTCCGCTGGCCGATAAGGAGGGCGGCTGGCGTCCGCTGGTCTATTGCTGGCGCGGCGGGCAGCGTTCGGGGTCGTTCGCGACGATCCTCAAGCAGGTCGGCTGGCGCGTGGAGCTGGTCGAGGGCGGTTACAAGGCCTTCCGGTCGCTGGTGGTGGAGGCCGGGCTTGCCGCGATGCCCTGTCCGGTCGTCGTTCTCGACGGCAACACCGGCACCGCGAAGACCGACATCCTGAAAGCCGCGCGGGCGCAGGGTGCGCAGGTCATCGATCTGGAGGGGCTCGCCAATCATCGCGGCTCGCTCTTCGGGGCGATGGAGGGTGGCCAGTCGAGCCAGAAGGATTTCGAGTCGCGGCTGATCATGGAGATCGCGGCGCTCGATCCGGCGCGGCCGGTGCTGCTGGAGGCGGAAAGTTCCAAGATCGGCGATCTGCAACTGCCCGCCGGAATCTGGGCCGCGATCAAGGACGCGCCGCGCCTGCGAGTGCGTGCGCCGCTGTCGGAGCGGGCGCAGTATCTGGCGCGGGCCTATGCGGATATCACGGCGGATGCCGACCGGCTGCTGGCGGTGCTCGATCAGCTGCGGCCCTTCCAGCCCGCCGAGCGGATCGCGGCGTGGCAGGCGCAGGCCACGGCGGGGGAATATGCGGCGCTGGCGGGGGAGTTGATGCGCGACCATTACGATCCGCGCTACGAGAAGCACCGCGCGCGCCATGTGGAGCATGAGCGGGTGATCGAGGCGGACAGCCTCGCGCCGGAGGCGATCGAGGGGCTGGCTGCGCAGGTGGTGAAAGAGGCGTCGGAGATGGCGGGGCGCTGAGGGGCGCGCCCGAGCCTCGGGTGGGCACCCCCTCGATGCGTGGCTGGGTGATTTATTTAGCAAGCCCGAAAGACCGTTAGGCCCGCGGCGCTATCGCCAATGCGCCCTCCCGGGGGGAGGGTCGGGCGCGGCCCGGGCTGGTCGCCCGTGCCAGAAGAGGGATGCGAGGCGCTCACCGCACCCGCAGGAACGCCGGCCCGTCAATAATCACCCCGATCTGCGCGGCGCGGTAGCCTGCCGCTACCAGCTTTGCCAGAACTTCCGCAGCCTGCGCCTCCGGCACGCTGGCCAGCAACCCGCCCGAGGTCTGCGGATCATGCAGCAGCTCTGTTCGCGGCCCCGGTGGTGCGGTCATTCGGCCCGCGCAATTGGCGATGTTCTGCGGCAGAAGCGTCGAGTGCTCGCCTGCCGCCGCCAAAGCCTCGGCCCCGTCGAGCAGCGGGATCGCGGCAAGGTCCAGCTCTGCCGAGACGCCCGACGCCTCGCATAGCCCCAGCAGATGCCCCGCGAGACCAAAGCCCGTCACATCCGTCATCGCGGAAGCGATCGGCGCGAGGATCGCGGAAGCCTCGGCAGAGCTGCGGCCCATGCTCTCCAGCGCGCCTGCCACCACCTCGCCGGGCGCGTGTTTCGCCATCTCGGCGGCGAGGATCACGCCCGTTCCAAGCGGCTTCGTCAGGATCAGCACCTCGCCGGGTTTCGCGCCGTCTTGACCCAAAGGCCGCTCGGCCAGCCCGGTCACGGTGAAGCCCAGTGTCAGCTCCGCGCCCATTGAGGTATGGCCGCCGACGAGATCGCAGCCTGCGTCGCGGAAGGCCTCGGACGCGGCCCCCAGCATCTCGCGCAGGGCCCGCGCGCCCAGTTCTTCGGATTGGCGGGGCAGGGTGACCTGCGCGAGGGCTGCCTGCGGTGCCGCGCCCATCGCCCAGGCGTCGCTCATCGCATGCAGCGCCACGATCCGGCCCAGCAGCCACGGGTCCTCGGTGAAGGCGCGGACGTGATCGGTGGTGAAGACCTGCGTCTGCGTGCCGCAAGACAGCACGGCGGCATCGTCGCCCGGACCGCTCAGCACATCGTCGCGCGCGGGCGCGGGCAGATCGGACAGTGCCTCGCGCAGCGCCTGACCGCCGAGCTTCGCGCCGCAGCCGCCGCACATCGGCTTGCTGCCCAGAACGTCTTCGATCCCTTGCGCATGTTCGCGGGGCAAGGGCGGCGTCGGCATCGCGGGCAGATCGTGGACCTTCGCCATGAACTTGCGGTCGATGTGGTCCTTCCACCGCCAGAGCCATTTCCCGTTCAGCGGCAGGCCCCATTTGTCGGCCACCGCCTGCTTTCCGCCCGTGGAGATCAGTTTCAGATAATCGCGCTGCGGCTGATAGGTCTTCATCATCCCGCCCGAAGCGGCAGCGCGCAGGTTGGCGAAGAGCGGCTTCGCTTCGCGCACCGCATAGACGCCCGCCTTGGGGCGCGGCGCGTGGCTGAGATGGGCGATGTCGCCTGCGGCGAAAATCGCGGGATCGGAGCTTTGCAGCGTCGGGCCGACCGTGACGAATCCGTCGGTCAGATCGAGCCCGGTCTCGGGCAGCCAGTCGGCGGGTTTCGTGGCTCCCGTGCCGATGATGAAATCGGCCTCGGCTGTGCGTCCGCCTTCCAGCAGAAGCCGCCCTTTTTCCGCTCCGATCAGCGCCGCGTCGGTCTCGATGGTCACGCCTAGCCGCGCGCAGTGCGCCAGCATCGCGTTCCGAGCGCCGGTGCCAAGCGCGCGCAGCGCCTCGGGGGCTGCCTCATAGACCGTGACCTGTGCCTGCGGCAGGCGGTGCGCGCAGGCCATCGCGAGCTCCACCCCCGCCACGCCGCCGCCGACCACGGCGATCTTCGGCGACTCGGGCGGATCGGCGGCGAAAGCGTCCCAGGCATCGGCGAAAGCGTCGAGCGGTTTCGCAGGCACGACATGGTCGAGAAAGCCCGGCAGCTGCGGCATCTCGGCCGTGATCCCGATATCGATCGAAGCCACGTCATAGGCGATCGGCGCACGCCCCGGCACCTCGATCAGCCGCCGCCCTCGGTCGAGGCCCGTGGCGCGCCCCAGAACCAGCCTCGCGCCCGAATGCCGGGCGAGCTTCACCAGATCGAGCTGCAGCTCGTCGCGCGTGTAATGCCCTGCCACATGGCCCGGCAGCATTCCCGAATAGGCTGCGGAGGGGGTTGGGTTGATCACGGTCAGCCGCACACCCGGCAGCGGGTTCATCCCCCACATCCGCAGCACCAGCGCATGGGTATGTCCGCCCCCGATCAGAACGATATCGCGTGTCAGGGGCAGGGCTGGGGCGGCGTGCATGGTCTCTCCTTTTCCCCTCATGCCTAGCCTTTGCGCGCGGCTTCGCCAATTCCCAATATGCCGCAGCGAAATGGGGGCAATTTTCCCGCAAAACGTCCTTGACTGGACGATCCGCTTTGCCTAGTTAGCCCCCCAGTGGCTAGGTAGCTCAGCTGGTTAGAGCACACGACTCATAATCGTGGGGTCGGGGGTTCAAGTCCCCCCCTCGCCACCACTCCTCCCCCTCTTTCGGGAGAGATGCGAAAAGGGCGCCCCTCGGGGCGCCCTTTGCTTTGGTCTCAGGCTCAACCTCAGTTCGAGGCGGTGCGCAGAAGATCAGTGATCCGGCGCACCACGGCGCGGCGGTTGGCTTCCGAGGCGCCTTCGGTTTGCACCTTCAGGTCCTGTTCGCCATAGCCCTGCACCACGAGGTTCTCGGCGGGCACGTCGAAATACTCGCTCAGAGCCAGCGCAACCGATTCCGCGCGACGGTCCGAGAGCGCGAGGTTGTAGGCGGCACTGCCGACGGCGTCGGTATGGCCTTCCACGAGGAACAGCTCGCGCGGGTTTTCGTCGATGCGCTGCTGGATCGCCTGACCCAGAGCCGAGAGGGCCTGCGCCTGATCGGGCTGGATCGCGGATGAGCCGGTCTCGAAGTTGATGTTCTCGACCGAAATCGCGGGGGCGAGATCACGCACCGGGGTGATGTTGCGCACCTGCGAGAGCGTGAAGGTACGGTCGATGCCACTCTGACGGGTCAGCGCATCGCGCAGAGCCTGCTCGTTGCTGGACGAGACCGTCGCGACGGGCTTGGGCTTGGGAAGCGCCGAGACGTCGACCGGATCGGCCCCCCGCGCGTCGTCGACCAGCAGGTATTGCGTGCCATCGGGCTGGACCAGCGTCCGCTTCAGAATCTGGCGCTGAGCGTCATAGACCGTCACGATCTGGCTGCCATCGGGCTTGGTCACGATCGTGCGCGACGAGCCGTCGGCATAGTCCTGCGTGCGGATTTTCGAGCCGGGCTGACGCAGCAGCGCGTTGTCGTCCTTCACCAGTTGGTACGAACCATCGGGTTGCTGCACCACAACACGGTCGCCCGAATTCACGGCCACCTTTGAGCCATTGTTCAGGATCGCCCCCACGGCAAGCGCCCCGAGGCCCGAGAGCGCGGCGGTTTCCAGCGTGCTCAGGCGGTCCTTCTTTTTCTTCTTCGACGAGTCGGTTTGCGCGGTTGCCTGCGCCTGAGCGTCGGGCTTGGCGTCGACCGAGGTCGCGAAGTCTTCGGATGCGCTGCGCGCGGTGTCCTCGGTCACCGTCTCTTCGGTGGCGTCGGCGGTGTCGGCGCTGTCGGTCGGCGCGTTGAGCGCCTCGTTCTGCACCGCTTCGCCTTCGATCGCGGCTTGCGTATCGGTCAGCGCGTTCTCCAGCATCTTCGTCGCCTTGGTGGCCGCCGTGTCTTGGCTCGCCTGCTGATCGGTTTCCGCCGTGGTGTCAGCGGTCTCCGAGGCGGTGGCCTCCGCGTCGGCATTGGCGGCCTCTTCCGGCTGGATCACCTTCGGCTCGACGTCCGCGCCGGACCCGCCCTTGCCTTCCTGCACGACCTGCGTGTCGGAGGTGGTGTCCGTCGAGGTTTCGCCTGCAGGTTTCGCCTCGGGCTCTGCCGTCGCGGTGCTGTCCGCTTGGGCCTCCGAGTTCTGCATCGCCTCTTCAGTGGTGTCAGTCACCGGGGCAGGGGCGTCCTGCGAGGTGGTGTCGGGGCTGAGCGTGCTCGTCGCCTCAGCGTCCGTCTGGCCGTCGGCCGCGGTGGTGGCATCGGTCGCGCCGTCTGCCTCTGCGGTGGTCGAGCCATCGGTTTCAGTCGTAGCGGAGCCGTCGGTCTCTGCAGTGGTGTCGGCGGTGGTATCCGCCGAGGTCGAGCCATCGGTGTTTGCGGTAGCCGAACCATCGGTTTCTGCCTCAGCTGCAGCATCGGGCTGCGCGTCGGTGGCAGCTGTTGCGTCGGTCTCGGTATCCGTCGTCGCAGCGGCGGCCGCGTCGGCGTTGGTATCGGTGCCCGTGGTCTCGGATTGAGTGGTCACATCCGCGCCGCCTTCGACTGCGGCTTTCGCGCTGGCGTCGGGGGTGTCACCGCTCGCAGCCGGGTCCTGATCGGCGGGCGGGGCTGCGCCTTCGATCGCGGCTTTTGCGGCCTGATCGGCTTCGCTGTCGCTCATCGGCGCATCGGCATTCGCCGGATCGGTGCCGGCCGCAGCCTCGGCGGAGCCATCGGCTTGCGCCGCCTCGGCCTCGCAATCGGCTTTCGCCTGATCCGTCGGGGTGCCATCGGCGACCGCCTTCGCGATGCATTCAGCGGCGGCGGTATTGCTGTCCTGGGCAAGCGCACTGAACGGCAGGATCGCCGGGCTCAGCGCGGCAAGGCCGGCAACGAGCGCAGTGGTCGTCTTCAACGTCTTCATGTCGTCTCCCTTTCATGCGGCATCTGGCCGCGTGTCGGGGGTTCAAACGTCTCACAGACCCGTGTGTTCCGGCGAGCTCTTGACCATCGGCAGGAATCAGCACGGGGCGGACCCGCAGGCCCGCCCCGTGATTAGGGAAGAAAAATCTGTGCCGGTTCGGCTCAGTGGGTCTTCTTGACCGCTTTCAGCTTGTCGATGCCGAGCATCTTCATCGCGGTCTTCTCGTAGAACGGCTCCGAGGTGCCTTTGCGCAGTTTGCGCATGAAATATTTCTCGAAACCGATCTTGGCGAGGTGGACCCATTTGCCCTGGCTCGACCAGTTGACGTTGCGCGGCGGAAGCTGCGGCTGGGCCACGAAGGCGATGCCGCTGTCGCCGAAATCGGCCAGGCAGATCGCGTTCCAGGTGCCGGTCTCGTCGGGCTCCTGACCGCGTACGATATTGCCGAGGTTATGCGCGGTGGCGGTCACCATCGACTCGATCATGAACCCGGTCTTCGGCACGCCGCAGGGCACCGGGGTCGGGCCCATGGGCGGGATCGCGATGCCGACGCCGATCCCGAAGACATTCGGGTATTTCGGGTTGCGCTGGTGCTTGTCGACGATGACGAAGCCGCGCGGGTTCACGAGCCCTTCGAGCCCCATGACCGCCGGGATGCCACGGAAGGGCGGCAGCATCATCGAGTATTTGAACGGCATCTCGTGGGTCGCCTTGACGGAGCCGTCATCGGCGATCTCTTCGACATGCATCACGCCGTCTTCGATCTTCTTCACGCGCGACGAGGTCATCCACTTCATGTGCTTCTCGCGCATTGCGCCTTCGAGAAGACCCTTGGTGTCGCCGACCCCGTCGAGACCGAGATGGCCGACATAGGGTTCGGAGGTCACAAAGGTGATCGGAACTTGATCGCGGATCTTCGCGCGGCGCAGCGCCGTGTCGAGGATGAACGCGAATTCATAGGCCGGGCCGAAGCACGACGCGCCTTGCACCGCGCCCACGATGATCGGGCCGGGATCTTCGCAGAAGCGCTTGAAGGCGGTGCCGGCATCCTCGGCGTGATCGACATGGCAGACCGAGTGGGTGAAGCCGTCGGGACCGAGCCCCTCGATCTCGTCGAAGGCCAGTTCCGGGCCGGTGGCAAGCACGATGTAATCGTAGGAGACCTCTTGGCCATCCTCCAGCTCGACCTTGTTGTCATCGGGGTGCAGGCGCTTTGCCGCGACCGGGATGAACTTGATGTTCTTCTTCTTCATCGTCGGTTCGAGATCGACGGTGATGTCCTTGCGGTCGCGCCAGCCGACGGCGACCCAAGGGTTGGAGGGCACGAAGTGGTACTTCGGGTCCTTGGTAATGACGGTAATTTCGTCTTCCTTACGGACCTGATCGCGCAATTCATAAGCCATGATTGCGCCGCCAAGACCTGCGCCGAGCACCACGATATGTGCCATTTTCGTTCCTCCCCGTTACCCGGTCATCAACTTGTCATGTCTCATTCGATAGATGCAATTGTTTGAATGTGTCAAGAAGACCCGCCTTCCAAATCCTGCGACGAATCAGCCTGTGGAACAAGTCTAACGCTAACGTGAAGCGAAAAGACCTTTGCGAAACAACGAAAAAGGGCCGGCGCGTGGCCGACCCTTTCCTATTCGCATCAGTAGGACTGACTTATTTCGGCGGTTCTGCCGTGATCCCCTCGACGTAGAAGGTCATCGAGTGAAGCTGATCGTCGGTCGCCATTTCGCCATCGGCGAGGAAGGCCGTGCCGTCCTGCTTGTTGAGCGGGCCGGTGAAGGGATGGACCTTGCCCGAGCCGATATCGTCCTTGAGCTGCAGCGCCTCTTTCTTGACGTCGTCCGGCACGGCCGAGGAAATCTCGCCGATCTCCACCATGCCGCTGTCGATGCCGCCCCAGGTGGCTTCCGACTTCCACGAGCCGTCCATGACCGCACCGACGCGCTCGATGTAATAGGGCGCCCAGTTGTCGATGGTCGACGCAACGCGCGGCATCGGCGCGAAGCTCGACATATCCGAAGCCTGACCGAAGGTGATGACGTTGCCCGCTTCCTGAGCTTTCGCCTGCGGCGCGGTCGAGTCGGTGTGCTGCAGCAGCACGTCCACACCATCGGCGATCAGGGCTGCGGCCGCGTCGGCCTCTTTCGCCGGATCGAACCAGGTGTAGGCCCAGACCACTTTCATCTCGATATCCGGGTTCACCTTCTTCGCGGCCAGATAGGCGGCGTTGATGCCCTGATAGACCTCGGGGATCGGGAAGGAGCCGATATAGCCGATCTTGTTGGTCTTGGTCATACGACCGCCGATCGTGCCCTGAATGGCGCGACCCTGATAGAACTTGGCGTCGTAGGTGGCGACGTTGTCGGCGAGCTTGTAGCCGGTGGCGTGCTCGAATTTCACGTCGGGGAATTTCTTGGCGACGTTCATCACCGCGTCCATGTAGCCGAAGGAGGTCGCGAAGATCAGCTTGTTGCCGTCCAGCGCCAGCTGGGTCAGCGCGCGCTCGGCATCGGGGCCTTCCGGCACGTTCTCGATGAACGAGGTCTTCACCTTGTCGCCGTATTTCTCTTCGATCGCCTGACGACCTTGGTCGTGCTGGTAGGACCAGCCCATGTCGCCGACGGGGCCGACATAGATGAAGCCGATCTTCAGCGGCTCGTCAGCGGCGAAAGCCGGGACGCCGACGCCCGCGACGACGGCCGTTGCGGCGGTGGTTTTCAAAAAGGATCTGCGGTTCATCGCGTTACTCCAAGTTGGGTGGCGGGCCTCTTGATGGGGCCCTTCGAGAGATGCCTCAGCTCGAGGCGTGGAAAGATTTGCCGAGGCTGGCAGGGGCGGCCTGCACGCCGTGGCGGTGAATGGCGGACAGGATGACCAGCACCACGATGGTGATGACATAAGGGGCCATCGAGAGGATATGTACCGGGATCGCGTAGCCCGCAGCCTGCAATTGCAGCTGCAGCGCGGTGATGCCGCCGAAGAGGTAAGCGCCCAGCAGCACCCGCCACGGGCGCCAGCTTGCGAAGACGACGATGGCCAGAGCGATCCAGCCCGCGCCTGCGGTCATGCCTTCGGTCCATTGCGGCACGCGCACGAGGCTGAGATAGGCGCCGCCAAGCCCCGCGAGCGCCCCGCCGAAGGCGAGCGCGGCGAAGCGCACGGCGACGACGCGGTATCCCAGCGCGTGGGCGGCGTCATGGCTCTCGCCCACCGCGCGCAGGATCAGCCCGGCGCGGGTGGAGCGCAGCACGTACCAGACCACCGCGACGAGGATCAGCGAGAGATAGACGATCCAGTCATGCGAGAACAGGATGCGGCCCAGCACCGGAATATCCGAGAGCGGTCCGAAATCGATCTTGGCGGTCGGCGGGGGGCGCACGCCCTCGTAGCCCTTGCCGATCAGTGCGCTCAGGCCCAGCCCGAACAGCGTCAGCGCAAGACCTGTCGCGACCTGGTTCGACAGCAGCTTCTGAGTCAGGAAGGCAAAAAGCGTCGCCAGCAAGGCACCGGCGATCGCGCCCATCAGGAAGCCCAGAACCGGGCTGCCGGTGGCAACAGCGGCGGCGAAGCCTGCGACCGCGCCCATGATCATCATCCCCTCGACGCCGAGGTTGAGCACGCCCGATTTCTCGGCGACCAGTTCGCCGGTCGCGGCCAGGAGGACCGGGGTCGATGCGCCCATCAGCGTCGCCGTCAGGGTGATGATATCGATGCCGCCCACGATCATAGTGCGCCTCCATGTCCCCAGAACAGAACCGGCCCCCAGGCCAGATAGCCGCCGACGAGGCCGACGATGAGCCCGGCCACAGAGGCGTAACGCTCGCGTCCATGCAGGGTGGGGCGGCGGGGCTCTTCGCTGTCGGGCCGCGCGCCGATGCGGTAGATCACCGCCCGCGAGGCCCCCAGCGCCAGCTCGAACACCACCATCATCACCACGCCGATCACGACGAACGCCCAGAACGCCTGCGCCACCGCAAGCAGGTAGTACAGGCCAAGCCCCATGACGACGCCGCCAAGGAAGATGATCAACAGGCGCAGCGAGGGGAGTTTGCGCATCATGCCGCGACTCTCCCGAAACGGATGCGGAAATTGGTCAGCACGTCGAAGGCCAGCAGGAAGAACAAGAGCATCCCCTGGAAGACCTGGATCGCCGCCGAGGGCAGGCCGAGCATCAGCTGCGCCATGTCGCCGCCGATATAGGTCAGCGCCATCAGGAGCCCCGCCAGCAGGATGCCGATCGGGTGCAGCCGGCCGAGGAAAGCCACGATGATCGCGGTGAAGCCGTAGCCCACGTTGAAACTGTCGGTGATCTGGCCCGAGGGACCCGAGACTTCGAACATGCCCGCAAGCCCTGCGAATGCGCCGCCCATGCCGAGCCCGAGCATCACCAACCGCGCCGGGATCACGCCTGCGAAACGCGCAGCCCGCGGTGCCTCGCCCGCGACACGGACGCGGAAACCGGTGATATGGCGGTGCATCAGCCCATAGGTGAAGATCACCGCGATCAGCGCCGCGACGACGCCCCAATGCATCCCCGTGCCCTCGATCAGCTCGTGATTGAAGGCTGAGGGGTAGTCTTGCAGGTTGCGCGAGCCGGGAAAGCCGAAGCCCTCAGGGTTCTTGAGCGGGCCGAAGGCCATGTAGGCCAGCAGGTTCTCGGCGACATAGACCAGCATCAGCGAGACGAGAATTTCCGAGGTGCCGAACAGAACCTTCAGCACCGCCGGGATCATCGCCCAGAGAAAGCCGCCAAGCGCGCCCAGCACGATCATCGCCGGGAACAGCCAGTGGCTTTCGGCGGGGTACATTTTCAGCGCCAGCCATGCCGAGAACAGCGCGCCCATGATGTATTGCCCTTCGGCCCCGATATTCCAGATGCCCGCGCGAAAGCCCACGGCGAGCCCGCAGGCGATCAGGATCAGCGGCCCGGCCTTCACCAGAAGCTGGCCGCGAAAATAGCTGGCATTGCCGCCGAAGAGCGGGTCCCAGAAGATCACGCGGATCGCCTCGACCGGGTGCTTGCCCAGTATCGCGAAGAGGATGCCGCCCGCGATCATCGTGGCGATCACGGCGAGGAGTGGCGTTGCGTAGGACCAGAATTGCGACGGGGTGGGGCGCCGGACGAGGGTGATCATACCGCGGCCTCCTGCATCCCGTGCGCACCGCCCAGCATCATGCCGATCTCTTCGATCGTCAGCCCTTGGGTCGGGCGCGAGGCGCTCAGGCGGCCTTCGTTCAGCGCCGAGAAGCGGTCGGAGATTTCCATAAGCTCATCGAGGTCCTGGCTGATTGCGATCACCGCAGCGCCTTTCGCCGCGAGGTCCAGCAGCGCTTGCCGGATCGACGCGGCGGCGGCGGCATCCACGCCCCATGTCGGCTGGTTCACGACCAGCACGGCGGGGTTTTGCAGCACCTCGCGGCCGATCACGTATTTCTGCAGGTTGCCGCCCGAGAGCGCGCGGGCCGCGACATGCGAACCCGGTGTGCGCACGTCGAAGGCCTGAATGATCTCGTCGGCGAAGGTCTTCGCCGCGCCCTGATCGACAAATCCGTTGCGGGTCAGCGGTTTGCGCATCGTGCCGGTGAGGATCGCGTTCTCGGTCAGGCTCATCGCGGGGACGGCGGCATGGCCCAGCCGTTCCTCTGGCGCGGCCAGCAGCCCCTTCGCGCGGCGGCCGTTCGGTCCGAGCCCGGAGATATCCTCGCCCATCAGGCTGACCGTGCCGGGGGCGGAGGGGCGCTCGCCCGACAGGGTCGCCAGCAATTCTTCCTGACCGTTGCCCGCGACGCCGCCGATGCCCAGCACCTCGCCCGCGCGCAGCTCCAGGCTCAGATCCTTCAGCGAGGGTCCGAACTGCGACAGCGGTGCGAGCGACAGGCCCGAGACTTTCAGAACGACATCGCCCAGCTTGCGCTCGGCCCGGTCGGTGACTTTCAGCTCCGCGCCGACCATCAACTCGGCCAGCTCTCGCGCGGTCTTCTCGCGCGGGTTGCAGCTCGCCACCACCTTGCCCGCGCGCAGGATCGTCGCGCCTTCGCAAAGCGTGCGGATCTCTTCGAGCTTGTGGCTGATATAGAGGATCGCAGTGCCCTCGGCGGAGAGCTTGCGCAGGGTGTGGAACAGGATCTCCACCTCCTGCGGCGTCAGCACCGAGGTCGGCTCGTCCATGATCAGAAGCTTCGGGTCCTGCAGCAGGCAGCGCACGATCTCGACGCGTTGACGCTCGCCCGCGGAGAGGTCGCCCACAAGTCGCGCGGGGTCCAGCGGCAGGCCATAGGCGGTGGAAATCTCGCGGATACGCTTGGCAAGCTGGCGCATCGGCGGCGGGTTTTCCATGCCAAGCGCCACGTTCTCGGCGACGTTGAGCGCCTCGAATAGCGAGAAATGCTGGAACACCATCGCGACACCCGCGGCGCGTGCGGCGCGCGGATCGGCAGGCGCGAAGGATTGGCCCGCGAAGTGCATCGTGCCGGAATCGGGCTTCACCAGCCCGTAGATCATCTTCACCAGCGTCGATTTGCCGGCGCCGTTTTCGCCCAGCAGGGCGTGGACCTCGCCCGGACGCACCGAGAAGCCGACGCCGTCATTGGCCACGACCCCAGGATAGGCTTTCGTCAGCCCGTCGATCTTGAGCAGCTCCGTCACCCGGCGCGTTTCCCTTTCCCCGTTGCCGCCCCCGCGGCATTCAGCTCTTTCACTAGCCCGGTCGCTACCCCAAGGGCAATGGCTTGAGGATGCTTCCCCAAGGTCGGATCGCCTATCGGGCAGGCAATGCGCGAAATTTGTGCATCCGAATGACCGAGCGCGGCGAGACGCTTGCGGAAGCGAACCCATTTGCTGTCCGACCCGATCAGGCCGAGCCCGCCGAAACCATGGGCGAGCAGCCGGTGGCAAAGCTCCAGATCGAGAGAATGTGAATAGGTCAGCACGAAGTGGCGGGCATCGGTGGGCGCGAGGGAGACCAGATCGGCCGGGTTCTCGGCGATCAGCGGTGTGACGCCTTCGGGGATTGCGTCGGGAAACCGCTCCGCCCCGCTATCGGCCCAGGACAGGGCAAGGCCGGGCAGGGGGCTCAGCGCCCCGATCAGCGCGCGCCCGACATGGCCTGCGCCCCAGACCCAGATCGGGGCGGGCGGTGGCGCGACGCGTTCGATCAGCCAGGTGTCGACCAGAAGCGGCGGTGTCTCGCCGCGATCGCGGGCGCGGGCCAGCGCGCGGGTGACGGCCAGCGGCTCGGGCGTGCCCGGCGTCAGTGGGCGTGCGTGCCAGTCGCCTATGATCTGGGCAACGGTGGTCCGGTCCATCCGCTCGTAGCCCAGCACCACGGCCCCGCCGCAGCACTGGTTCATCGCCGGGCCCAGCGGGATTTTCTCGATCCCCGTCAGCCCGCCCCGCGCCTTCGCTATGGCGGAGAATTCCAGCGCGCCGCCGCCGATCGTGCCTTCGACATGATCCGCCCAGACCAGCATCTCCGCCCCGTCTTCGCGCGGGGTGGAGCCTTGGGCGCGCGCGACCACGACACGGGTGAAGGGGCCGCGGTCTGCCGCGCGGGCAAGGGCTGCGGGATCGAGGCTCATGCGTCCCCCCTTGCCCGGTGCACGGCAGCCAGAACCGCCTCGGGCGTGGCGGGCGCTTGCAGATCGGGCCAGTTCGGGCCGCAGGATTTGCAGGCGTCCTGCAGCGCGAGGAAGGCCGAGATCGCCAACATGAAGGGCGGCTCGCCCACCGCCTTGGAACGATAGATCGTGTCCTCCCGGTTCGGCTCGTCCCAGAGCGCCACGTTGAACACACGCGGGCGGTCCGAGCAGGCGGGGATCTTGTAGGTCGAAGGGGCATGGGTGCGCAGACGCCCCTTGTCGTCCCAGACCAGTTCCTCGGTCGTCAGCCAACCAGCACCCTGCACGTAGCCGCCCTCGATCTGGCCTATGTCGATCGCCGGGTTCAGCGAGGCGCCGGCATCATGCAGGATGTCGGTGCGCAAGATGCGGTTTTCGCCGGTCAGCGTGTCGATCACCACCTCGGTCACCGCCGCGCCATAGGCGAAGTAGAAGAACGGGCGGCCCTGACCCTTGATCCGGTCCCAGCTGATCTTCGGCGTGGCGTAGAAGCCCGTCGACGACAGCGACACCCGCGCCTCATAGGCCAGCTTCACCAGCTTCGCGAAGGGCAGGGCGTGATCGCCCGCGCGCACCTCGCCATTGGCAAACGTCACGTCTTCCACCGCAGCGCCCGCGCTTTCGGCCATGAAATCCGCCAGCCGCGCCTTGATCGTCTCGCAGGCGGCCTTCACCGCCATGCCGTTCAGATCGGCCCCGGATGAGGCCGCCGTGGCAGAGGTGTTGGGCACCTTGTCGGTGGCCGTCGCGGTGATACGCACATCCTCATCCGTCACGCCGAAGACCGAGGCCGCGACCTGACAGACCTTGCGATGCAGGCCCTGACCCATCTCGGTCCCGCCGTGGTTCAGCTGGATCGAGCCGTCGGCATAGACATGCACCAGCGCGCCCGCTTGGTTCAACTGGGTCAGCGTGAAGGAGATGCCGAACTTCACCGGCGTCAGCGAGATGCCGCGCTTCAGGGTCGTATTGGCGGCGTTCCACTCGGCCACGCGGGCCTTGCGGGCCGCGAACTCGGCGGATTGCTCCAATCGCTCGGTGATCTCGGGCAGGATGAAATCCTCGACCGGCTGGCCGTAATGCGTGCTCTGCCCGCCCGCGGGGTCGTAATAATTGCGCTTGCGCAGATCGAGCGGGTCGAGCCCCATCACATGGGCGAGGTGATCGAGCGCCGCTTCCGTGCCGATCATGCCCTGCGGCCCGCCGAAGCCCCGGAAGGCCGTCGCGCTTTGGGTGTTGGTGCGCAGCCGGTGGCTCTCGATCTTCACATTCGGCAGGTAATAGGAACTGTCGGTATGCAGCATCGCGCGGTCGCAGACCGGCAGGCTCAGGTCCGGCGACCAGCCGCAGCGGGCGAGATGGGTGAACTCGGCCGCGACGATCTTGCCCTCGGCATCCGCGCCGAGGCGGTATTTGATCCGGAAATCATGGCGCTTGCCGGTGATGACCATGTCGTCGTCGCGGTCATAGCGCATCTTGCAGGGCCGCCCGGTGGCACGCGCAACGACGGCGCAGGCGATGGCGAGCGCGTTGCCTTGGCTCTCCTTGCCGCCGAAGCCGCCGCCCATCCGGCGCATCTCGACGCGGACGTCATGCATCGCGCAGCCAAGCGCGTCGGCCACCTTGTGCTGGACCTCGGACGGGTGCTGCGAGGAGCAGCGGATCACCATCCCCTGATCGTCGGGCAGCGCCAGCGCCGCCTGACCTTCGAGGTAGAAATGCTCCTGCCCGCCCATCTCGAAACTGCCTTCGACGATATGCTCGGCCTGCGCGAAGCCTTCGCCGGTATCGCCGCGCGCCCAGGTGACCGGGCCGCCTTCGAAATGGCTGTTCGCGCTGAGCGCCTCATCGACTGTCAGGATCGCGGGGCGGGGCGTGTAGTCGACCTTCGCCAGCCGTGCGGCCTTGCGCGCGGCAAGATGGCTGGTTGCCGCGACGACGAAGATCGGCTGGCCGACGAAATGCACGATGCCCTCGGCCAGAACCGGTTCGGGCTCGGGCGCGGGAGAGGCATTGTTGGCGAACGGCATGTCTTCGGCGGTGAGCACCGCGACGACACCGGGCGCGGCGCGCACCGCGCTCAGATCGAGCGAGGCGATCTCGGCATGAGCCTCGGTCGAGAGGCCGAAGGCGAGGTGCAACGTGTTGCCGGGGCAGGGGCTGTCATCGACGTAGCGCGCCGCGCCGGTGACGTGCAATTGCGCGGAATCGTGGGGCTTCTTGGTACCGACGCTCATGGTTGCACCTCCAGAATGGAGAGGGCGCCTTGGGCATTGCGGACGTATCGGATCAGCATCGCCTTGGCCGCCTCCATCCGGTAGGCATCCGAGGCGCGCATGTCGGTGAGCGGCGTGAAGTCCTGCTCCAGCGCGGGCAGGGCGGCCGTGATCGCCTCTTCGGTGAACGGCTGACCTTCCAGCGCGGCCTCCAGCGCCGGGGCGCGTTTCGGGATTCCCGCCATGCCGCCGAAAGCGATGCGCGGCGCGCCGATCTTGTCGCCATCGCGCGGGATATTCAGCGCGCCGCAGACGGCGGAAATGTCCTGATCGAAGCGTTTCGACAGTTTGTAGCAGGCCAGATCGGGTGCGGATTTCGGGAAGCTGACGCTTTCGACGAATTCGCCGGGTGCACGGTCCTGTTTGCCATAATCGAGGAAGAACTCCTCCAGCGGGATAGTGCGGCGCGCCTCGCCCTTGCGCAGCGTCAGCTGCGCGCCCATCGCGATCAGCACGGGCGGGCTGTCGCCGATGGGCGAGCCGTTGGCGATATTGCCGCCGATGGTCGCCGCCTGTCTCACCTGTTCGGAGGCGAAACGGCGCAGCAATTCGGCAAAGCTCGGGAGCGTGTCGCGGATCGCTTCACGCAACGCGGCCAAGGTGACGCCCGCGCCGACGATGTAGCGGTCGTCGGTTTCCTCGATGCTCTGCAGGTCCGTGCAGTTGTTGAGGAAGGCGACCTCTTTCAGCTCGCGCAGCTGTTTCGTGACCCAGAGACCCACATCGGTCGCGCCCGCGATCAGCGTGGCCTCGGGATGGGCGAGATACCACTCCGCCAGCGTATCCGCACTGTCGGGCAGGAAGACGTTATCGGCCTTCGGCGCGATCTCCGCGAGATCAGGAACCGTGTCGTTCATCCACGCGGGCACGGGCGCATCCTGCGCGGCCTCGGCGGCGCGGATGATCGGCGCGTAGCCGGTGCAGCGGCACAGGTTGCCTGCGAGCAGATCGTCGTGATCGCGGCGCCCGTTCAGATGCCCCGCCGCCATCGTGGCGATGAAACCGGGCGTACAGAAGCCGCATTGCGAGCCGTGATGATCGACCATCGCCTGCTGGACCGGGTGCAACTCGCCCTTCGGCCCGGCGACGCCCTCGACGGTGCGCAGCGCGCGCCGGTGAAGATGGGGCATCATCATCAGGCAGGCATTGAGCGGTTTGGCGCCCTCCGCATCGGTCACGATGACCGAGCAGGCTCCGCAATCGCCCTCATTGCAGCCCTCCTTGGTGCCGGTCAGCCCCTCGGCGCGCAGCCAATCGAGCACAGATTGCGTCGGATCGGTAAGTGCCACCGTCCGGGTTTCTCCATTGAGAAGAAACGTGATCTCCATACGAAAAATCCGCCGCCTTACCAGTCGTCCCTGCGGTCCCCCTCGATGCGGCGTAGAACGGGACCGGCCCAGCAAAGCCGATGCAGACAGGCTTTGGCAAGGGATTCGCGGCGGTGCGTTGCCTGAAACTTGATCCGGTGATCAAGAATTGGGCGCCAAGCTGCGCCGTGTGGTCGAGCGCGAAGCGTCGGGAGGACGCGGCGAGAGGCTGGCGCGGGGCGCTGCTACCCGCTAAATCTGGTGGCATGACCAGCCCCCGATTCATTCATCTGCGCGTCCATACCGAGTATTCGCTGCTCGAAGGCGCCGTGCCCGCCAAGAAACTCGTGAAGATGTGCGAGTCGGCGAAGATGCCCGCCGTCGCCGTGACCGACACGAACAACATGTTCGCGGCGCTCGAGTTTTCCGTGACCGCGACGGGGGCGGGGTTGCAGCCGATCGTCGGCTGTCAGGTCTCGCTGGAATTCGATCCGGCCAAGCCGGGCGAGCGTCCGCGGCTGCCCGCACCGATCGTTCTGCTGGCCCAGACCGAGCGCGGTTACGAGAACCTGATGAAGCTGAACTCGTGCCTCTATCTCGACAAGCACGGGGCGCTGATTCAGGTCACGCTGGAAGAGCTGGAGCGGTATTCCGAGGGGCTGATCTGTCTTTCGGGCGGCCCCGACGGTCCGGTCGGGCGGCTGATCCGGAACGGCGCGAAGGACCGCGCCAAGGCGCTGCTGCAACAGCTGGCCGGGATCTACCCGAACCGCCTCTATGTCGAGTTGCAGCGCCACCCGGGCGAGGGCGGCACGCTGACCGAGGCCGAGATCGCGACCGAGCGGCCCTTCGTCGAATGGGCCTATGAGCTGGGCCTGCCGCTGGTCGCCACGAACGACGTCTATTTCCCTAAGCCCGCGATTTACGAGGCCCATGACGCGATGATCTGTATCGCTGAAGGCGCCTATGTCGATCAGATCGAACCGCGCCGGCGTCTGACCCCGCAGCACTATTTCAAATCCGAAGGCGAAATGGTCGCGCTTTTCGCCGATCTGCCCGAAGCGGTGGAGAACACCGTCGAGATCGCGAAACGCTGCGCTTTCTCGACCTACAAGCGCGCGCCGATCCTGCCGAAATTCGCCGATGACGAGGTGGTGGAACTGCGGCGTCAGGCTTGGGACGGGTTGCGCAACCGCCTTGACGTGATCCCGCATGCAGCACCGGTCGAGGATTACGAGAAACGCCTGCAATTCGAGCTCGACATCATCGAGCAGATGGGGTTCCCGGGCTACTTCCTGATCGTTGCGGACTTCATCAAATGGGCCAAGGATCACGACATTCCGGTCGGGCCGGGGCGGGGCTCGGGCGCGGGCTCGCTCGTGGCTTACGCGCTGACCATCACCGACCTTGATCCGCTGCGCTATTCGCTGCTGTTCGAACGCTTCCTCAATCCCGAACGTGTCTCGATGCCGGACTTCGACATCGACTTCTGCATGGATCGCCGCGAGGAGGTGATCCAATACGTTCAGAACAAATACGGGCGCGAGAAGGTGGGCCAGATCATCACCTTCGGCGCGCTTCTGTCCAAGGCCGCCGTGCGCGACGTTGGCCGGGTCTTGCAGATGTCCTACGGGCAGGTCGACAAGCTCTCGAAGCTGATCCCGGTCGAAGGCGTGAAGCCCGTCAGCATCGAGAAGGCGCTGGCCGACGAGCCGCGTCTGCGCGAAGCGGCCCGCAACGAGGAGGTGGTCGCCCGGCTTCTCGATTATGCGAAAGCGATCGAAGGTCTGCTGCGCAACGCCTCGACCCACGCGGCGGGCGTCGTGATCGGCGACCGTCCGATCGACGAGCTGGTGCCGCTCTATCAGGATCCGCGCTCGGACATGCCTGCGACCCAGTTCAACATGAAATGGGTCGAGCAGGCGGGGCTGGTGAAGTTCGACTTCCTCGGCCTGAAGACGCTGACGGTGATCCGCTCTGCGATGGAGCTGATCTTCAAATCGGGCCGTCCACTGCATGTCGATGCCGCCGGCAACCAGCTCTACGAGCCTGCCGAGGGCGCGGAGAACCATATCAACGCGATCCCGCTGGATGACGAGAAGACCTACAAGCTCTACGCCGATGCGAAGACGGTCGCCGTGTTCCAGGTGGAATCGGAGGGCATGAAATCGGCCCTGCGCCAGATGAAGCCCACCTGTATCGAGGATATCGTCGCGCTCGTGGCACTCTATCGTCCCGGCCCGATGGAGAACATCCCGACCTATTGCGAGGTGAAGAACGGGCTCAAGAAGATCACCTCGGTCCACCCGACCATCGACCATATCCTCGAAGAGACTCAGGGCATCATCGTCTATCAGGAGCAGGTGATGCAGATCGCGCAGGTCATGGGGGGCTACTCGCTTGGCGGCGCAGACCTTCTTCGCCGCGCGATGGGTAAGAAGATCAAGGAGGCGATGGACGCCGAGCGCCCGAAATTCGAGGCGGGCGCCGCCAAGAACGGGGTCGACAAGAAGAAGGCCTCCGAGGTGTTCGACCTTCTGGAGAAATTCGCCAATTACGGCTTCAACAAATCCCACGCGGCGGCCTACGCGGTGGTGTCCTATTATACCGGCTGGCTGAAGGCGAACCACGCGGTCGAGTTCATGGGCGGTGTGATGAATTGCGATATTCATCTGACCGACAAGCTCGCGATCTATGCCGACGAGGTGCAGAAGAAGCTCGGGATCGAGATCATTCCGCCCTGCGTGAACCGCTCGCTTTCGACCTTCGACGTGGTCGATCAGAAGCTGGTCTATGCGCTGGGCGCGCTGAAGAATGTGGGCGTGGATGCGATGCAGATGATCGTGACCGCGCGCGGCGACGAGCCGTTCAAGGACCTCTTTGATTTCGCGCGGCGCGTGGACATGAAGCGCGTGGGCAAGCGCCCGCTGGAGATGCTGGCGCGAGCCGGGGCCTTCGATCTTCTGGACCCGAACCGCAAGCGCGTCTTCGAGTCGCTGGAATCGCTGATGGCGTGGTCGGGCGCGGTGATCGAGGCGCGCGAGTCGGCGCAGGTGTCGCTGTTCGGCGAGGCGGGCGACGATCTGCCGCCGCCGCGTCTGGCCGATACCGACGACTGGCTGCCGGGCGAGCGTCTGGCCGAGGAACACAAGGCCATCGGCTTCTACCTCTCGGGCCACCCGATCGAGGATTACCTGCCCGCGCTCAAGCGCAAGAAGGTGCTGAGCTGGGAAGAGGTGCAGCAAAAGGCCGTGGGCGGTCCTTTCGTGACCAAGATCGCAGGCGAGGTCGCCTCGGTGCGCGAGAAGAAATCCGCCAAGGGCAATCGCTTCGCCTTCGTGGCGCTTTCGGATGCGTCCGGGCCCTATGAGGTCGCCTTCTGGTCGGAGGCGCTGGAAGCCTGTCGCGACGTGCTCGAGACCGGCAACCTTCTGGTGCTGACCGTGAAGGTCGAGGTCGATGGCGAGTCGGTGCGCATGGTCGCCAACGCCGCGCAGACCGTCGACAAGGCGACGGCCGATGCGGGGTCGTCCGGGCTTCTGGTGCATATCGACAACAATGACGCGGTCGCCTCGGTCGCGAGCCTCGTCGAGCGTGTCGCCCGCGAAGGGAAGGTCCATTCGCGCGGTCCGATCAGCTTCATGGTCTATGACACCGAGCGCGGCTGCCGCTACCAGATCACAGCGATGCGCGAGGCGCCGGTCAATGCTCAGGTGAAAGGCGCGCTGCGCTCCTTGCGCGGGGTGAGCGAGGTCGAAGAGGTCTGAGCCTCACAGGCTGCGCGCCACCCATGCCAGCCGCAGCGCGATCGCGGCGGCAAGGGCGGTGGCGAACTCGCCCCAGCGCAGCAGTGCCAAGCCGCGCAACAGGTCGCGCTCGTTCACCGCATCGCGCACCGCGCCCGAGATCATGCCCATCTCCAGCCACGCCGCCGCGCCCAGCACGGCGGTCGCCAGAAAACTCAACGAGATCAGAATCATGGTCTGCCGATGCACGTGCGTGCGCCAGATCAGCGCGCTCATAAGCGGCACGGCGAAGAACACCTGCATCGCGAGGATGCCGCTGCCCTGCCACAGCTCGAACCGGTCGATCGTCGAACGAAGGTCGATGCCCGGGGGCCAGATCAGCAAAGCGGAGTAGATGAGCAGCTGAGCGCTCACGAAAACCCCGTTCAGCCCCCAGAGCGCCGCATCCATTACCAGTGCGGCGGTTTCTGGTCGGCCAGAGGGATCGTGCTGCCGCTGTCATATTCGCGCTCGGCCTCGCGCTCCATCAGCAGGCCCAGATGGCGCTCCAGCCGCTCGATCTGACGGGCCTGCGCGGCCGCGACATCGGACAGTTCGTCCACCGTTTGCGTCAGATAGGCGATCTGTTCCTCCGCCCGTTCCAGCCGTTCCTGCATCTGCCGTTCCTATTGCTTGCCGGGGCCAGCCCCTTGGGCTACACCCTCGCGCGAGATAAGATCAGGTGCAAGCCGATGGCGAAACAGAAAAAGCAGCCCCGTCCCAAGGCAGAGGCCCCGAAGGGCTTCCGCGATTATTTCGGGACGGAGGTGACCGAGCGGGCCGATATGCTGGCGAAGATCGCAGAGGTCTATCGCACGCATGGCTTCGAGGCGCTGGAAACTTCGGCCATCGAGACGGTCGAGGCACTGGGCAAATACCTCCCCGATGTGGACCGCCCGAATGCGGGCGTCTTCGCGTGGCAGGAGGAAGATGACGGCAAGTGGCTGGCGCTGCGCTACGACATGACGGCGCCGCTGGCCCGGGTCGCTGCGCAATATCGCAACGACCTGCCGACGCCCTATCGCCGCTTCACGATGGGCCCCGTCTGGCGCAACGAAAAGCCCGGTCCGGGCCGGTTCCGCCAGTTCTATCAATGCGATGCCGATACCGTGGGCGCGCCGTCCGTGGCCGCCGACGCCGAGATCTGCGGCATGCTGTCGGACGCGCTGGAGGCGGTCGGCATTCCGCGCGGCGATTACGTCGTGCGGGTGAACAACCGCAAGGTGCTGAACGGCGTGATGGAAGTCGCGGGCGTTCTCGACCCGGCCGATCCGGCCAAGTTCGAGGAAGAGCGCGGCATCGTCCTGCGCGCCATCGACAAGTTCGACAAGTTCGGTGAGGAAGGCGTGCGCCTTCTGATGGGCGAGGGGCGTCTGGACGACTCCGGCGACTTCACCAAGGGCGCGGGGCTGTCCGAGGCACAGGCCGATACGGTCATGGGCTTCATGGAGGCCAAGCGCGAAGACAACGCCGCCACCGTCGCACGACTGCGCGAGCTGGTCGAAGGCTCGGCGCTGGGTGCGGAAGGCGTGGATGAACTGGAGCAGATCGCCTCGCTTCTCGACGCGCAGGGCTACGGTCCCGACCGCATCGTGATCGACCCCTCGGTCGTGCGGGGCTTGGGCTATTACACCGGCCCGGTTTTCGAGGCCGAGCTGACCTTCGAGATCACCGACGAGAAGGGCCGGCCGCGCCAATTCGGCTCGGTCGCAGGTGGCGGGCGCTATGACGATCTGGTCAAGCGCTTCACCGGTCAGGTCGTCCCGGCCACCGGCGTCTCCATCGGTGTCGACCGCCTGCTGGCCGCGTTGCGCGCCAAGGGCCGCATCGGTGGCTCCGCACAGGGCCCGGTCGTCGTGACCGTGATGGATCGCGACCGGATGGCGGAATACATGGCGCTGGCCTCCACGCTGCGCGGGGCAGGGCTGCGCGCCGAGGTCTATCTGGGCAACCCGAAGAACTTCGGCAACCAGTTGAAATACGCCGACAAACGCGAAAGCCCCGTGGCGATCATCCAGGGCTCGGACGAGGCCGAACGCGGCGTTGTCCAGATCAAGGATCTGATCCTCGGCGCGAAGATCGCGCAGGACGCGACGGTTGAAGAATGGAAATCCCAACCGGCGCAATTCGAGGTTCCGACCGGGGAAATGGTCGCAAAAGTGCAAGAAATCCTTGCACGCTACGAGGCCGAGTAATGGCGGACAAGGCGCAAGCGCGGGCGCAGGCAAGCCGCCTGCTGGAGCAATTCCTCAAAGCGGGTGCGGTCGAGGTCACGCCCGACATCCTGCAACCCGCCGAAGCGCTTCTCGACCTTTACGGCGAGGATATCCGCGCCCGCGCCTATGTCACCGCCGACCCGCTGCGCGGCGAGATGATGCTGCGCCCGGATTTCACCGTGCCGGTCGTGCAGGAGCATATGGCCAACGGCGCCGAACCTGCGCGCTACGCCTATGCGGGCGAGGTCTTCCGCCGTCAGGATCATCGCGGCGCCGCGCGCGCCAATGAATATTTTCAGGCCGGGTTCGAAATCTTCGACCGCGCCGACCCGGAAGCCGCCGACGCCGAGGTCTTCGCGCTGTTCGCGGGGCTTCTCGCCAAGCTGACCCTGTCCGCCACGATCGGCGACATGGGCCTGCTGCGCGCCGCCGTCGACGGGCTCGACACGCTGCCCGAACGCAAGGCCGCGCTTGCCCGTCACATCTGGCGCCCCAAGCGCTTCCAGCATCTGCTCGCGCGCTATTCGGGGCAGGTCGAGGTGCCGAAAGCCCGCGCCGATCTGTTGACCGGCCAGCGCTCCGGCGCGCCGTGGATCGGGCTGCGCTCGCGCGAGGAGATGGAGGCGCGGATCGCCACGCTCGCCGCCGATGCCGCCGCTGCGCCGATCCCGACCGATGCGGTCGCCGCGATGGGTAAACTGGCGGAACTGCGCTGTGCTGCGGATCAGGCGCCTGCCGCCCTGCGCGCGCTGAACATTGCTGCCATCGAACCGGCCATCGCGCGGCTCGAAAAGCGCCTCGACGCGCTCGCGACGCGCGGCATCGACCTCGCCGCGATCACCTTCGACGCGAGCCACGGGCGCTCGACGATGGAATATTACGACGGCTTCGTCTTCACCTTCACCGCCACCGATCCGGCGCTGCCGCCGGTCGCCTCCGGCGGGCGCTACGACGCGCTGACCCGGCAACTGGGGCAGGGGCGCGAAATCCCCGCCGTGGGCGGTGTGATCCGTGCTGGGCTGATGGCCGATCTGGAGGCGCAAGCATGAGTGAGGCCATGATCAAACTCGGCGTGCCCTCCAAAGGGCGTCTGATGGAGAAGACCTTCGACTGGTTTGCGCAAGCGGGCATCACGCTCAAGCGCACCGGGTCGGAGCGCGAATATGCAGGCGCGGTCGAAGGGGCCGAGGGCGTGCAGCTCGTGCTGCTGTCGGCCGGAGAAATCCCGCGCGAACTGGCGGCTGGACGTATCCATCTGGGCGTCACCGGCTCCGATCTCGTGCGCGAAAAGCTCGCCGACTGGGAAAGCCAGGTCGCCGATCTCGCGCCGATGGGCTTCGGCCATGCCGATCTGATCATCGCGGTGCCGGCCTGCTGGTCGGATGTGGACAGCCTCGAAGACCTCGACGCCGCCGCGCACCGCTTCCGCGCAACGCATGGCTTCCGCTTGCGGATCGCCACGAAATACCACCGGCTGGTGCGCGAATTCCTGACCCGCGAGGGCGTGGCCGATTGGCAGCTTGTCGATAGCCAAGGCGCGACCGAGGGCACGATCGCGAACCTCACCGCGGAGGCCGTGGCCGACATCACCTCGAGCGGCGAGACGCTGCGCGCGAACCACCTGAAGATCCTCTCCGACGGGCTGATCCACCAGTCTCAGGCGACGCTGTTCGCGTCGCGCGCCGCCGACTGGTCGGGGCAGGAAAGCCGCCTTGCGGGTCTCGCGCGGCAGCTCGGACTGCCCGCGCCGACGCTCTGATCTTCCTCTTGGTCGAAATATCCCACGGGGGTCCGGGGGTGTGAAACCCCCGGCCTGCGCCGCTCAATAGCCCCGCGAGCGATCCACGAGATAGAGGAACGGCTCGCCGGCCTCACCGCGCCGGATATTCTCCGCAATCACCTCCGAGGCGGTCTCTGCCCGGCTCTCGGCGGCGATATGGGGCGTCACCGTCACGTGGGGATGCGCCCAATAGGGGTGCTCGGGGGGCAGAGGCTCGACGCGGAAGACGTCGAGCGTCGCATGGCCGATCTGGCCGCGATCGAGCGCCGTCAGCAGCGCGTCATCGTCGATCAGCGTGCCACGGCCCGGATTGATGATCCGCGCGCCTTTCGGCATCTGCGCCAGTGTGTTCGCGTTCAGAAGATTGGTGGTCTCGGGGGTGTCGGGCAGGATCGAGACGAGGATCTCCGCCTTCGACAGCGCTTCCGCAAGACCGTCCTCGCCGCTCAGGCAGGTGATCCCGGCGATGTCCTTAGGGCTGCGGCTCCAGCCGGTGACTTTGAAGCCCAGACCTGCGAGTGCCTCGGCACAGGCCTTGCCCAACGCACCCAATCCCAGCATCACCACCGAGCGGTCGCGCGCCAGGGGCGGGACGCCCCCGTCATGGCGCCAGACACCGTCTTGCTGCGCCAAGGTCGCGTCGATCCCGAGGTGATAGCGCAGCACATGGCCGGTCACGTAATCGACCATGCCGCGCTCCAGCCCCGCATCCACCATCCGGCACAGCGGCTGGGTGAGGGTCGCGTTGCCCACGACGCGCTCCACCCCGGCCCAGAGGTTCAGCACGGCCTTCGCGCCGGTATAGGCGGTGAAATCCTGCACCGGGCCCTGCGGTGAATAGACGACATAGTCGATCTGCGCGGGGTCGATCTCGCCCGGTTGAACGATCCGGGCCTCGACACCGGTTGCGGCGATCGCCTCGGTGAGCGGGCGTTCGTAACGAGCCCAGTTCTCGGGCTTGTCGGCGAAAAGGACGCGGATCATCTTTGCCTCGGTCTATGGATATGAGCGCTTTGCACCAGCCCGAAGGCCGCGAGCAGGATCATCATGGCGGTGCCCCCGTAACTCACTAGCGGCAGGGGAACGCCCACGACAGGCATCAGCCCCATCACCATCGCCATGTTGATCGCGAAGAAGAAGAAGAACGTCCCCGCGACCCCGAAACTGAGGAGTGAGGCGAAGCGGTCCTTCGTCGCCATCGCGGTATAAAGCGCGAAGCCGATGATGCCGGTGTAAAGCATCAGCAAGCCGAAGGCGCCGACGAAGCCGAACTCTTCGGCGAGCGTCGTGAAGATGAAGTCCGTGTGCTTCTCGGGCAGGAAGTTCAGCCGACTTTGCGTGCCCTGCATGAAGCCGCGCCCCGACCAGCCGCCCGAGCCGAGCGCGATCTGCGCCTGCATGATGTTGTAGCCCGCACCAAGCGGGTCCGAGCCCGGATCGAGGAACGTGTCGATCCGCTTGTACTGGTAGTCGTGCAGCAACTGATAGTCCGTCCCGCGGCTTTCCATCACGCCGAAGACGAGCCCGACGACCAGCGCGATGACGGTGCCGAAATACCAAAACGACACCCCGGCCGCGAACATCACGAAGGCCCCGCCCAGCACCAGCATCACGGCGGTGCCGAGGTCGGGCTGGGCCAGCACGAGGAAGGTCGGCGCGAGAATGATCACCGCAGGGATGAACACCCAAAGCGGGCGCGAAACCTTCTCGACGGGCAGCCAGTCGTAATAGGCGGCCAGCAGCATCACGAGGGTGATCTTCATCAGCTCGGAGGGCTGGATACGCAGCGGGCCGATCTCGAGCCAGCGCTGTGCGCCCATGCCGATCGCGCCGAAGAACTCCACCGCCACAAGCAGCAAAAGCGCCACGAAATAGGCCAGCGCCGAGACATTGCGCCAGAACCAGACCGGGATGAAAGCCACGGTGAACATCGCGATCATCCCGAGCGCGAAACGCTTCATCTGCGGTTCGGCCCAGGTGTGGATATTGCCGCCCGCGACCGAGTAGAGCATCAGGAAGCCCGCGCAGGCCACCGCCGTCAGCAAGATCACCAGCGGCCAGTTCAGATAGAAAATCTTGCGCCATCCCGTCGGGACGGTCTTGAGATTGCTCTCGAGATAGCTCATGCGCGCGACCTCGATTGCGGCTTCTGCACGGTGTCGGGGTCAACCAGATCGAGCGTTTCGTTCAGTTCCTTGGCCTTCGCGCGGGCGAAGGACGGGTAGGCATCGTCCGGGGGCAGGCCGCCCGCCAGCGCGAACAGCAACACGTCGCGCGCGATCGGGGCGGCGGCCGTCGAGCCGCCCGAGCCGTGTTCGACCACGACCGAGACCGCGTAGCGCGGATTGTCGATGGGGGCGAAGGCCACGAAGAGCGCGTGGTCGCGGCGGTTCCAGGGAAGCTGCTCGTTGCGGATCACGCCGCGGGCACGTTCGGCCTTGGTGATGTTGCGGACCTGGGAGGTGCCGGTCTTGCCCGCCATCTTCCATTCCTTCATCGCGATGCGCGAGCCGCGCGCGGTGCCGCGCGAGGAGTTCACCACCGCGGTCATCCCCTTGCGGACGCTATCGAGATAGGTCTTCTCGACGCCCAGATCGTCGGTGACGCGGATCGGTTGTTCGACCCCGTCACGGGCGCGGATCAGACGCGGCTCGACCTTCTTGCCGCTGGCGATGCGCGCTGCCATGATCGCGAGATGCATCGGCGAGGCCAGCACATAGCCCTGACCGATGGCCGCGTTCGCGGTGT
This sequence comes from Thioclava sp. ES.031, assembly GCF_002563775.1. Lineage (NCBI taxonomy): Bacteria > Pseudomonadati > Pseudomonadota > Alphaproteobacteria > Rhodobacterales > Paracoccaceae > Thioclava > Thioclava sp. ES.031. The sequence continues at coordinate 3,139,020 of NZ_PDJO01000001.1, read as the reverse complement.
CGCCGATCAGCCAGTCCTTGCCGTAGCGCTCCCGCTTCCACTCCTTGGTGGGGGCCACGCCCTCCTTCACCGCCGACATCGGCAGGTCGGGCCGGACGCCCACGCCCAGACGCTTGGCCATGTCGCTCATCTTGTCGATGCCAACGCGCTGCGACAGCTCGTAGTAATAGACGTCGCAGGACTGCTCCATGCTCTTGGTCATGTTCACATGGCCATGGCCCGCGCCCTTCCAGCAGTGGAAGCGGCGGCCCGCGATCTCGACATAGCCGGGGCACCAGATGGTTTCCTCGGGCGTGACCAGCCCCGCCTCCAGCGCGGCGAGCGCGGTGACCATCTTGTAGGTCGAGCCCGGCGGGTAGAGACCCTGCACGGTCTTGTCGGCCAGCGGGCGGTGATCGTCCTGCGTGAGGCGCTGATAATCGGCGACCGAGATCCCGCGCACGAACAGGTTGGGATCGAAGCTCGGTGCGGAGGCGCAGGCGAGCACGTCGCCATTGGTCACATCCATCACCACGGTCGCTGCGGATTCCTCCTCCAGCCGCTGCAGCGCATAGTTCTGGAGACGATAATCGAGCGTCAGCTGTAGGTTCTCGCCGGGCTGGCCGGGTTCGCGCGACAGCTCGCGCATCTCGCGCCCGGCGGAGTTCACCTCGACGCGCCGCTGACCGGCCGAACCGCGCAGCACGCTTTCCTCCTTGGCCTCGATCCCGGTTTTGCCCAGCTGGAATTTCGGGATCAGCAGCAGCGGATCGGGATCTTCCATCTTGCTCAGATCGTAATCCGAGACCGGGCCGACATAGCCGATCACATGGCCGAAATCCTCGCGGCGGGGATAGAGGCGCGACAGGCCGACATCGGGGCTGACACCGGGTAGCGAGGGGCCGTTCACCGCGACGCGCGAGAACTCGTCCCATGTCAGGCGGTCGGCCACCGTGACCGGCGTCGTCGGCGGGCGGCGGCGGATGTCGTGCAGGATGTCTTTCGTATCGCCATCGGTAATCGGGATCAGACGGCGCAACGCGGCCAGCGTCGCATCGACGTCGTCGGTATCCTCGCGGGTGATCGTGACACGGTAATTCTGCTCGTTGCCCGCAAGCATGACCCCGTTGCGATCGAAGATCAGACCGCGCGCTGGCGGGATCAGCCGGATCTTCACCGAGTTGCCCTCGGCCAGCAGCCGGTATTGCTTGGCGTCTTCGAGCTGCATCTTGCGCATCCGCGCCGCCAGCACGGCCACGACCGCCGCCTGCGCGCCGCCCAAGAGCAAGCCGCGTCGCGTGATGCGGCGGGTGCTGACTTCGGTCTCTTTCGGGGATCGTCTCATTCTGGGCCCCCTCACATTCGATGTCCGTAGGCGTCGACCTCGCCCGGTGCCGCGCGGCGCAGGCCGAAGGCCACCCGCGACACCAGCACTACCACCGGATAGGCGGCCAGCGTCACCAGCATCTGGAACAGCTCCAGCCCGAGGCTCGGCTGATCGACCATCGTGACCAGCAGGACGATGCGCTTCACCGCCACCATAGCGATCAGCAGGCCTGCGACCAATGCCCATTCCAGCGCGAAGGGCAGATCGCGCAGGCTTTGCTCGCGGCGGCGCAGGAATTCGGTCGCGCCGAGGACGATCAGTGCCCAAAGCCCGATGGGCCGCCAGAACATGATGTCTTCAAGCAGGAAGACCAGAACGATCAGCAGGGCCGGGGCGTATTCGGGGCGCCGCAGCACCCAGGCGAGCGTCAGGGCCAAGGTCAGGTCGGGGCCGGGCAGGCCGCCCGGCGAATGGTTGACCGGCATCAGGCGCACGAAGATCAGCACGAGGCCGATCACGACGAAGAGCGTACGGTAGCTGAGGCGGCGGCGGGTGATGGGGTCGATCATTGGTTGCCCCCGTTGCCGTCCTCCGACCCGTCATCGGGTTCGAGCGCGCCCTCGGCGGCCTCCGAGCGCGCCTTCTCGGCGGCTTCCTGTTCGATGACCTTCGGGTCGGGCGCGATCAGCCCGCCGGCATTCTCGATCCGCTCGGCCGGGTGCGAGCGCAGCACGCGCAGGAAGTCGAGCCGCTCGTAATCGGCCGCGAGGCGCACGCGCAGCCGCTTGTCGCGGCCCTGGAAGACCTGACCGACCAGCAGCCCCGCCGGGAAGACCCCGCCATCGCCCGAGGAGATCACGCGGTCGCCCGGGCGCACGCGGTCGGGATGTTCGAGGAAATCCACGAACGGGTAGGGGGAGTTGTCGCCCGCGAGGATCGCGTTCTGTCCCGAGGCCGGGATCGAGACCGGGATGCGGCTCGAGGCGTCGGTCAGCAGCAGCACCCGCGAAGTCGAGGAGCCCACGCCCGAGATCCGGCCCACAAGGCCCAGCCCGTCCATCGTGGCCCAGCCATCGACGATGCCGTCGCGCTTGCCGACATTCAGCAGCACCGATTTGCGGAAGGGCGAGCCGCTATCGGCCAGCACGCGCCCCGACACGGAGGTCAGCTTCGGATCGAGCCGCACCTTGTTCTGCGCCAGAAGCTTCGCGTTTTGCTGCTCCAGCTGAACGGCGGCTTCCTTCCACGCCTTCATCTGCTGCAGCTCGCGGCGCAACTCCTGGTTCTGCTCGTAGATGCGCGAATAGGATTGGAAGCCCTCGACCATGTCGGTCAGCTTCGTGACCGGGGCCATCGCCCAATCGAAGCTGGGCACGAAGCGATCCACGAGGGCAGAGCGGAACCGCTCCATCCGCGGGCTGTCGATGCGCCAGATGAGGAAGAGGGCGAGCAATATGACGACAAGAACCGCAACGCCCAGTCGGCGCAGCGGTCCGATATAGTCTTGGTCGTCGCGATTTCTGGCCAATTCCGTCTCCGGTCAGATCACTGGCCGGGCGTGGTGCGATCCCGGTCCCGGCTCAGCTGTCGTAATCAATGACGTGGCGAAGCTGTTTCTCATATTCAAGCGCCTTGCCGGTGCCGAGCGCAACACAGTTGAGCGACTGATCGGCGATCGAGATCGACAGGCCCGTCTGCTCGCGCAGAGCCAGATCCAGCTCGCCCAGCAGCGCACCGCCACCCGTGAGCATCACGCCACGGTCAACGATGTCGGCGGCGAGGTCCGGCGGGGTGGTCTCCAGCGCCTGCATCACCGCGTCGCAGATCGACTGGACCGGCTCGGACAGCGCCTCGGCGACTTGCGCCTGGGTGATTTCGGTTTCTTTCGGCACGCCGTTGAGCAGGTCGCGGCCACGCACGTGGAGCGACATGCCGCGCCCGTCATCGGGCATCCGCGCGGTGCCGATCGTGGTCTTGATCCGCTCTGCGGTGGATTCGCCCACGAGAAGGTTCTGGTTGCGGCGCAGGTAGGAGATGATCGCCTCGTCCATGCGGTCGCCGCCCACGCGCACCGAGCGCGCATAGACGATGTCGCCCAGCGAGAGGACGGCCACCTCGGTCGTGCCGCCGCCGATATCGACCACCATCGAACCCGTGGGGTCGGTGATCGGCATGCCGGCACCGATGGCTGCTGCGATCGGCTCTGCGATCAGGCCGGCGCGGCGCGCACCTGCCGAGAGAACCGACTGACGGATCGCGCGCTTTTCCACCGGGGTCGCGCCATGCGGGACGCAGACGATGATCTTCGGTTTCGAGAAGGTCGAGCGCTTATGCACCTTGCGGATGAAATGCTTGATCATTTCCTCGGCGCTGTCGAAATCCGCGATGACGCCGTCGCGCATCGGGCGGATCGCTTCGATCGAGCCGGGGGTCCGGCCGAGCATCAGCTTGGCGTCTTCACCGACTGCCAGCACCTGCTTCTTGCCGTCCTTGACGTGATAGGCGACCACCGAGGGTTCGTTCAGCACGATCCCCTTGCCTTTGACATAGACCAGCGTGTTCGCCGTCCCGAGGTCGATCGCCATGTCCGAGGAGAAGATCCCACCAACCATATTACGCCTGTCCCATCCCAAATTTCTTAGAAACACCGCGACTCGCGCCAAGCCACGGCCCGCGCCTCGTATAGTCAAAGCGGCCCTTACGGGGAAGCGGATTTGCGCCACAGGCAAGGCCCCCCTGCGGTTATCCGCTGAGGCTAGGCCAAGGGATTGACCTTTTTCAACATTTTGGGCGGATCTTGCTCGGAAAAAGCGCTTGAAATTACAGATATGCGATACGTCACGAAATCGTGCTGAAATCGGCGATTTCGCGCGGTGTCGAAATGAAAATGGGCAGCCCTTCGCGGGCTGCCCGAAACCTGTGCAACTTGTGGTCGGCTCAGAGCTTGTAGCTCACCGTTTTCACATCCGCGTCGGGCGCGGTTTTCTGGCTGCGGAAGCGCAGACGGTTGAGCGCGCCGACATAGGCTTTCACGCTCGCGAGGATCGTGTCGGTATCCGACGCGGCCCCGGTGCCGATCCGCCCGTCTTCCTCGAGGCGCACCGAAACGGTCGCCTGTGCGTCAGTGCCCTCGGTCACGGCATGCACCTGATAGAGCTTCAGCTTCGCTTGCGTCGGGTAGATTTCCTTGACGCAGTTGAAGACCGCGTCGACCGGACCGTCGCCTTGGCACTTGCTGGATTTCTCCTCGCCATCGACGAGCATCTTCAGCTCGGCTTCCTGCCCGTCCGAGCCGCAGACGACGCGCAGCCATTTCACCTGCAGGTAGTCATCGGCGGTGTTCGCGGCGCTGTCGGTCATCAGCGCGATCAGGTCCTCGTCGTAGATTTCCTTCTTGCGGTCGGCCAGCGCCTTGAAGCGGACGAAGACGTCCTTGAGCTGGTTGTCGCCCAGCTCGTAGCCCAGATCCTTGAGCTTCGCGCGCAGGGCGGCGCGGCCCGAGTGCTTGCCCATTGCGATATTCGCCTCGTTGAGGCCGATATCGGCGGGCTTCATGATCTCGAAGGTCTCGACGTTCTTCAGCACGCCATCCTGGTGGATGCCGCTTTCGTGCAGGAAGGCGTTCTTGCCGACGATCGCCTTGTTGAACTGCACCGGGAAGCCCGAAACCTGCGCCACGCGGCGCGAGATGTTCATGATCTTCGTCGTGTCGATATGGGTCTGGTAGGGCATGATGTCCTGACGGACCTTCATCGCCATCACCACCTCTTCGAGCGCGGTGTTGCCCGCGCGCTCGCCCAGACCGTTTATCGTGCATTCGATCTGGCGCGCGCCCGCATCGACCGCGGCCAGCGCGTTCGCCGTCGCCATGCCCAGATCGTTGTGGCAGTGGGTCGCGAAGATGATCTCGTCGGCGCCCGGCACCCGCTCGAGCAGCATCCGGATCAGATCGGCGGATTCGACCGGCGCGGTATAGCCCACCGTGTCGGGGATGTTGATCGTGGTGGCGCCCGCCTTGATCGCGATCTCGACGACGCGGCAGAGATAGTCATGCTCGGTCCGGGTCGCATCCATCGGCGACCACTGCACGTTGTCGCACAGGTTGCGCGCGTGGCTGACGGTTTCGTGGATGACGTCGGCCATCTCGTCCATCGTCAGGTTCGGGATCGCGCGGTGCAGCGGCGAGGTGCCGATGAAGGTGTGGATGCGCGGCGATTTCGCGTGCTGCACGGCCTCCCAGCAGCGGTCGATATCGGGCAGCTTCGCGCGGGCCAGCCCGCAAATCGTCGAGAACTTGGCGCGTTTCGCTATATCGCTGACGGCTTCGAAATCGCCCTCGGAAGCGATGGGGAAGCCGGCCTCGATGATGTCGACGCCCATTTCGTCGAGCAGATCGGCGATCTCGAGCTTCTCGTCATGGGTCATCGTCGCACCCGGCGATTGCTCGCCATCGCGCAGGGTCGTGTCGAAAATCAGAACGCGGTTTTTGTCGATCATGGTCTGGGCCATCTGCTAGTCTCTTTCGTCTTGGCTCTTAGCGTTACTTGGTCCCGAAGGCCAGCATTGCGCGGTGGCTTTCGGAAGTTGTCCGGGCGCTGGTTACCCCTGAGCGTTCGCGCCCGAAGGCACGCTCAGAGGCTGCTAAGAAGAAGGAGACCACGGGGCATCGCGCCTTGGGCGAGAGCCCCGGCTGCGGTGAGTTGAATATGCTTAACCCGTGTCATGAGGGGCACTATAGGCGCCAAGTGATAAATGAAAAGCAAAAAAGGAACCGCTCGCGGCGGGGGCGCGTAGCCTTTGGGCGCATATGACGGAGGACAAGGTGGCGGGTCAGGCAATCGTGATCGGAGATACGGGCGGGATCGGTTCGGCGGTCCGCGCCGAATTGGAAGCGCGCGGCTTCGCGGTGATGGGGATGTCGCGGTCGCGCGATGGATTCGATGCGACGGATGAGCGTTCGGTCGCGGCGGGTCTGCGCGGGATCGACGGGCCGGTCGATCTGATCTTCGTGGCCTCCGGCGCGCTTGGCACGCCCGAAAAGGCGCTGTCGCAGCTGACGCCCGAGGAAATGCAGAACCAGTTCGCGGTGAATGCGATGGGCCCGGCGCTGGTGCTGAAACATGCCGCCCGCCTGTTGCCCCGCGACCGGCCCGCGCGGTTTGCGGCGCTCTCGGCGCGGGTTGGCTCGATCGGGGATAACGGCTTGGGCGGCTGGTATAGCTATCGAACCTCGAAAGCGGCGCTGAACCAGCTGCTGCACGGCGCGGCGATCGAGCTGGGGCGCTCTCACAAGCAGCTCGTTATCGCGGCGCTGCATCCCGGCACGGTCGACACCCCCTTTACCGCCGATTACCCGCGCGACAAGCTCGCCCCGGAACACGCCGCGCGCCGGTTGTTGGATGTGCTAGGCGCGCTGACGCCCGCGCAATCGGGCGGTTTCTACGACTACGCAGGCAAGGAGATCCCATGGTAACCCGAAACGCCATCGTCACCGGCGCCGCGCGCGGGATCGGCCGCGCCATCACCGAAGCGCTGCTGGATCGCGGCTGGCAGGTCGCGGCGCTCGATCTGGATATCGGCCCGCTGGAGCCGCGCGAAGCCTTACAGGCGATCCGCTGCGATCTGGGGCGCGAAGACGATATTCGGTCTGCGGTCGCGGAGGCCGGGTTTGAGACGCTCGATCTCTTGGTGAACAATGGCGGTCCGGCTAATCCCGAATGCGGACCGCTGGAGGATCTGACGCTGGAGGCGTGGCACAGGTGGATCGATCCGCATCTGACGGGCACGTTCCTGATGACCCGAGAGGCTCTGCCCGCCTTGCGCAAGGGGCAGGGGGCGGTGGTCAACATGGCCTCGACCCGCGCGCTGCAATCCGAGCCCGATACCTTCGCCTATGCGGCAGCGAAGGGCGGCGTCACGTCGCTGACCCATGCGATGGCGGTGAGCCTCGGGCCGGAAGTGCGGGTGAACGCGATCGCGCCCGGCTGGATCAATTCGAGCGGTGAGGCCTTGAGCGAAGACGATCACGCGCAGCCTCCCGTGGGCCGCGTGGGCGCGCCGAAGGACATTGCCGAGGCCGTCCTCTACCTCGCGGGCGCGGGCTTCGTGACTGGACAGGTGCTGGTCGTCGACGGCGGTATGACCCGGAAGATGATCTATGACTAAGCTGATCGCGGTGCTGGGCGACCAGCTGAGCCATGATGGCGCGGCTTTGCGCTGCGGCGACAAGGACGCGGATGTGGTGGTCATGGCCGAGGTGCGCGAGGAAGCGACCTATACCGGCCATCACAAGCAGAAGCTGGCCCTGACCTTCGCCGCCATGCGCCGCTTCGCCGACGAGTTGGAGCGCGACGGCTGGCAGGTTCGCTACACGAAGCTGACCGACGACGACAATGCGGGCTCGCTGGTGGGCGAATTCGCGCGCCGCGCCGAGGAAGAGGGGGCCGAGGAGGTGGTGACGCTCGCGCCCGGCGAATGGCGCTTGCGTCAGGCCTTCGAGAGCGCGCCGCTCAAGATCCGGCAACTGCCCGACGACCGCTTCATCTGCTCCGAGAGACGCTTCGCCGACTGGGCCGAGGGGCGCAAGGAATTGCGCATGGAGTGGTTCTACCGCGAGATGCGCCGCGAGACGGGGCTCTTGATGGAAGGCGACGATCCGGCGGGTGGTGAGTGGAATTTCGACAAGGAAAACCGCAAGCCCGCCCAGCCCGACCTGTTCCGCGAGCCCGCGCCGACCTTCCGCAAGGATGCGCTGGTGCAGGAGGTGCTCGATTTGGTCGAGGCGGAATTCCCGGACAATTTCGGATCGCTCGAGGCGTTCAACTGGCCGGTCAGCCGTGCGCAGGCCGAACGCGCGCTGGAGCATTTCATCGCCCATAATCTGCACGACTTCGGGACTTATCAGGATGCGATGCTGGCCGAGGATCGGCTGCTGCATCACTCGATCCTGTCGTCGTGCATCAATCTCGGGCTGCTCTCGCCGCTGGAGGTCTGCAAGGCCGCGGAAGAGGCCTTCAAGGCGGGCGATGCGCCGATCAATTCGGTGGAAGGGTTCATCCGGCAGATCCTCGGCTGGCGCGAATATATGCGTGGGATCTATTTCCGCGAGGGGCCCGATTACACCTCGCGCAACGCCTTGAACCACAAGCGCGATCTGCCGTGGTTCTACTGGTCGGGCGAGACGGAAATGGCGTGTATGAAAGCCGCGATCGGGCAGACCCGCGATCTGGCCTATGCCCATCACATCCAGCGTCTGATGGTCACGGGCAATTTCGCGCTGCTCGCGGGGATCGACCCGCGCCAAGTGCAGGATTGGTATCTCGCGGTCTATATCGACGCCTATGAGTGGGTGGAGGCGCCGAACACGGCGGGGATGAGCCAGTTCGCCGATGGCGGGGTGGTGGCCTCGAAGCCCTACATTTCCTCGGGCGCCTATATCGACAAGATGTCGGATTACTGCGCGGGCTGCGCCTATGACGTGAAGGCGAAGGAGGGCGAGAAAGCGTGCCCGTTCAACAGTCTCTATTGGCATTTCCTAGACCGGCATCGCGACCGCTTCGAGGGCAATCCGCGTATGGGGCTCGTCTATCGTAACTGGGACAAGCAGAAGAAAGAGACGCGCGACGCCAAGCTGAAGACCGCGGAGGCGGTGCTCGCAAAGCTCGACAAGGGCGAGGCGTTGTAACGCGCTCGGCCCAGTAAAGCAGATCAGTTCGCGGAAGGCTCCGCCGTGGCCGGTTCGTTCGCCGGGGCTGGCGGGGTCTCGGCGCTGGCATCGGGCGTGGGCTGGGTCGCGGGGGCGCTGGTGTCCTGCAGCTTGTCGTTCGACCATTCGCCGCTCGCCACCGTGCCGGAGGCGTAGGTCATCGTGCCTTGCCCCTCGCGCTTGCCATTCGAGAAGCTACCCACATAGGTGTCGCCATTGGCATAGGTCGCGCGGCCTTGCCCGTCGATCGCGCCGTTGCGCCACTCGCCCTCATAGGTGAAGCCATCGGGCATGGTCAGCTTGCCGGTCCCGTCGCGCTGGCCGTTCTTGAAGGCGCCCTCATAGGTCGTGCCATCGGCATAGCGCGCGGTGCCTTGGCCCTCGCGCTGCCCGTTCACCCAGTCGCCCTCGTAGCTGTAGCCGTCCGGGTAGGTCATCTTGCCCTTCCCGTCATTGCGCGCGTTCTTGAACTCGCCCTCATAGACGAGCCCGTTCGCGTAGCGCGCGGTGCCGGTGCCCTGAATGACGCCATGCGCCCAGCCGCCCTCGTAGCTGGAGCCGTCGGGATAGGTGATCTTGCCCTGACCGTCGGGCAGGTCATTCTTGAAGCTGCCCTCGTAGACCGAGCCGTCGGGGTACTGCACCTTGCCTTGACCCTCTATCCGGCCCTCTTTCCACTGGCCTGTATAGACATAGCCGTCCTTGCCGCGGAACGTGCCGGTGCCGTGGCGCTTGTCGAGCAGGAACTCTCCCTCGTAGGTGTCGCCATTGGCATAGGTGACCTTGCCGTTCCCGTGGCGCTTGCCGTTGACCATCTGGCCTTCATAGACATCGCCATTAGGTTGGGTCAGCTTGCCGCGGCCGTTCATCTGGCCGGCCTTCCAGTCGCCGACATAGGTCAGCCCGTCCGCCATCGTCAGCGTGCCGGTGCCGTCGCGCTGGCCATGCGCCATCTGGCCCTCATAGGTGGAGCCGTCGGGATAGGTGATCTTGCCGTTGCCCTGCTTGACGCCGCCCAGCCAGTCGCCCTCGTAGCGATAGCCGTTCGCGCTCTCCAGCGTGCCCTTGCCATCATGCATCGCGTTGCGGAACTGGCCCTCGTAGACCGAGCCGTTGGCGTAATGCGCGGTGCCGGTGCCGGTGATCTGACCGTTGAGCCAGTCGCCCTCATAGGTGCCGCCGTCGGCGAAGGTGATCTTGCCCTTGCCGTTGGGTTTGCCGTGGTCAAACTCGCCCTCGTAGATCGAGCCGTTGGGGAAGCGCGCGCGGCCCTTGCCCTTGATCTCGCCCATCACCCATTGGCCTTCGTATTCATAGCCCGAGGGCAGCTTGTAGCTGCCATAGCCGTCCTGCTTGCCATCGGTGAAGGTGCCCTCATAGAGGCCGCCGTCATCGTATTGCTTGGTGATGACCTCTTGCGCCGGAGCGATCTGCGCGGTCCAGCCGATCAGAACTGCCAATGTCGCGATGCGAAGCTGCGCGCCTGCCATGCGTGCCCCCTGATGGTGCTGCCTGTGCTCCGGTCTCGCGAGCGCGTGGATTCGCGCTCTGCCGTGCTTGAGGAAAGGTTAATTGCGCGGGGGTAGCCTGACAAGCGGGCAGGGGAGCGTGTCGGGGCGGTCGCGTCGGAGAGGGGCGGCAAATGCAGGGCAGCCATCCCCTTTTCACCCCAGCGTTTTCTGCTAAATGAGAGGGCGATAACAGCCCCGAGGACGCTTATGGCCGATCGTTTCCGCCTCACCATGGCCCAGCTCAACCCCACCGTGGGCGCGCTGGAGGCCAATGCCGAGAAGGCCTTCGCCGCCTGGGAAGAGGGCAAGCGCGCGGGCGCCGACATGGTCGTGCTGCCCGAGATGTTCCTGACCGGCTACCAGACGCAGGACCTGATCGCGAAGCCCGCTTTCGTGCGCGACGCGGTCGCCGCGATGGAGGCGCTGGGTGCGCGGATCACCGATGGTCCGGCGCTGGGCATCGGCGGGCCCTACTGGACCGAGCAGGGGCAGTATAACGCCTATTGGGTCTGGAAAGACGGCGCGCTGGTCGCACGGATGCTCAAGCACGATCTGCCGCATCACGGGATTTTCGACGAGTATCGCATCTACGATACCGGTCAGATCTCCGGGCCCTATGCGATCAACGGCGTGCGGGTCGGCACCCCGATCTGCGAGGATGCGTGGCACCCCGACGTGGCCGAGACGCTGGCCGAGACCGGGGCAGAGATCCTGATCGTGCCGAACGGTTCGCCCTATCATCGGGGCAAGCTCGACGTGCGGATGACCCATATGGTTGCGCGCGTGGTCGAGACCGGGCTGCCGCTCGCCTATCTCAATTCGGTCGGTGGGCAGGACGATCAGGTCTTCGACGGGGCGAGCTTCGTGTTGAACCGTCACGGGCAACTGGCCGCGCAATTCGCACCCTTCGACGAGATCATCGACCATGTCGATTTCGAGCGTGACGACGAGGGCTGGGCCTGCGTTGCGGGCCGTGACGATCCGCAGTCCTCGGAATGGGAGCAGGATTACCGCGCCATGGTCGAAAGCTTGGGCGATTACCTGCGCAAGTCGGGCTTCTCCAAGGTCGTGCTCGGCCTGTCGGGCGGGATCGACTCCGCGCTGGTCGCGACGATCGCGGCGGATGCGCTGGGGCCGGAGGCGGTGCATTGCGTGATGCTGCCCTCAGAATATACCTCGCAGGGCTCGCTCGATCACGCGGCCGACCTGGCAAAGCGGCAGGGGATGCGGCTCGATACGGTGCGGATCGACGGGGCGCGCGATGCGGTCTCGGATGCGCTCGCGCATCTGATGGAGGGCACCGAGCCTGACGTGACCGAGGAAAACATCCAGTCGCGCCTGCGCGGCGTGATGCTTATGGCGCTGTCGAACAAGTTCGGCGAGATGCTTCTGACCACCGGCAACAAATCCGAGATGGCTGTGGGCTATGCCACGATCTATGGCGACATGGCGGGCGGCTACAATCCGATCAAGGATCTCTACAAGACCCGCGTCTTCGAGACCTGCCGCTGGCGCAATGCGAACTACCGCGACTGGATGAAGGGCCCGGAAGGCGAGGTGATCCCGCGCGAGATCATCGACAAACCGCCGTCTGCGGAGCTACGTCCCGACCAGAAGGACGAGGACAGTCTGCCGCCCTATCCGGTGCTCGATGGCATCCTCGAAGGTCTGGTGGAGCGCGACGCCTCGGTCGCCGATCTCGTGGCCGAGGGCTACGAGCGCGAGACGATCAAGAAGGTCGAGCATCTGCTCTATATCTCGGAATGGAAGCGCCACCAATCCGCGCCGGGCACGCGCCTGTCGAGCAAGGCGTTCTGGCTGGATCGCCGTTATCCGATCGTCAATCGCTGGCGCGACCACGGCTGAGAGCGGCGCTCTCGCCGCGTCTCAGTGATCGTCGAGCCATGTCAGCCGTCCGACGCGCGGGCGGGTGACGATGAAGTTGTCGAACGAGATCGCGTTGTGGAAACCCACGAAATGCTTCGTCGGATCTTTGCCGATTGATGTGAGATAGGCCTTGTAAGCCTCGGACAGCTTGAAGGGCAGGTCATAGGCGTAGGAGGTCTCCACGATCAGAGCCTGATCGCCCGCCGCGAGGATCGGAATGCGGTCCGCCTCCAGATCGAGCGCCTCCTGCGTATATTTTTCCGCCAGCCCCGTTGCGTAGGAGTCGGTCAGCTTCACTTTCTTCGCGTCGCTGCCTTCCGTGGGGTCGTTGCAGGCGTGGCCGAGATCTTGCGGATCGTCCCAGCAACTCACCAGCGTGACGCGCATCCAGCTGCGCGAGGGGTCATGATTGCCGGTCGTGAAATCGTACACCTGCTTGATGCCCGCGACGTATTTCGGGCCGATCGGGTCTTTCTCGCGCGAGATCAGGTCCGAGACCGTCACATTGGCGCGGGTCGCAGCGCCACGGATCTTGAACACGTCATAAATTTCGATCGACAGCATCAGCCAGCCCGACAGCATGATGAAGGCCAGAAGCCCTTCGATCGGGATGGAGCCGGTCTCGTCATCGCGGACGCGGCGGAGCAAGCTGCGCATCTTCTCCATGATCATGGCTCAGGTCCCTCCCGTCGCGGAGGCCACCGCCGGTTCGATCACGATCGCGGTCGTCGCGACCAGGGCGTAATCGCCATCCTGGCCCACCGGCGATTGTCTGAGGAACGCCTGTGCGATGAAATCTTCCAGCAGCATCGGTTTCTCGCGCAGGCAGACGCGCACGAGGATCAGCTGATCGGCTGCTGCGGTTTCCAGCGTGCCTGCGGGTGGTGGCTTGGTCACGTCCGAGAAATCCTCGCAGCGCACCGGGTGGTTCGCGATGGAGGAGGTCCAGTCGGTCTTGTCCACCTGGAACATCTCGACAGAGACCCGGTTCATGCAGGTGTTCCCGAAGAAGCCTGCCTGTTTGCAGATTTCGTGGCGCAGGATCTTTTCGTCGATGCTGGCATAGTTGCCGATGCGGACGATGCGACCCGTGGCTTCGGTCGCGCGGGTCAGCAGGGTCTGCTTGATGAAGATCACGCCCAGCTCGATCCCGGCGAACATGAAGAAGATCAGGAACACGATCCAGAGCAGGGCCGGGATCGTCACCGCCCCGTCTTCCGCCTTCACGAAGGCACGTTTATGTTTCAGCCTCAGCTTCATACGCCACGCCCTCTCATCAATTGGTCAGGCGCAGGGTCGAGATCTGCGTCGCGATCGAGGAGAACGCATCCGCGAGATTGGCGGAGTCGACGTCGTATTGGTAGCTCGGACCCGAACTGCAATCCGCGAGTGCCGTCTTGCCGCTCTGGGGCGCATCCACGGCCACGGTGAAGACCGTGATCTCCTTGTCCTTCGCGGCTTTGCAGACGTCGTGCAGGTTCTTGTCTTTCTCCGAGAACATCGAGGAGATCGCCATCTCGTCATAGATCGAAGCCACGGATTCCTGCGGGTCGAGGCGTTGGCGCGGCGGCAGGAGGAAGGTCTGGATCACGTATTGCAGCGACCAGCCCTTGCTCCAGACGGTGCTCCAGTCGATCGCATACAGGTCCCGCGGCACGAATTGGTATTCGTAATGCGAATCCTGGTAGCAGCGCTCGCGCCCCCGCCAGTCCGTGTAACACTTGGTTTCATAGACCTTCGTGGCGATCGTCTCGCCAATTTCCTCGGGCGCATACCAGTTGCGGTCGGCGAAGGAGTAATAGGGCTTCTGCCCCGCATCGTCGCGCTGTTGCGAGAACCAGTACATTTTCGACATGGTCGTGCTGTCGTCATTGAACGCCGCCGAATTTTCTATCGAATACAGGCCTGATTTTCCGGTCCGGTACTGCATCCGCGTCGAGAAGGTGCGCGTATTCTGACCGTCGGTCATCAGGATCATCACCTTCATCGAGCGTTCGTCGACGCTCAAACCGGTCGTAGGATAGGGCAAGGGGCGATCGGCCACATCAGAGGAGATCGTTCCCTTCTCGACCAGCGCAGTGGCGGCCGGTTTGGCCGAAGGGTCGAGCAGCGCGAAGCCCCAGCGCGCGCCGATGTCGATCGCGGTGTCGCCACCTGCACGCAGTGTCGAGATCTTGTTGAGGACATCAGTCTCGTTGTCCTCGAACGCCATGACCTGGGAATAGCTGTGCTCGTAGCAGTTCTCGGCGGATTCCGAGAGCGACTTATAGACCGAATAGCCCTGGCCGACGAAGTCGTAGCTCCAGCCGTACATGGTGCGCTGCAGGCCGGAGGTCGGCAGGCTCACGCTGTTGAACCCCTGAAGCTGCACGTCGGCGCAGGTGTTCCAGGTGTGATCGGTCGACAGGTTGTACGCCGCGGCCAGATCGGAGCCGAGCGAGACCTGCTGGTTATAGGGCACGATCGAGATCGAAAGGCGTCCGGGAGGCGCGTCCGGGGGCTGCACGTTCTCGAACATCTTTTTGGTGAAATTCGTCGCGGCATCGCGCAGCGAGGCGATCTTCGTTTCGCCGTAATAGGAGCCGGAATCCGTCTGTCCCATCGAGCCGGAGACGTCGAGCACCATCGAGATCTCGACATTGCCGATCGATTCCTCGGCCTTGGCGGCTGTGTTGGAGCGGAAGGATTTGACGCCGAAGCCGATGAGGTCGCCGAAGATCGTCGGCATGTCATCCGTCGCCGTCATCGCGACGCGGCGATATTCCTTCTGCGCGCCCTCTTCGACCTGGGGTTCGATGTTGAGATAATCGAGGCCGCTCGTGGAGAGGTAATCTTTCGCCACCGTCGCGGGGTCGAGCGACTGATCAAGATTGGCCGCAGCCAGCGCGGCTCGGTCGAGCGAGCTTTGGATGAGCGTACGGCGTTCGTCCTGGCGCGCGAAATCAATCGCGATGCCGCCAATCACCATCAGCACGATCAAAACCTGCAGGCTGAAGATGAAGACCGCCCCATCTTCCTCCTGCGCGAACCGCCCCGTTCGGGCGCGCGCGGCTTCGATACGGCGTGCCAAGCCGTTTTGTTCGGTTTTGTCCCTCATCCCCGACCTCCTTCTCCATTTCAGATGGCATCGCCGCCAGCGAAGAAAACTCGCAAAAATCACCGTGTGAAACTGCATAATTCCTGCGGCGAAATTAAGGCAAAAGAGTGGCTAACTTCATGGAATTGTTGTGCTTTAAATGTGGAATGCCGCGGTGGGTGCGCGATAGTTTCCCAAATGGTCGCCAATCTGAGGGGCTTCCGGGGCTGGGCGCCGTCTTAGAGGCTGAGTCGTTTAAACTAGGTTAACTCGCCTCAAGAGGTGGATTTCTCGCCTTCGGCTGACGCGAAGTTTTCGCCACCCGAGGGGCCGAAAGCTGTGGGTAGCTCGGCGGGTCCTCTCGACTCTGCCGCACATGGAGACAATATAGAGAGCATGAGCCTGCCACCCGGATTTCTCGACGAATTGCGCAGCCGTTCCTCGATCGCTCAGGTCGTGGGGCGCAAGGTCATTTGGGACATGCGCAAGTCGAACCAGGCCAAGGGCGACATGTGGGCGCCGTGCCCCTTCCATCAGGAAAAATCGGCCTCGTTCCATGTCGATGACCGCAAGGGCTACTACTACTGCTTCGGCTGTCACGCGAAGGGCGACGCGCTGAGCTTCGTGCGCGAGACCGAGAATGTGAGCTTCATGGAGGCGGTGGAAATCCTCGCCCGTGAGGCCGGGATGCAGATGCCTGCGCGCGATCCGATGGCGCAGGAGAAAGCTGATCTGCGCACTGAGCTGGCCAATGTGATGGAAGAGGCGGTGAAGTATTTCCGCCTCCATCTGAACACGCAGGCTGGAAGTGCCGCGCGCGACTATTTGGCCGGGCGCAGCCTGAACAAACCCGCCGTGGACCGCTTCGAGATCGGCTTTGCGCCGCCCGGCTGGCAGGGGCTGCGCGATGCGCTCAAGGCGAAGGGGATTTCCGACGAACTGATCAAGGGCGCGGGGCTTGCGAAAGAGAGCCAGAAGGGGCGCGAACCTTTCGACGTTTTCCGCAACCGTATCATCTTCCCGATCCGCGATCCGCGCGGGCGCTGCATCGCCTTCGGCGGGCGGGCGATGGATCCGAACGATCCGGCGAAATATCTCAACTCGCCCGAGACCGCGCTCTTCGATAAGGGACGCTCGCTCTACAATCATGGTCCCGCGCGCGAAGCCTGTGGCAAGGGCGCGCCGCTTGTGGTCTGCGAAGGCTATATGGATGTGATCGCCATGGTCGAGGGCGGCTTCGGCGGGGCGGTCGCGCCGCTCGGGACCGCGATCACCGAAGATCAGCTGCGCCTGATGTGGCGCATCCATGACGAGCCGATCATCGCACTCGATGGCGATACGGCGGGCCTGCGCGCGGCGCTGCGGGTGATCGATCTGGCGCTGCCGCTGCTGGAGGCGGGGAAGGGCGTGCGGTTCGCGATCATGCCGCCGGGGCTCGACCCGGATGACGTGATCCGCAAGCAGGGCCGCGAGGCGATGGAGACGATCCTCGCCGAGGCGAAGCCGATGGTCTCGCTGCTGTGGCAACGCGAGACCGAGGGGAAAGTCTTCGACAGTCCCGAGCGCCGGGCGGCCTTGGACAAGAGCCTGCGCGCCGCGATTGCGCGCATTCAGGATCCCTCGATTCGCGGCCATTACGGGGACGAGATCAAACGCCTGCGCTGGGAGCTGTTCGGCACCGGCCCGCAGGCTGGCCCACAGGGCGGTGCGCAGGCGTCGCGCGGGGGCTTCACGCCCGGTGGCTTCGGCCCCGGCGGCAAGCGCGGCAAGGGCCGCTTCGGTGCGCCGCCGCCGGCCTTGCCGGAGACGCGCTCCTCGCTTCTGGCGACCGCGCCGAGCGACGTGGCCGAGCATCTGCGCGAGGCGATGATCCTTGGCATCTGCGTCACGCACCCGGCGCTGATCGCGGAATTCGAGGCGGAACTGGAAGCCGTGCCGCTGCGCGACGCGACGCATGATCAGCTGCGGCACCGGATGCTCGCGCATGTCGCCGCGCCCGCCCCGGAAATCGCGAAAAACCTTTACGCGGAAATGGCGGCCGACCTTGAAAAACTGTTGAACCTGCCCCATTTGCGCTCTGCCCCTCCGGTTCGTAACGCTGAGAACCTCGATTTGGCGCGGATGTGCCTGACCGAGGAGCTGGCCAAGCTGGACGCCGCTCGCGCCGTGCGCGAAGAGGTCGCCGATGCGATGGAGGATCTGGCGGGGCTTGCCGACGAAGGCGTGACATGGCGTCTGGCGCAAGCAGCATCGCTTCGCCATCGCGCAGAGAGATCGAAACTGGAGGACTCCTCCGATATGGGCGAAGATCAAGCGGCGCTGTCCGCAACGCTTCAGGCCATGATCGACGGGGAAATCTGGCGTAAGAAACATTGAGCTGGATGGCAGCGGACCATCGGATTGCAGGAAAGCGAATTGTTGTGGACACATTCCGTATCAACTTTATGTCCACAGCCCTCGCGCCCCTGTGATTCGCCGCTGCGATTCGATACACAGACGAGATATGATTCGCTTTCGTCATAGCTTGAGCCCAACCAAGCCCTGACCGAGGAGCCCACATGGCCGCCAAAGACATCGACGACAATAAATCCGACACCCCGAGCGACGACGCGACGTCCTTCGACATGAGTCAGGCCGCCGTGAAGCGGATGATCGCCGAGGCGAAGGAACGCGGGTTCATCACCTATGACCAGCTCAACAAGGTGATGCCGCAAGATCAGGTCTCCGGGGACCAGATCGAGGATGTCATGTCGATGCTCTCCGAAATGGGCATCAACGTCATCGAAGCCGAAGAGGCCGATGAGGAAGAAAGCAGCAGTCAGGGCGGCGAAGTCGCGACGACGGCTTCGGGGTCGCGCGAAGTCGCGGTCTCGACCACCAGCTCGGAAACGCTCGATCGTACCGATGACCCGGTGCGGATGTATCTGCGCGAGATGGGCTCGGTCGAGCTGCTGTCGCGCGAGGGCGAAATCGCGATCGCCAAGCGCATCGAGGCTGGCCGCAACACGATGATCGCGGGCCTCTGCGAGAGCCCGCTGACCTTCCAGGCCATCACGATCTGGCGCGACGAACTTCTCAACGAAGAAATTCTGCTGCGCGACGTGATCGACCTCGAGACCACCTTCGGCAACTCGCTCGAAGGGGTCGAAGGCGAAGAAGAGGAAATCCAACCGCCCACCGTCGGAGCCGAGGCGACGACCGAGGGCAGCAAGAAGTCCGAAGAGAGCGGCAAATCGGAGCCCGAACTCGACGCGGACGGCAACCCGATCCAATCCGACGATGACGACGAGGACGAAGGCGCGAACCTTTCGCTTGCCGCGATGGAAGCCGCGCTGAAGCCGCGTGTTCTCGAAACGCTCGAACTGATCGCGCGCGACTATGCTCAGCTTGCCGAAATGCAGGACCTGCGGATGTCGGCGACGCTGAACGAGGATGGCTCTTTCTCGGTCACCGAGGAAGCCGCCTATCAGAAGCTGCGCTCCGAGATCGTCGAGCTGGTGAACTCGCTTCACCTGCACAACAACCGGATCGAAGCGCTGATCGACCAGCTCTACGGCATCAACCGCAAGATCATGTCGATCGACAGCGGCATGGTGAAGCTCGCAGATCAGGCGCGCATCAACCGTCGCGAGTTCATCGAAGAATATCGCGGCTACGAACTGGACCCCAGCTGGTCCGAGCGGATGCAGGCGAAGTCGGGCCGCGCCTGGCAGTCCCTGTTCGAGCGCTCCGCCGACAAGGTCGAGGACCTGCGCGCGGAGATGGCTCAGGTCGGTCAGTATGTCGGCGTCGACATTTCCGAATTCCGCCGCATCGTCCAGCAGGTGCAGAAGGGCGAGAAAGAAGCCCGTCAGGCCAAGAAAGAGATGGTCGAGGCGAACCTGCGTCTCGTGATCTCGATCGCGAAGAAATACACCAACCGCGGCCTGCAATTCCTCGATCTCATTCAGGAAGGCAATATAGGCCTCATGAAGGCCGTGGATAAGTTCGAATATCGCCGCGGCTACAAGTTCTCGACCTATGCGACGTGGTGGATCCGTCAGGCGATCACCCGCTCGATCGCGGATCAGGCGCGCACCATCCGTATACCGGTCCACATGATCGAGACGATCAACAAGCTGGTCCGCACCGGTCGCCAGATGCTCCACGAGATCGGCCGCGAGCCGACGCCCGAGGAACTGGCCGACAAGCTGCAGATGCCGCTCGAGAAGGTTCGCAAGGTGATGAAGATCGCCAAGGAGCCGATCTCGCTCGAGACGCCGATCGGCGACGAGGAGGACAGCCAGCTTGGCGATTTCATCGAGGACAAGAACGCCGTTCTGCCGCTCGACTCCGCCATTCAGGAGAACCTGAAGGAAACCACGACGCGGGTTCTGGCCTCGCTCACCCCGCGCGAGGAGCGGGTTCTGCGGATGCGCTTCGGCATCGGCATGAATACCGACCACACGCTCGAAGAGGTCGGCCAGCAGTTCTCGGTCACCCGCGAACGTATCCGTCAGATCGAGGCGAAGGCGCTGCGCAAGCTCAAGCACCCGAGCCGGTCGCGCAAGATGCGTTCGTTCCTCGACCAGTAATAGCTTTCGATCAGGACGCCCCCGGTTTCGGGGGCGTTTTCATGTCATCCGGGGGAGGGGAGCATGAAAGTCTTCACTACGTTTATGGCTGTAGCCCTTCTGGTCGCTGGGTCCGCCAGCGCCGCCGAGCGCGCGCAATTCTACATTCCCGACAAGCCCGCCAAGCTGGTCTATCTCTTCACCTGCGAAGGAGAGAGCCAGGAGGCGATCGCCGCGAATTGGGAGAAGGCCAAGGCCGTCTTCGCCAGCGATCATCAGGCCGAGGCCGCGCGTCTGGAGGCGAAAACGACGGCGCAGCGCGAGTCCGGCCATGCCCCGAGCCAAGAGGCGATCGACGCCCATAACGTCGAATTCAACGCGCATAAAGCCGCGGTCGAAGCCGATCTTGCGCCGCTGGGCTGCAAGATGAACGGTCTCGTGCATGTGCCCTGAGCCGGACTGGGCAGGGGATCGTCACTTTCGCCCTGCCCAAGCTCTTGCTAACCTTCGTAAAACTTCGACGGAGCCGCCCATGACCCGCCTTCTTCTGCTCGCCCCTCTCATTCTCGCCGCCTGTCAGGTCGGCACGATGCAATCGGGCACACCGCGCATGGATCAGGCGGGCACCTGTTTCCTTTATGTGCAGGAAGAGGCAGGCGGCACCTATTCGGTGATCTCCGGGGTCGGCGATGGCACGCCCGCGCCCAAGGCCATGGTCAAGCGCGGTCTCAGCGGCGCGCAGGCCGATGCGGTTTGGGCGAAAGAGCGCAAGATCATGGATATCAACCCCGAATGCCTCGCGATTGTCGCCACTGATCGGTCCGAGGCGCGTCCCGCGCCGAAAAGCTGATGCATCGCCGGTTCGAAGTCGCGACATCTGGCCCCGGTCTTTACGAATTCACCCGCGACGTGGCGGCTTGGGTCGCGGACGCCGATGCGGAAGAGGCGTTGCTCACGCTGTTCATCCGCCACACCTCGGCGAGCCTCGCGATCCAGGAAAATGCCGACCCGGAAGTGCGCAGCGATCTGACCGCGTTCTTCCATCGGCTCGTGCCGCCTACGACCGATCCCAGCATGTCCTACCTGACCCATACCTATGAGGGGCCGGACGATATGCCAGCCCATATCAAATCGGCGCTTCTGCCGGTCAGCTTGCAGATTCCTGTCATTTCGGGGCGTATGGCGCTCGGAACGTGGCAAGGAATTTACCTTTTCGAACATCGCAGCCGGGCGCATCGCCGCGAGGTCATGGCGCTCCTGCGCTGAGTCTCATTCGCCACAGGCAACCGCCACATCTGGGGTCGAAAGATTTTTCCTACCCAAACCATCGACGCTAGGCTAAGGTCTTGTGGATAAGAGGGGCATGCAGACCCTATCGTGAGGCGGGACAACGAACGGGGGAAAGCGAATGCGCTGCCCATTTTGCGGAAATGTCGATACTCAGGTGAAAGATAGCCGTCCGGCGGAAGATCACGTCGCGATCCGGCGACGTCGGTTCTGCCCGGCCTGCGGCGGCCGTTTCACCACTTACGAACGCGTCCAGCTGCGCGACCTCGTGGTGATCAAGACCTCCGGCAAGCGTGAGGATTTCGATCGCGACAAGCTCGAACGCTCGATCCGGATCGCGATGCAGAAACGCCCGGTCGAACCCGAGCGGATCGACCAGATGATCTCCGGCATCGTGCGGCGTCTGGAAAGCATGGGCGAGACCGACATCTCCTCGAAGGTGATCGGGGAGATCGTGATGGAGACGCTCGCGCGGATCGACACGGTCGGCTACGTCCGGTTCGCCAGCGTTTACAAGAACTTCCAGGAAGCGGACGACTTCGACAAGTTCGTCTCCGAATTGCGTCCGCCGGGGGCGGGCGATCCCGAGTGACCGAAGAAGACCGGCGGTTCATGTCGATGGCCCTGACGCTTGCGCGCCGGGGCCTTGGCAATGTCTGGCCGAACCCGGCCGTCGGCTGCGTGATCGTGAATGAGGGCCGCGTCGTCGGGCGCGGCTGGACCCAGCCGGGCGGGCGGCCCCATGCCGAGGTGCGTGCGCTCGCGCAGGCGGGGGAGGCGGCGCGTGGCGCGACGGCCTATGTGACGCTGGAGCCTTGCGCCCATTACGGCAAGACGCCGCCCTGCGCGATGGCGCTGCACGAGGCCGGGGTGGCGCGGGTCGTCTCGGCGATGGAAGACCCCGATCCGCGGGTCTCGGGCGGCGGTCATGCGATGCTGCGCGACGCGGGGATCGAGGTGGAGACCGGGCTTGTGGAGACGGAGGCGCGCGATCTGCAGGCCGGGTTCCTGAGCCGCGTGACCCGCGCGCGGCCGTGGCTCGCGCTGAAGCTTGCGAGCAGTTTCGACGGGCGCATCGCGACCTCCACGGGTGAAAGCCAATGGATCACCGGGCCGCAGGCGCGCGCGCTGGTCCATGCGATGCGCGCCGAGTTCGACGCGGTGATGGTGGGCGGCGGGACCGCACGGGCCGACGATCCGCTGCTGACCGTGCGCAGCTTCACGCCCTTGCGTCAGCCGCTGCGGATCGTGGCCTCGGCGCGGCTGGAGCTACCGCGCAATCGGCTTGGCGGGTCGCTGGATACCGCGCCGCTCTGGCTGATCCATGGGGCTGCCGCGCCCGAGGAAGCGAAGGACTACTGGCGCGATGCAGGCGCGGAGCTGATCGAGGTGGCCGAGACAGTTGGCGGCGGTCTCGATCCGCTGGCGCTGATGGAGGCTCTGGCCGGGTTCGGCCTGACCCGCGTGTTCTGCGAAGGCGGCGGCAAGTTCGCGGCCTCTCTGATCAATGCCGGGCTGGTGGACGAGCTGATCGGCTTCACGGCGGGCATGGTGCTGGGTGCGGATGGTCGCGCCGGGGTCGGCGATATGGGGCTGAGTGCGCTGGCCTCTGCGCCGCGCTACACGCTGGTCGAAAGCCGCCCCATCGGCGACGACCTGCTTCACCGCTGGCGGCGCCAGAGCCACGCGTAGGACGCGAACACGCCTTGGAGCTTCGCGCCGATCCGGTTGAGCGGGCCCCGGGGCAGGGTGCGGCCTTCGCTCAGACGATCCAGCGCGACCTCGACCGGGCAGGACAGCCCGCTGACCGGGTCGAGATAGCGCGGATAGGCGATCAGTGCGGCATGGGTGAGCTGCAGTAGATCGGGGCGCGCCGTTCTGCGCGCTGGCACAGGCCCGAGATCGCGGGTGAGCCCCCAGCCTGCATAGAAGGGCGCCCCGAGGGTGGTGACGGCTTTGCCACGTAGCAACGCCTCGAAACCGAGGCCGGAGGTCATCGTCCAGACCTCGTCCACCGCTTCGATCAGTGCGGCTGTGTTGGCCTCGGGCAAGATGAGATCGGCATATGTCTTCGCGACTTCATCGGGTACGACGCCGGGACGCAGACCCGCGACGACATCGGGGTGAGGTTTGAAAATGATAACTGCATCGGGGTTTTCGGCCCGGGTTCTCTCCAGAAGCATCGCATTTGTGCAAGTCTCGCCCGCGCCGAGCCGGATCGAGGCATCGTCTTCGACCTGTCCGGGCACGAGGATCTTATGGCCTTGGGGCAGTTCGGGAAGCGCGCCGCCGAGATTGTATTTCGTCAGGCCCTCAGCCGTGATCCGTTGGATGAGCTTGCGCGCCCGCACCTCGCCGCCCGGCGGTAGGGGCTGCGCGATCAATGCCTCCAGATCGCTGGGCCGGGTCGAGTCGTAGAAGATGCCTGTGCGATCCGCGATCAGCGAGAGCGGCGGGACGAGTTCGGCGCCGAGCCCCCGCGAGCGGAGAAACCCGTCTTCGACGCGGATTGGGTTGCGGTCGTCATCTGGGGCCGCGCGGGTGGCCCAGTAAAGGAAGGGACGTGCAGGGTCGGGTGTCTCGCTGAACCGCAGCGATCCGTGACGCCCGAAGAACTTGCGCAGATGCGGGCGTTTCCACAGGGACATGCCGCCCGCGACGTAGCCCTGCCGATCCTCGCGATAGGCGCGGGTTTCGGCTTCGAGCTGATCCACCGCCTCCTCGAAGCTGCACAGGCGCTTGCGGCAGGGATCGAACCAGATCGGCGCGAGGATATGCGATACCGCGAAAATCTGCGCGCGGGTCAGGCTGCGCGATCTGCGGGGTACGGGGCTTTCGTCCTGCGTGAGCCCCCAGCCCCCGTAGAACGGTTGGCCGAAGACGCGCGGCTTGTGGCCTGCGAGGATCGCCTCGTAGCCCATGAGCGACGACACGGTATAGACCGCGATCGCGCCTTCGAGCAGGGTCCACGGCGAGACCGGCGCGTCGTAAATCTCGGCATTCGCGTCGCAGTCTTCCGGCCCGTAATGGCCGCCCCGCAGCCCGGCGCGGGTTTCGGGATGGGTCTTGATCAGGATGCGCGCACCGGGGTTTTCGATCCGCGCATAGGCCAGCATTTCGCGGAACGTGGCCGCCGTCGCCCCGCCATGGGTGATCGAGGCATCGTCCCGCGTCTGGTCGATTACCAGAACATAGCCCGGATCGGGGACGGGCAGGTCCGGGTCGAAATCGTTGTATTTCGAGAGTTCCGAGGCTTTCAGCCGGGCGATCCCGTCGCGGGCCCGCTGCAAGACGGCGCTATCGTCGAGCGGCTCGGTCGCAAGCAGATGTTCGAGCCGCGAGGGCTGCGCGCTGTCGAAATGCACGCCCATCGGGTCGAGGATCAGGCCCAAAGGCGGCGCGCCCGTCCGGCCCGGATGGATCGAGCGCAGAAACGCGTCCTCGACCCGGATCAGCGGCACGCCGCGATCGGCGGCCACCGCCTCGCCACGCGCCGCATAGGGCGAGCGACCCCAGACCATCACGCCATCGTCGGGGCCGGGCAGGCCGAGGCGCGGCGCATGACCCGCTGCTCGCAAAATCTCGCGCAGGCGCTTCTGGCGCAGCACGCCGCCATTGTAGAAAAAAAGCCGCCGGGGGATCGCCCCGGCGGCCTTGTTGTCACTGTCGCGGGGCATCAGTTCCCGGCGAGCGTATTGAGCGTGTTCACCGTGCCCAGCGGCTGGGTCAGCGCCGAGAGCGTCTTCTGCCACTGCACGAAGGGCGCCTCAGTGACATAGACCGTGTCGCCGTCGCGGATCGCGAAATCGCGCGCCATAAACATGCCGTTGGGCTGGGTCAGGTCGAGCACGTAGATCATGCGCTGATCGCCGACCAGATCGGTGCGGCCAAGCACCTTCATCGCGATATCGGCCGGCTCGTTGCGCAGCACGAAGACGCCGGTCGGATCGGCGAGGTTCGACTGCAAGCCGCCCACCGTCGCGATGGCCTCCAGCGCCGAAAGCGTCTGGGTCTCGAAGGGCACGCGGGCCTGCTTGCCGGTCGCGCCGAGCGAGGTGAAGGCGCGCTGGTCCTTCTCGACGAGGATCACGTCGCCATTGCGCAGCGCGATGTCCATCTTGGGGTTCTCGTAGAGATCCTTGAGCCAGATCGAGCCCGACATGCCGCCGCGCGTCACGGTGATCTTGGCGACCTCGGGCGGGATCGACACGCCGCCCGCCTTGGCGATCATTGCCGAAAGCGTCCGGGTCGGTCGCTCGATCGGGTAGACGCCCTGACCGTTGATCGCGCCCATGACCGAAACCGTCGCGCCATCGCCTGCCACGCGGGTCACGAGAACCTGCGGGTCCGGCGTTTGCGCGTCGAGCTTGGTGGTGATGATGCGGCGCAGCCCGTCGGGCGTGTTGCCAGCGGCTTTGATGCGGCCCGCATAGGGAACGAAGATGAAGCCCGCGCCATCGACCTGCACCTCTTGCAGCTGGGTCGCGTTGGCGCCTTTGCTGGCGAGCAGCCCGTCATCGACGTTCTCCCAGATCGTCAGCGAAAGCGTGTCGCCCGGGCGGATCGTATCGGAGCCGATCTGGCCGGCATTGATGAAAGCGGAGGTGAAACCGAGCGCCGGTTGCACGGCGGTTGCGCGGGTGACGAAGTCGTTCACCTTGACGACGAACGCATCGCCCTGGCGCATCACGGAGCCCGCGAAGAGTTCGCGCTTGTTGGGGCCGGAGCGCGGAAGACCACAAGATGCGGTCAAAAGCGTAGCGGAAAGGCCCGTCAAAACGGCCCTGCGGGAAGGGGTCATGGTCACTGCTCGAGCTCCTCGTTCGGGATGCTGCTTATCGTTTTGCGATTAAGCTACCGAAGCCTCGGGAAAAAAACGAGAAAAATTATCGCACCACCTGCAACTGTTGCCGTGGGGCCGCGTTGCCTGTGACCAGTGCGTCATAGGGATCTTCGACGGCCAGCATCATGTCGACCACCTGTCGCAGCAGGGCGCGGCGTCCGCGCGCGGAGTAGAAACCGCCCGGAACCTGGCTCGTTTCCAGAAGGTAGTGACGGTAGTCGCGATAGGCGCGGCTGTCGGGGCGGGCCGGGCTTGCGAAGAAGGCCTCGAGCGGTTGTGCGGAGGTGAATTCCGGCTTGTCGAAGATCGCGCGACCCAGCGATTTCAGCGGCAGTCCGCGCCAGAGCGCCTGCTGCGCGGCGGTCGAATTGACCGTGACGGCGGAGCGCGCCTGCGCCAGAAGCCCGGCCAGCTTGCCGCCGCGCACGAAATGCACGCGCGACGCCAGCCCATGCGCGCGGGCCGCTTTGCGGATCGTCTCGCGGATCGGCGCGCGCCCGTCTTCGAGCGGATGGGCCTTGAAGACGAGGTGGTGATGGGGCGGGGCGCCTTTCGCGAAATTCTCCATCACCAGATCGATGAACTCGGTCTGGCTGGCGAAGGGTGAATGCATCCGGAAGCTGGAATCGTGTTCGAGCTGCAGCAGTACCAGATGATAGGGGAAGCCGCCATGCCGGATGCGCCGCGTCGCGCGTCTGCGCTCCAGCATATGCAGCGGCATCAGCAGCAGGCGGCGCAGCCAGAGGCGGAATTCCTGAAACACGGTGATGTCGCGATGCGGGCGGAAGCGGCGATAGGGGCCGGGGCGAAGCATCACGAAGAAATGGTAGAGCGCGCCGTAGAAAACGTGGTGGCGCATATCGCCCCAGCGGGGCGGGGCGTCGGGAAACTCGATCTCGGACTGGGCGAGCGCCGTGCGCATCTGCGCCACCGACATCTCCATCAGCCGGGAATGCCCGTTCGAGCCGCCGCGCTCGTAAGTGACCCAGTAGGGGCGGACGTAGCCTTCTTCGAAGACATGTACGCAGAGGCCCATCGCCTTCGCGACCTCGACAGCCTGCGCATGGATCGGGCGGGTGTCGCCATAGAGCACGAGATCGGTGATGCCTTTCTCGGCGATCAGGTCGCGCAGGTAATCGGCCCAATCCTCCGGCGGGGCGTCGAAACGCAGATAGGAGGCGCGGTCGAACCAGAACACCTCGTCTCCGCGATTGAACCCCACGCGCCAGACCGTCGCCCCCGCCTGTCGCAGCATCGCGCCAAGCTGATGAAAGAAGGGGCCGTGGGGCCCCTGCAGCATCAGGAAGTGGCGATTTTCGAAACGGTTCATCCAGTCGTGGGTCCTTGGCCTGCCTCCGTGATTGCGCAGGACGCGCGCGAAGTCACGGAGTTTGTGGGGTAATCCCTTAAATATTGGACAATTTTAGGGCAGGCACTGTGCGGGGCCGCGCAGCTCGTGACGGGACGGCGGGGCGCTCGTCTCTTGCGAAGGCGCGCCCTGCGGGCTAGCTAAGGTCCGAAATCTGAGGGGATATGCCATGTTCACCGGGATCGTGACCGATATCGGAGAAATTCTGGAGCTGGAGCAGCGCGGCGATCTGCGCGCGCGGATCGGCACAAGCTATGACGTGGGCAGCATCGAGCTGGGCGCGTCGATTGCCTGCGACGGCTGCTGCCTGACCGTGATCGCAACCGGCTCTGAGCCGAAAAACTGGTTCGATGTCGAGATCTCTGCCGAGAGCCAGACCAAGACCAATATCGGCGGCCGCGGCAACGATGCCAGCGGCGGCTGGCAGGTCGGCAAGAAGATCAACCTCGAACGCGCGCTGAAAGTGGGCGACGAGCTGGGCGGACACATCGTGTCAGGCCATGTCGATGGCGTGGCCGAGATCGTGGCGATGGTGGATGAGGGCGACAGCACGCGCTTCACCTTCCGCGCGCCCGAAGCGCTGGCGAAATACATCGCGCCGAAAGGCTCTGTCGCGCTGAACGGCACCTCGCTGACCGTGAACGAGGTCGAGGGCGCGACGTTCGGCGTCAACATCATCCCGCATACCAAGCAGGTCACCAACTGGGGCCATGCCAAGGCGGGCGACCGGATCAATCTCGAGATCGACACGCTCGCGCGCTACGTCGCGCGGCTGCAGGAGTGGAACACATGACCTCCGACGGAAAGACCCTGACCCCGGTCGACAAATCCGGCACGCATGACGTGCCCGGCGAGGTCGAGGAAAGCCTGCGTCACGTGATCTCGCCCGCCGAGGAGATCATCAAGGAGGCGCGCGAAGGCCGGATGGTGATCCTCGTCGATCACGAGGATCGCGAGAACGAGGGCGATCTGTATATTCCGGCCGAGAAATGCACCCCCGAGGCGGTGAACTTCATGGCGACTTACGGGCGCGGGCTGATCTGCCTGCCGCTCACCTCCGATCGCGTCGATCAGCTGGGGCTTGCGCCGATGGTGCGCGCCAATTCGATGCGCCACGAGACCGCCTTCACCGTCTCGATCGAGGCGCGCGAGAACATCACCACCGGGATTTCCGCCCATGACCGGGCGCAGACGATCAAGGTGGCGATCGACCCGAGCAAAGGCCCGCAGGATATCGCCTCGCCCGGCCACATCTTCCCGCTGCGGGCGCGTGATGGCGGGGTGCTCGTGCGCGCGGGCCATACCGAGGCCGCCGTAGACGTGGCGCGCCTTGCGGGGCTCAAGCCCGCCGGCGTGATCTGCGAGATCATGGGCGATGACGGCCACATGCTGCGCCTGCCGGGGCTGATCGAGTTCGGCAAGAAACACGGGCTGAAGATCGGCACGATCTCGGACCTGATCGCCTATCGCCGCCGCCACGACAATCTCGTGCGCGAGGGCCTGCGCCAGATGGTCACGTCCAGCCATGGCGGCGAGTGGGAGATGCGCGTCTTCACGGACATGGCCGAAGGTGTCGACCACATCGTTCTGGTGAAGGGCGACATTTCCACGCCCGAGCCGGTTCTGGTGCGCACCCATTCGCTCAACATTCTCGACGACGTACTGGGCATCGGCCCCGGTCCCGCCGACGAGGTGCGCCGCGCGATGGAGATCGTGGCTGCGGAAGGCCGTGGCCTCGTCTGCCTGTTCCGCGACCCGTCGAACCGCCTTCTGCGCGAAGAGGATCAGGGGCCGCGCACGATCAAGCAGATCGGTCTCGGCTCGCAGATCCTGTCCTCGATGGGGCTGCATGACATGATCCTTCTCACCGACAATCCGCAGACGAAATATGTGGGCCTCGACGCTTATGGCCTGCGCATCGTCGGCACACGCCCCATCACGGAGTAAGACATGGCTGGAATCTCGCATTACACGCTCGACCTGCCGAAATTCGACAGCGCGCCGCGGCTGCTGATCGTGGTCGCACCCTATTACAAGGATATCGCGGACAACCTGATCGCGGGCGCGAAAGCCACGGCTGAAGAGGCGGGCGCCTATGTCGACGTGATCGAGGTGCCCGGTGCATTGGAAATCCCGACCGCAATCGCGATGGCCGCGCGCATGGCCGATTACGACGGGTTCGTCGCCCTTGGCTGCGTGATCCGCGGCGAGACCACTCATTACGAGACCGTCTGCAACGACAGCTCGCGCGGGCTGACGCTGATGGGGCTCGAAGGGATTTGCATCGGCAACGGCATTCTGACGGTCGAAAATTACGAGCAGGCGGCCGTGCGCGCCGACCCTGCCGATCAAAACAAAGGTGGCGGCGCTGCGGCTGCGGCCTTGCATCTCATCTCATTGTCGCGCAAATGGGCGCGCCGGACGAAGGGTATCGGGTTCAAGCCCGCCGAATCCTTCCGTATCGCCGGCGACACTGACGGATCGAACAACGCATGACCGACGACGCCTCCTCCGACGCGCCCCAAGACGCCCCGAAACCGCGCAAGCTCACCCAAGAGGAGAAGCGCCAGATGAAATCCGCCTCGCGTCTTTACGCGGTTCAGGCGCTGTTTCAGATGGAAGCGGCCGGGCAGGGCGCCGACAAGGTGCGCCGCGAGTTCGAGAATTTCCGCTTTGGCGCCGTGGATGAGGACGGCACCGAAATGGCCGAGGGCAATCTCGACCTGTTCCGCCGTCTGATCGACGATGCGGTGACCTGGCAGGCGAAGATCGACCAGGCGACCGACCGTGCGCTGGTGGCGAAATGGCCGATCGACCGGATCGACCCGGTGCTGCGCGCGTTGTTCCGCGCGGCCGGGGCCGAGCTGATCACCCCCGCGACGCCGCCGCGCGTCGTCATCACCGAGTTCGTCGACGTGGCCCGGGCCTTCTTCCCCGAAGGCAAGGAGCCGAAATTCGTCAACGCGGTGCTCGATCACATGGCGCGCGCGCTGCAGCCCGAGGCGTTCTGAGCGCGCTCACTCGCGACACCATGCCACGGGCGAACACCCGCTTATCTCGCATTTGCCGCCCGTTTCCCTGTTTGAAACTTGGGAATATGCACTAGATTGTGAGGTAAGCAGGAGGATTTTTCATGCCCGAACTGGTCCGGCTCTACATCAAGAACGTCGTCATCGGCTTCTTCATCGCGCTCGCCTTCGTTGGCCTTCTTCTCGGCTTCAATGTCGGCAATCTCCGCCACCTGATTTTCACGTCCGATATCGGCTATATCGCGATGGCGCTTCTGGTCGTGTTCAACACGATCGTCTTCTCCGGCGTCCAATTCGCGATTGCGGTGATGCGCATGGCCGAAGATGACGACAGTTCCGGCGGCGGCAAACGCGACGGCATCCCCACCGATATGGCGGCCGAGCATCTGGCGATCCCGGTTCCGGTCGATACGCCCAAGTCGCGCCAGCAGATGCAGCTGCGCCGCTGAGCGCATCCACGTCCCAAGACGACAAAAGCCCCGACCGATCCGGCGGGGCTTTTTGCTGTCTTGCGATGGGTGGAGTGACGGAAACCGCAGCAGACGTGTAGACGAGAGTTCCCGGAGACCTGAAAAGTCAGGTGGGCGCCAGATACCGAGGCCAGGACCCCGGCAGAGCCAGCTCCCTCAGGAATGGTATAGGCCACTGGAAAAGGGTCTTTCACAGAAAGAGCAGTAACCGTCAGCCCCCCAGATAGGGGTGAAACCGCGCTCCGGCAAGAGGGGGAGAGGGAGGGTTTTCCGGGTGGCGAGGCTCTGCCACTGCGACACCTTGGCGCTTGGGTTTGCCCTGCAAGGCTCTACCCTTGGCGGCAGGAATTCGCGGACAGGAGTTTTCATGAGCGATTTGAACGGGCCCGCCGCAGGCGGCGGGAGTGGCAGCATCGGAATCGGAGCGGTGCTGGAGCGGCTCTGGGCGGACAACACCTTGCGCACCGAGGTCGGTGCCGGGGCGCTGTTGCTGCCGGTGATGGTGGCCGGTCATGCGCGGATGATCGACTACCTGCTCTATCTGCTGCTGGCGCTGGCGCTGTTTGCGGGCGAGGCGTTCCGGGTCAGCGCTGCGGGGCTTCTTGGCCAGATCAAACCCGAAGGGCTGGCCGAGGCCGCCACGCTGCTGCGGGTGGCCGAGTTCGGCGTCTGGGTGCTGCGCGCGGCGCTGATCGTTCTGGTGCTCTCGGTGCTGGTCTTCTGATCCGACCTTTTGATCCGGCGCTTCGCTTCGGTGCTGCGGGCTGAGTCTGGACTTTTGTTCACACTTCGTTCATGTTTTCCCGCATGACGCAGATTCCGCTTTCCGAACTTCAGCCGGGGCAGGTGCTCGCACGCGGCATGGCCCGCGCGCTGTCCGAGCTGGGGCTCGATAGTTTGCCGGAAATGGTGCTGCGCCCAAGGTTGCGCGCCGATCTGATGGCGATCGACCGGAAGGGCGAAATCTGGATCGTGGAGTGCAAGTCGAGCCGCGCCGATTTCACCTCGGATCGGAAATGGGACGGCTATCTGGACTGGTGCGACCGCTATTTCTGGGCGGTGGACCAGGATTTCCCCACGGATCTTCTGCCCGAGGGAACGGGGCTGTTCATCGCGGATGGCTACGGGGCCGAGATGATCCGCGAGGCACCGCTGTCCAAGCTTGCGCCTGCGCGGCGCAAAGCGCTGACGCTCGATTTCGCGCGCGCGGCGGCGCGGCGGTTGCAGCGGCTGTGCGATCCGGGCGCGATACCGCCCGGATTTTGAAGCTCAGCGCTTCTTGCCCTTGCCTCCCTTGCTCATTTCGCGCGCGGCTTCGGCGGCTGCCTGCAGTTCTTCGGCGATTTCCATCGCCTCGTCGGGATCGAAATCGAGCGGCAGCTCGACGCCTTCGCCCTCGACATAGATCCGCACCATCCCGAGCGAGGTCGGGCCGATTTGCAGATTCGCGGAGATGTCGCTTTCCTTGTCGATGCTCATCGAAAACTCCTGAGAGGTTGGATGGAAAATGCACCTAACCCCCGCGACGTGCGCAGGCAAGACTTGGTGCGAATTTCTCGTCATCGGACACTTGCATTCCGCGCGCGAGGGGTCTAAATCCCGCGCCAGTGCCGCCTTAGCTCAGTTGGTTAGAGCGCTGGATTGTGGATCCAGAGGTCCCCCGTTCAAGCCGGGGAGGCGGTACCATTCCCCCCCCTTCAGATTCGTTAATCGGTGGTATTTCGCCGCGCGCGCTGGACTTTTCCGTGCAATGATCAATCTTGTTTTCTTAAACGCAGCGGAGGCTTCATGCCTGTTTACACTGATTACGAACTGCCGGAGACACTGGTAAGCTATTGCGACAAGTCGAATGTCGCGCTGACCATTGCCGCGGCCGATCGTGAGGATGTGCCGCTTGTCTACGTGAATCAGGCGTTTCTCAATCTGACCGGCTATTCCGCTAAAGAGGTGCTGGGGCAGAACTGCCGTTTCCTGCAGGCGGGTGCCGCGACCGAGGAAGAACGCGGTGCGATGCGGGAATTCATCGATGACGAGGAAATTTCCGCCGGCCGTTTTCGCGTCACCAACAGCCGCGCGAATGGCGAGACCTTCCAGAATTTCGTGTTCATGACGCGTCTGCGCGAACCCAATGGAGAGACGCGCTTGTTTCTCGGGTCGCAGTTCGACCTGACCTCCGCGGCGGAACGTCAGAACGTGAAGGTCGATATCGCCGCGCATGACGAGAGCCTGCTGCGCAATGCCGACGATCTCGCCGCGATGTCGCGCGGATTCGGTCTCGCGATGATCGGCTCTGCCAAGGTGCTGTCGGAGAGCCTCTCCACAATGGCCACGATTATCTACCGCGAGGGCTAAGAATGGCTGCGGCCACGTTTATGTGTTCAGTACTATGTCAAATGTTATTGCGGGGCCCTGAGGCTAGTGACACCGATCTGCGGATGAAAAACGCAGAGATGCATAGAGAAGGGCGCGCTCGCCGCGCCCTTTTGGTCGCGCGCTGCGCGGATCGGCGGGCGACACGGTGAGCGCCCCTGAGGATCTATACGTTGTCGGCATCGGCGCCTCCGCTGGTGGGCTGGAAGCGCTTCGCGATCTGCTGGAGCCTGCGCGGGTGGACGACCCCAGCGCCTATGTCGTCGTTCAGCATCTCGATCCGAACCACGAGTCGCTTCTGGCGGAATTGCTCGGCCGGTCGACCTCGCTCGAAGTGCTGCAGGCCGAAGATGGCGCGAAGCTGGAGGCCGGGCATGTCTACACGATCCCGCCGGGCTACGGGCTGGAGGTCGAAAACGGGCGCCTGAAGCTTTCGGAATTCGCCCAGCCCCGCGGGCTGCGCCGTCCGATCGACGACTTCTTCGTATCGCTGGGGCAGGACCTCGGACGCCGCTCGGTCTGCGTGATCCTGTCGGGCACCGGCACGGATGGCTCTGTCGGGCTGCGCGCGGTGAAGGAACATGGTGGCTTCTGCATCGCACAGGATGCCACGGCGCGTTACGATTCCATGCCGAATTCGGCTGTCGCGACCGGGATGGTCGACGTGGTCAGCGCGCCTTCCGACGTGATCGCGCGGATCACCGAGTTCCGCAATGTCGATCCGGATCAGGTGAACACGGCGCCGCCGGTTTCCGGAACGCTGGATGAGATCTGCGCGGCGCTGAACCGTCTGACGGGGCATGACTTCTCGCAATACAAGCGCTCGACCCTAGAGCGTCGGATCCAGCGCCGGATGCAGGTCGTCGGCATTCTGCACCCGCGCGAATATCTCGAACGGCTCGAACGCGAGGAAGACGAGCCTCTGGCTCTGTTGGGCGATCTGCTGATCAACGTCACCCGCTTCTTCCGGGACAGCGCGCATTTCGAGGCGCTGAACGAGACGGCGATCAAGCCGATGGTCGAGAAAGCCGAAGATGGCGGCGCGCTGCGCATCTGGGTGCCGGGTTGTTCGAGCGGCGAGGAAGCCTACACGCTGGCGATGCTCATCGACCGGGCGATCCATGCGAGCGGCAAGGAGATCGATTTCCAGATCTTCGCCACCGATATCGACGAGCGGATGCTCGCGATCGCGCGCGAGGGGCGCTATCCGGTCTCGGTCCTGCTCGATCTGCCAGAGGTGTATCGCGATTTCTATACGATCGGGCGCGAGGGCAATTTCCAGATCACCGCCGCGCTGCGTGACCGGGTGCGCTTCTCGCCGCACTCGCTGATCAAGGACCCGCCGTTTTCGCGGCTCGACCTGGTGTCCTGCCGCAACCTGCTGATCTATTTCGGAGAGAAGTTGCAGGCACGGGCGCTGCCGATCTTCCACTATGCGCTCAATCCGGGCGGGGTGCTTTTCCTCGGCCCATCCGAGACGATCGGGCGGCATGAGGAACTTTTCGATCCCATAGACGGCGCGATGCGCATCTTCCGCAGCATAGGACCCCGGTCTCCTTATCCGACCGAACTGCCGATGCGCTCTGACCCTCATGCGCGACTTGCGCCAATCCGACCTAAGACGACCGATAGAAGAACCAAAGACTGGAACACGACCTTGGCCAGTAATCGAATCCTCGATCTTTATGCGCCCGCGACGCTGAACGTCGATCGCGATGGGGCGATCCTCGCCGCGACGGGGCGCTTGGGCAAGTATCTTGAGATCGACCCGTCCGAGACCGGGCAGGGCTATGCGCAATCGCTCGCGCGCGCGGGCCTGCGCGAGGCGCTCTCCGCGGTGATCCGCGAGTCGGCGGAGCTTGGTACGCGCAAAATCGTGCGCGATGTCGAGGTGATCTCGGAAACCGGGCGGCAGCATGTCGATGTGCTGGCCGATCCGCTCTCCGACGATACGCTGCTGATCATCTTCCGCGACCGGGGCCCGTTCGAAGCGCTGGACGAATATGATTTCGACGAGATCGCGCCGTCGGAAAGCCATGTGCAGGTTCTGGAAGCCGAGTTGCGCGCAACCCGCAACCGCCTGCGCACGACGGTCGAAGAGCTGGAGACCGCCAACGAAGAGCTGAAATCCTCGAATGAGGAAATGATGTCGATGAACGAGGAGTTGCAATCGACGAACGAAGAGCTCGCGACGGTCAATGACGAACTCAAGACCAAGGTCGAAGAGCTTTCGACTGCGAATGCCGATCTGCGCAACATCTTCGATTCCAAGCTGCATGCGCTGGTGACGGTCGATCGCAAACTGCGCCTGCGCAACTTCACCGATGGTGCGAGCGAGATGATCCGGCTGCGCGGCAGTGATCGTGGACGCCCGCTCGATGACATTCAGAACCTGCTCGACACGCCCGAGGTGATGATCGAATTGATCAATGTGGTCCTCGAGGGCGAGTTGCCGCGACCGCGCCGGGTCAAGTCCACCGAACTCGGCAAGGTCTGGTCGCTCTCCGCGACGCCGTATCTGAATTCGCGCGGCGACGTGGAAGGCGCGACGCTCGTCTTCACCGACATTACCGAGGCGCTGCGCCTCGAGACGGAACTGACGCTGAAGGGCGAGCGGTTGCAACTCGCACTGGAAATCGCGCAGATCGGAATCTGGTCGATCATCGAACCGAACGGAGAGGTCGAGGTCGACGAGGCCGTGGCGGCGTTCTTCGAACTCGAAGCGGCCGGCACCTATCCGATCGCGCGTTTCTTCGAACGTGTCGCAGAGCATGACCGTGCCCGCGTCGAACAGGCGGTGCGTGAGGCCCGCGAGGCTGGGTCCGAACTGGAAGTCGACTACGAGCTCAACCTCCCCTCCGGCACGAAGCGCCATCTGCGCGCGACCGGTCGGATGATGGGGGAAGGCAAGGGGCACCGCCTGCTGGGGCTCAGCGTCGACATCACCGCCGACGAAGAGGCGGCGCAGATGCGCGAGCTGATGCTGCGCGAGATGAACCACCGGGTGAAGAACCTGTTCTCCATCGTCTCGGGCATGCTGCGGATCGCAGGACGTACGGCGGCCAGCCCGCGCGAGCTGGTCGAGGATGTCGGTCAGCGGATCAACGCGCTTGCGCGCTCGCACGATCTGGCCCGCACCCGAACCTCTGGCGCGGCGATCCCGCTGCGCGAGGTGATCGAGACGACCTTGGCCCCTTATGACGACCCGTCGAAATTCCTGATCGACGGGCCGGAGGTCGATGTTCCGACGCATCACCTGACCGCGCTGGCGCTGATTTTCCACGAATGGAGCACGAATGCCGCGAAATATGGGGTTTTGGGGCAACGGGAGGGTGATCTTGAGATCACATGGTCGAAGGAAACTGACGACACCGTGATACTATCGTGGAACGAGCGGTACCGTGAAGCGTTACAGCTCGACACGAACAAACAGGGCTTCGGCTCGACGTTGGTCGATATTTCCGCCAGCCAGATCTCGGCGCGGGTCGACACGCGTCAGACACCGGAAAGCCGTTGCAACAGGATTATCTTCGCGCATGAAATCGATGGCGACGCTGACTAAGAAAGCACCGAGCGAGGTGCTCCTTGTGGAAGATGAAGCCGTCGTCGCGCTTGATCTACAGTTCATGCTTGAGGATCTCGGGATGGAGGTCTGGGGCCCCTGCGCCACCGTGCGCGCGGGTCTGGATCTGGTCCGCGAGCGTCTGCCGGGCGCTGCGATCCTCGACGTGATGCTGGCCGATGGCGAGGTCTACGAACTGGCCGATCGGCTCCATGAGGCGGGCGTGCCGCTCCTGTTCCATTCCGGCCATGCCGAGGCTTCGCAGCTGCGCGAGCGGTATCCCGGCGCGGCGGTCTGCCCGAAGCCCGCGCTTCCCTCGGAGATCGAGTCGAAGCTCGCGAATTGGTTCATTCCGTCTGAGTGAGGTCGTCCAGCTGGGACTGATCGATCCGTGCCAGCAGGTCGCGCGTGGCGTGGCTGACATGGTGGTCGCGGTGACGCAGCGCATAGAAGGGCCGCGGCGCGAGGTGCAAATCCCAGTCCTGAACCGTTCCAAGGCTCAGTGACCGCGCGACGACATGGGCCGAGAGAATGGTGATCCCGGCCCCTGCCTCGACCGCGCTCAGCACCGCCTCGTTCGAGGGCAGGACCAGCGCCTTTGAGAGCGCGTGCGGCGCAACGCCAAGATCGGCAAGGGCCGCTTCCGCGGTAGAGCGCGTGCCAGAGCCCGGCTCGCGCAGCACCCAGCTCGCCGCGCTCAGTGCGCGCGCATCCAGCTTGCCGGGGGGCGGCGCGGCGCTGACCAGCATGAGCCGATCCGCCCCGATCTGGACCCGCTCCAGTTTCGCATCCTCGACATCGCCCTCGACCAGCGCAAGATCGTGCAGGCCGGCGCGCAGACGCTCTGCCGCCTCCTGCGTGTTGCCGATTTCCAGCGTCACCTCGATCCCCGGGCGGGTTTGCCGGAAAGCGGCGAGGTAGGGCGGCAGCCAGTAGCCCGCGATGGTCTGGCTGGCGATCAGGCGGATATGCCCGCGTTCGAGTCCGCGGGTCTCGGCAAGCATCGCCTCCGCCTCGGCAAACCGTGCCAGCACCGCGCGCGCCTCTGGCAGAAAGGCGCGGCCTTCCTCGGTCAGCGAAATCCCCCGCCCGATCCGGTCGAACAGCGCGATCTCATGCCGCGCCTCGAGCGCCGCGATGGCGGCGGAGGCCGTCGATTGCGTCATGTTCAGCCGGGCCGCGGCGCGGGTCATGTGCTGCTCTTCCGCCACCGCGATGAAAACGCGGAGTTGTTCGGGGGTCATGCGTGTCTCCGGCTCAATTGATCGACAAAAACGATCATATCGACAAAAACATTTCGTTTGAAGAATGAATTGGCGCGGGCAATTACAGGACAAGACCAGACCGAGAGGAGGCCACCGTGCCGCACCATTCGACCCTTGCCTGCAGCCTTTCCCGCCCGCGGCTTGCGCTTCGCGCCTTCGCGCCGGGGCTTGCGCTAAGCGCCGCTGTCGCCGCGCTCGCGGCCTTGGGGGGCGCGGCGGAGCGCGCGCTGTTCGGGGCGGAATGGCTGGAGCCGCTGGTGCTGGCGATCCTCATCGGTGCGGTGGTGCGCTCCCTCTGGACACCGCCTGCGCGCTTCGATGCCGGTATCCGATTTTCCGCCAAGACGGTGCTGGAGATCGCGATCGTCTTGCTTGGCGCCTCGGTGAGCGCCCAGACGCTTCTGTCGGTCGGGCCGGGCCTTCTGGGCGGCATCGTCGCGGTGGTCGCGCTGATGGTGCCCGCGGCCTACCTGCTGGGGCGGGCCCTGCGCCTGCCAGCCCGCATGGCGCTTCTGATCGCTTGCGGCAACGGCATCTGCGGCAATTCCGCCATCGCCGCCGTCGCGCCGGTGATCGACGCCGATAGCGACGATGTCAGCG
The DNA here is from genome assembly GCF_002563775.1 of Thioclava sp. ES.031. NCBI lineage: Bacteria > Pseudomonadati > Pseudomonadota > Alphaproteobacteria > Rhodobacterales > Paracoccaceae > Thioclava > Thioclava sp. ES.031. The sequence continues at coordinate 3,100,187 of NZ_PDJO01000001.1, read as the reverse complement.
CCGCAATCGCCTTTACCGCCGTGTTGGGCGTCGCGGTGGTTCTGCTGCTGCCGGTGGTCGGCCACGTGGCGGGGATGAGCGTGCATGGCTATGGCATCCTGTCGGGGATCACGGTCTACGCGGTGCCGCAGGTTCTGGCCGCCGCAGCGCCGATGGGGGGCGCGGCGATCCAGCTTGGCACGCTTGTGAAGCTGGTGCGCGTCTTGATGCTGGGGCCGATCACGGTGGTTCTGTCGCTTCTCGCGCCGCATCTGCCGACCGATGGGCGCTCTGCCGGGCCGGAAGGGCGGTTGCGGCGCGGGCTGATGCCGCCGCTCTTCATTCTCGGGTTCCTCGGGATGATCGTGCTGCGCTCTGCCGGGGCGCTGCCGGAGGCTGCGCTTGCGCCGATGGGGCAGGGGGCGTCCATCCTGACGGTGATCGCGATGGCGGCGCTGGGGCTTGGCGTCGATGCGCGGGCGGTGGCGGCCGCCGGGCCGCGTGTGATCGCGACGGTGACGCTGTCGCTGGTCATGCTGGTGGGCGCAGGTCTCGGTCTTGTGACCTTGCTCGCCGCCTGAGCGTCAACGCTGAATGCGCGGCGCGATCCGGGGCCTTTCGCAATTTCGCACGGCCCCCTGTGCGGGCTGCCTGTGTTGATCCTCGCGACCCAGAGGATATGTGGGATGGGACGAAAACGTTAGCAGGCTAACTTTATTCCCGAGGCCCCCATGTCCGACCGTGCCGCCGTTAAATCCGCTCCCACCGAAGCCGCCCGCCGCGACCGTGCCGAGTTGACCCGCACGATGATGCTGACGGCGCGGTCTGTGCGCGCGATGTTCGACGCGCAGGCACGCGATATGGGCCTGACCTTTGCGCGTGCGCAGGCGATACTGGCGATCTCGCGCGACGAGGGACTGAAGCAGACTCAACTGGCCGAGACATTGGCGATCGAGACGCCGACGCTGAACCGGACTCTCGACGGGCTGGAGAAGCTCGGTTTCGTGGAGCGTCGCGCCGATCCCGACGACAAACGCGTCCGCCAGATTTTCCTCACCGAACATGCCCGCGCAAATGCCTCCGAGATCGAGACCTTCGTCGAGGCGCTGCGCGCGAAACTCTACGACGGTATCGACGCTGACGAGGTCGCCCGCGCCCGCAAGGCGATGGAGCGGATGCAGGCCAATCTCGAGAGGATGCGCGGCCAATGAATTTCCAGATTCGCGACATCAACGGCCCGGATGCGCGTCCGACGGCCGCCGAACCGGTATCGCCGCGCGAGCGCGTGCGGCCCGAGGCGGCTCCGGTCAAAGTGGCCGAGGTCACGCAAAACGAGGTCACAGAGGCAGAGCCTCCCGAGACAGAGGTCACGCCCCAGCCCGCCGCGCCTGCGGAGCCTGACCATTCCACGCCCAAGCGGCTCGTCTATGCCAGCGCCGCCGTCTTCGTGGCACTGTCGCAATCGCTGGCCACCGGCTTTGTCTCGGCCAACCTGCCGCAGCTTGCGGGGGATCTTCACGCCACCACGAACCACACCTATTGGGTGATGGCGGCTTTCATGGCGCCGCGCGCGTCGATGCCACTGATGCTGATCCGCATCCGCGACCAGTTCGGCCTGCGCCGCTTCGCCGAGGTCGGGATCGTCTGCTTCGTGCTGGCGATGGTGCTGAACCTCTGGGTCGACGATCTGCATTCCGCGGTCATCGTGGCCTTCCTGAGCGGGTGCGCCGCGGCTCCGCTGTCGAGCTTGGGCTTTCTCTACATGCTGGAGGCGGTGCCGGTCGCGCAGCGCATGAAGATCGCGATTCCCGGTGTTTTGACGATGATCATGGTGGGTCGTCCCTTGGCGCGAGTGCTGCTGCCCGACCTCACCGCGAATGCCAGCTGGCACGCGGTGAGCCTGTTCCAGATGGGCATGGCGCTGGTGGCCCTTGCGCTCATTTTTGCGCTGCCGCTGACGCCGCGCCCTCTGCAAAAGGTGCTCAAGCCGCTCGATTCTGTCTCTTTCACGCTGCTCGCGGTTGGTTTTGGCGCGTTCACCAGCGTCTTCATGTTCGGCGCGCTCGATTACTGGACGCAGGCCGAGTGGCTTGGCGTGGCGCTTGCGGCGGCGATCGTGATGGTCGCGGGCGCGGTGCTGATCGAGATGCAGCGGCCCAATCCGCTGATCGATTTTCACTGGCTGCTGAGCCCGCAGATCCTGCATCTGGCCGGCACGCTGCTGGTCTTCCGCATCTTGCTGGCCGAGCAGAACGCGGGCGCGGTCGGTTTCCTGCGCACGATGGGGCTGCAGCCCGGGCAAGAGCAGCTGCTGTTCGGGATCATCGCGCTGTCGATGCTGGCCGCGACGGGCGTGCTGATGCTGACCAATAGCGGGGCGCGTGCGCCGCTGTTCCACGGCATCGCGCTGGTTCTGATCGCGGCCGGGGCGTGGATGGATTCGCAATCGACCGCGCTCACCCGGCCCGAGCAGATGTATCTCAGCCAGGCGATGATCGGCTTCGCGGGGATCCTGTTCCTGCCGCCTGCGATGGCGAAAGGGTTGGGAGCCGCCTTCGCGAAGGGCCCGCATTACCTGCTGAGCTTCGTCGTGCTGTTTCTGGCCACGCAATCCATTGGTGGGGTCATCGGGTCGGGGCTGTTCCGCTCGTTGGTGGTCGACCGCACCGCCTATCATATGGCGCAGCTTTCGCCGCAGATCTCGCCCGACAACCCCATTTTGAGCCAGACCCTCGCGCGAAGCGCCGCATCGCTTGGCAGCCAGACCGCAGATGCGGGCGCAAGGGCCGGGGCCGCGCTGTCCTCGGTTGCCGCCACGGTGCGGCAGCAGGCGGCCATCCTCGCCTATGACGACGCGTTCCGCGCGGTGTTCTGGCTCGCGCTGGCGGCGCTCGCCGGGCTGATCGCCCATGTCGCCCTGCGCCAAAGCTGGCCCCTCCCGCACCTGCGCCTCACGCCCTCCACCCCTGTTTCCACGAGTTGATCCGATGTCCCAGACCCGTCGCTATATCGCTTCTGCCCTGATCCTTCTCATCGCGCTCGCCGGTGTCG